>JAZKFS010000018.1:0-12241 GCA_040386315.1 Bacteroidota bacterium
TCAGTTCAAATATCACGGGGCCGTTCACACCGCGTGCATATAATGCATCAACTGCGTCCTGCATCGTTGTGAAGTTCCGTGTGCCGCCCTGATTCTGCGTACCGATCGTGTACGTGCCGGAAAGTTGTCCCAGTACGTTAAAGTTGCTGCACACGATGTTGTTCGCGCTTATTGCATCATCCGGATGGTCTATGCTTACACATGCTTCATATGTTCCGGATGCCGGAGCTGTGAATTTTGCAAATAGTCCGTTGGCTGATGAGTTGCGTGCGATGTCGCTGATGATGATCGAGCTTGTGTATACTATTGTTCCTTGCTGGTTGCGGATGGTCAGCGTCGCAGGAATGTCGGACAGGTCCTCGATCCCTTTGTTCGTAAATACTGCCATCGGCTCGAATGGACGGCCTGAGTAGTATACGCCGTTGGTTGCCGGTGTAATGATCGCTGTAGCTTCAGCTTCAACGCTGTACTGCACGGCAAATGTGTATGTGCCGCTCGACGGCAGACAGTCATTACCTGACTGCTGGTCAAATGCGCCGATAAGGATACCGCAGATGCGGACATTATAGCTGCCGACGTTCAGTGTTGCAAAGTTTGCAAAGTCGATCGTTGCAATGTCGCCCGTTGCCATGTTGCCCGTGTAGTTTACCGTGTCGGTGTAGACTACCGTGTTGGCTGAATTGCGGATCTCAGCTACTGCGCGGAAGTTCGTTACGTTGTTCAGTCCCACGTTCTGGAATTTTGCCTGCAGTGGGATCGGGGTACCACGTGGATATTTGAATGCACGTGCATCCGTGCTCGGATTTGGCGCTACGATCTGGCGGATCGCAAGGTCATCAGAGTAAGCAATACTGAATTCCTTTACCCAGTCCTGATTATAACCTGATGCAGGAGTAGAATAGGAAGCTACCAGGCGGAAAGCTCCACCAGGAGTATTCGTCAGGTCAAGCGCACCGTTCGTACCGGCAGCTGATCCTTTTGCGCTTGTGAAATTATAGGTCACAAGCCCGCTTGTACTGTAATTCAGGTTAATGATCGTATCATTCGGATTACCACCCTCGGTAGCGATATAAATCGGCTGGCCTGTTGATACACTTACGATCTTAAAGGTAAGATTTGTTGCACCGGGGCTTGCACGGAAGGTAAGAGACGGCTGTGGATGCGCTGCATCCTGTCCGCCGTAGATCTCACCTGCACGTAATACACGGCGGGGATCCTGATCATCCGGGAAGGATGCTTCGATTCCGCTTAATATAGATAAACGAACAACTACGCGGCCGTAATAATCATACGTATAGCCGGTACCGGTTCCGTCATATCCGTTATAACCATACCAGTATGCTGCTGTACGGTTTGTACCGTTTGGAGCATCGCCGGCAAGATATGTAGCCCACCAGTAACCGTAATCATCAAGATATCCCGGATTAGTAAACTGGCCTTCCGGTTTGTCTATCTGGATCGCTATCACAAGGTGACCACCTGTGTACAGATATTTATTAGTAAGTTCAAGAGGAGCCCAGTTATTTAATCCGTAGTTACCAATAAGCCCTAACCCCTCATAGACAAGCTGCACATTCTGTAGAGCAGTATTACCGCCACCACCGACAAATGTTGTCCAGCCCGGAAGGTTACCCGTAGGGAATTGAGCAGTTGGCGATATACCCATATATACCTTTACAGTCTGCCCTTTATTTGTCCAGTTGCTTCCATAGGGAGCGCTTGGACCGGCTTTCCACTCGATCTTGGAGATCAGTCCGATAGGAGCTGTACCGCCATTTGACTGCTGAAGTACGGTACTATTATATAGCGCAGCGCTATATATTTTCGTATAAAAATAATACATCGAATATCCACCACCATACCAGATGGCGGTAGTCGTATTCTGCTGGCCTACTGTGACCAGCGTCTGTGCATGTAGTACGGGCTGTACCGGAGCTGTAGTCAGCAAGGCTGCTACCACCACACACACACTGAGTAAACGTTTAAACATACGTTTAGTCCTCAATAAAAAAATTAAAAAAAATATGGAAATGAGAATTGAAACTGTCAGATTTGGATATCAATGCCTATCATTTGTGTAATAATAGCTGTGTATAATTTTTGTTACATTTTTTTAAAATTAAATTATACAGATTACGATAACTTTCGGCTATTACGCGATAATTACTATTCCTGCAATATAAGAATTTTTTATGATATATCATTCATAATAAAAAACCTATGCGTAAATTAGCAGGAAAACTTACATGTACCTGACTACTAAGCCTAAACTCTTTCATGCAAAATAACGCGATCGCCGGGAATTTTAAAGTTATTCAGCAGCGCATCAATACTGCTGCTCACCATAGTCAGGAATCCGGGGAAATCCTGCTTGTTTCCGTTTCTAAAACACAACCGGCAGAAATTCTCGAAGCCGCTTTTAAAACCGGCATTACCGTCTTCGGAGAAAATTACGCACAGGAATTACGCGAAAAAGCAGAATATTTTTTAAAAACCTTTGAAGATCAGCCACAACCTGAATGGCATTTTATAGGACATCTCCAGACGAACAAAGTCAAATATGTTGTTCCCTACACCACAATGATACATTCGGTGGATTCTTTAAAAGTTGCGCAGGAAATTTCAAAACAGGCTTTAAAAGCAAATAAAACTATTCAGATTCTTGTACAGGTCAATACTTCCGGCGAACTTTCTAAAAGCGGATGCCAGCCGGAAGAAGTTATACAACTCGCTGAAGAGCTTTTAAAACTTCCGAATATTTTTCCTGCCGGGCTAATGACCATTCCCGCTAATGATGATGATATCTCAGCTCACCGTGAATTTTCAATGCTGCGAGATATACGTAATGATTTACAGGAAAAGTTTGGGAATAAATTTTTTTATCATCTCTCCATGGGAATGACGCATGATTTTGAAATTGCCATTGAGGAAGGTGCAACGATCGTTCGTATCGGCACAGCCATCTTCGGAGAACGTAATTTTAAAATGTAGAATTTTAATTTTTCAGGAATTTTTTTTTTAACTTTTCTTTTAAAGTTTACTTTTAAAAAGGTACTTTTAAAAAGGTACTTTTAAAAACGTTATTTTCATAAATATTCCGTATTTTTCATAACGTACGTACTATAACGCGCCAAAGTTTTTTTTAATTTGATACGATACAACGACTTATGCTTTCAGTTGCAGAAATACGCGAGCAAATACAGACGACAACCACCTTTTTAAAAGGGCGTTTTAAGAATAAGCCAACGGTCGGGATCATTCTCGGAACGGGGCTTGGAAGATTAGCCAACGAAATTGATGCGGAAATTATTATTCCGTACGAGGAAATTCCTAATTTCCCGCATTCTACCGTGGAATCGCACAAGGGAAAGCTCATCATCGGTACGCTCGGCGGCAAGCAGGTGATCGCGATGCAGGGGCGATTCCATTATTACGAAGGATATTCCATGCAGCAGATCACATTCCCCGTGCGTGTGATGAAATCTCTTGGCGTGGAAACTCTCGTCGTCTCCAACGCGTGCGGCGCGATGAACCCGCTTTTTAAAAAAGGCGATGTGATGCTGATGACCGATCATATTAATCTGCTGGGCGACAATCCGCTGATCGGCGTGAATGACAACGAACTCGGACCACGATTTCCCGATATGAGCGAACCATATTCGCAGCGGCTTTTAAAACTCGCGGAAGAAATTGCGATTGATTTAAAAATTAAAGTGCAGAAAGGCGTCTATGTAGCAGTTGCTGGCCCAAATCTTGAGACGCGTGCCGAATACAGATTCCTGCGGACGATCGGCGCTGACGTCGTTGGCATGAGCACCGTACCGGAAAATATCGTAGCGCGTCACATGAATATGGAAGTTCTCGGTGTTTCTATTATCACGGACGAATGTTTTCCCGATTCGCTCAAAGCTGTCACGCTTGCCGAAGTGCTGGAAGCCGCTGCGCTGGCCGAACCAAAAATGACAGAGCTTTTAAAAGAATTTATCGCGCAATTGTAACCGATCATCACAAATGTAGTTTTTAAAAGAAAATACGAAGGAAATTATGAAAAATATCGTTTTAAAAAATATCTGCCTTTGTATCTCTGCTGCCGCAATTTTCAGCTCCTGCAAACCCGAA
This sequence comes from Bacteroidota bacterium, assembly GCA_040386315.1. Classification (GTDB taxonomy): domain Bacteria; phylum Bacteroidota; class Ignavibacteria; order Kapaibacteriales; family DASPKH01; genus DASPKH01. The sequence continues at coordinate 4,120 of JAZKFS010000018.1, forward strand.
GAACGCGTGATCGGCACGACGGAAACCTCATGGCAGCTGCTCGCGGCAAGTGAAACCCCGGCGGCTTTAAAAATTATCGAGCATCCGGGCTCAAAGATCATACAGGATGACGCGTATTTTTCAGCGAATCAGCAGGAATTTCCGGCAGTAACGAAGATCGTGGAATATAAAGGCGCTCTCTATCTTTTAAAAAAGGACAGCGCCCAGATCGAAGTTGTAGATAATAAAACTTTTAAAAAGGTCGGGGGCATTGATTTGGGCGCTAATTCCGGTAGCGCACTTGATATTACATTTGCCAATGCAACGACCGCGTACGTTATTCATGCAAATTCCAGTATGGTCAGCGTCATTGATATTACCACAAACACCGTAGCGCGTACTATCGCTGTCGGGCGCGTTCCTGTCGCTATCGCAGCTGTGGGCAATCAGGTGTACGTAGCGAATCAGGACGACAATACAGTTTCCGTCATTGATACGCGCACGAATATTGTTGAGGCGACTCTTCCCGTTCACACCGCACCGATGGCGCTGCAAGGCCATCCCGAACAAAACGAAATGCTGGTCTTGTCGCTCGGCGGCGGAAAGCTTTTAAAAGAAGGCGAGGCAAAATCTCCGGCACGGCTTACATTTATTGATGCTGCCACGCGCCAGACGATCAGCTCCGTTTCCGTTTTTGAAGTGGCAAAAGACTCTCTGATCGGCGTTCCGATAGGTTTCGCACTTGCCCAGTCCGCTTACCCGTACGCTTTTGTTGCTTTTAAAAAATCACTCATCCGCGTAGATGCGCGCCGCCACAATAGCGCCAAAGTCATCCAGCGAACGATCCCTGCTTCCGGGATTGTGTATAATTTTAAAAGAAATGAACTTTTCATTTCAAACCGTGACGCCGCCTCTACCCAGGTCACGACTGCCGATCCAGTCAGTGGCGACAAGCGAAGCACATTCACACTTCCTTTTTCGGCGAATTACCTACTCCCGTTTTAAAAGAAATCTTTTAAAAGAATATCGTACATGACCGAAAATTACACGCAGGAATTACGCGCCAAAGCTTCACTTTTAAAAAAAACTATCGCCTTCCCGGATTCACTTGATGAGCGTACAATTCGCGCAGCAGAAATTCTTATCAATGAGAATATCGCGCGCCCGGTTTTAATTGGTTCGCTTGAGGAAATCCAACAGCTTGCCGATTCTTTAAAAATTTCCCTTAATTCAATCGAGATCATTAATCCTGCACATTCAGATTTTACTGATGAATTTGCAGAAAAGTTTTTTAAAAAGCGCGAATCTAAAGGAATCACGCGCGAGCAGGCGCGGGAAGAAGTTTTAAAACCGCTTATTTTTGCCGGAATGATGGCTGATACGGGGCGTGTGGATGGCTGCGTAGCGGGTTCACTTTCAACGACGGGCGACGTAATTCGCGCAGGAATCCAATCGGTGGGAACGGCGGAAGGAATTAAAACCGTCAGTTCGTATTTCCTGATGGTTTTAAAAGACCGCGTACTGGCATATGCTGACTGCGGAGTTTTACCTGAGCCAACTGCTGAACAGCTTTCCGAGATTGCTTTTTCAACTGCGGTGAATTTTAAAAATGTAACAGAAAATGAACCTCGCGTTGCATTTCTTTCCTTTTCTACAAAAGGCAGCGCTAATCACGCAAGCGTTGTAAAAATACAGGAAGCGTTTGAGTTTTTTAAAAAGAATTATCCCGATATTATTGCTGATGGAGAGTTGCAGTTCGATGCAGCTTTCGTCCCCCAAATTGCCGCACGAAAAGCGCCCGATTCGGTTTTAAAAGGTGAAGCAAATGTGTTCATTTTCCCTGATCTTAATTCCGGCAATATCGCGTATAAAATTACCGAACGACTCGCAGGCGCACAGGCACTTGGGCCAATCGTTCAGGGTTTGCGCCGCCCATATTGCGACCTTTCACGCGGCTGCACGGCTGATGACATTGTAGATGTAACGGCGATCTGCTGCCTGATGGCGAATTAAAAATTTTTAAAACTTATATTGAAGTGTTCCCATAATCGACAGTGAGCGATGTCTTATATCAGGATTCTCCTGCGAAAAGCTCTGCGCAGGCGCACCCGGAAAACTTGACGAAGACTGAAAACTCACGGAATCCACCGCGCTTTTAAAACCCATCGTATAGCGCACATCCGCGCCGATCGCCATAGATTTTAAAAGCTCATACTCAGCGCCGCCGCCCACCGTCCAGCCAAAATCCATGCTTTTTAAAGAAAAATCAGCCGGCGGAAAAAATGATTTCACATCAATAAAACCGGCCGGGATCAGATTAAAAAGTTCGGATTCATACGTTGTATTCTGGCTTTTGCTCATCAGGAAAGCAAAATTCGGCCCGGTATAAAAAACAGGTTTTAAAGGAAAATCAAACGGCGCTGTAAATTTTATCAACAGCGGCACTTCAAGATATTTGCCCGTATATTCAGAATGGAATTTCAGGCTTGAGGGCGGGATCGGGAGAGGAAGCGGGAACGTAATAAAATCCGAGATCGCGATAGGAATTTCGTCACTGTAAATCGCACCTTTTTTCGCATAGATCGCTTCTGTCTGGATTCCCAGCCACGGAAGAAAATTATAACTGATAAAAGCACCGCCGGTAAAACCCGACACAGACTGCGCTGTAACCTCGCGGTTTAGAACAGGAATGGTGAATTTGGAGTCGTAACCCGCCACGCTTGATGTATTCCAACCGGATTTAAAACCAAAAGAAAAATCCTGCGCCAAAGTTTCTGTTTTTAAAAGGCAGAAAATGGCCGCACTAATGCAAAGAAGTTTTTTCATGTTGTCGGAAAGGTGAAGTGAAAAAATACTCTACAAAAGTAAACCGAAAAAATTAATTCCGTTACAAAAAATAAAAGCTCCCTTCTTTTTAAAAAGGAGCTTTAAAAATATATTACCAGTTACCAGTTACAGATCACCAGTCACTAATTCGTCTTCGCGCGCATCTCAGCCAGCAACACATCAAAATCCTCCGGCGCTAAGTAATAATGCTCATTGCAATACTGGCACGTCAATTCATTTTGCCCGTCGCGCTGCATTCCTTCAATTTCCTCCACACCAAGCGTCGTAAGCATGGTTTTAAAACGGTCGAGCGAGCAGCGGCAGTAAAAGTCCACGGGCGAATTATTCACAACATCAAATTCCGTTGGCAGCGCCTGGCGAAGAATTTCCTCGGGATTATAGCCCGTTCCGAGCAGCTCCGCAAGCGAAGGAAGCTCACGGATGGAATCCATCACGGCTTTAATTTCCGCTTCTGTCGCGCCCGGCATTGCCTGCACAAGCAGCCCCGCCGAATGAGAAACAGCGCCGTTTTCGTCTACATCTACATCAAGCACAACGGCTGACGGGATTTGATCTGATTGCGTTAAATAATACGCGAGGTCAGTGGAAATATCGCCTTTGATTAACTGCACAATCCCCGTAGACGGCTCCTGCTGATTGTACAAAACGCGCGTCACTTTAAAAAGCCCGATCCCGATCGCATCACCAATTGTAGCCACTTCACGTTCAGCCGCATCTTTAGCGTAGCGCACATATCCGCGAACCTCGCCTACTTGTAGCGCTTCGACAAAAATATATTTTAATACGCCGCTGCCATCAATCTCGATCGTCGTACGTTCCTCACCTTTTAAAAAAGAGGAAAGCAGCGACGCGCCGCTCATCGTACGCGCCAGAAGCGTTGCCGCAAGCGGATCAAGCGCATGTCGCTGCTGCGCCACTCGCGCGACTTCCGTATTTTTAATACAGGCAGCGCGGAATTTCCCGTCTTTCGTAATCGCACGTAAAACACGATCGCGTTTTAAAAACTTTTTCTTTAATTCTGATACATCTGCCATATTTTTTTGTATTTCTTTTTAAAAACTATTCTTTTAAAATTAGTAAAATTTAAAGCGTTTCATTGACGATTTTTTAAAAGACATAGTTTATGTTTTTAAAGCTTCAGAATGTAGCTCGGCAAGAAGCTGAAATGCCTGCATCGGCGTGAGATTATTAATATCAATCGCAGCGATTTTTGCGCGGATTTTATCATCCTTAATTTCAAAAATGGAAAACTGCTCCGGCTTCCCATTTTTTAAAGAATCTTCCTTTTCAACATTCACTGTTTTTAAAACTTCTCGTTTTGGAATTTCGCCATTGCCACTTTCCAAAACTTTTAAAATCTCGCCCGCTCGCGCAATTACTTCTTTTGGCAAACCCGCCATTTCTGCAACATGAATACCGAATGAATGGTCTGCCTGACCTTTTGAAATTCTGTGCGTGAAAATAATTTTGTCAGAAACTTCTTCCACTTCTACGCGATAATTTTCAATTTTTTCAAACTGCGCGGCAAGCTCATTCAGCTCGTGATAGTGCGTGGCAAAAAGCGTTTTTGCGCCGATGTGATTGTGAATATATTCGGCAATCGCCCACGCTATCGAAATTCCGTCAAATGTCGCTGTGCCGCGGCCAACTTCGTCGAGCAGAATCAGACTTTTGCGCGTGGCGTTGTTTAAAATATTCGCCGCTTCCTGCATTTCCACGAGGAACGTACTTTCGCCCGCCGTGATATTATCCTGCGCGCCGACCCGCGTGAAAATCCTGTCTACAATCCCAACCTGAGCGCTTTCCGCGGGAACAAATGAACCTATTTGTGCAAGCAGAACGACGAGTGCGGTTTGACGAAGGTAACTCGACTTCCCCGCCATATTGGGGCCGGTAATAATGTGAATTTGCTCGTCGTCGGTTTTTAAAAGCGTGGAATTTGCAACGTATTTTTCGCCGATTGGCAATAATCTTTCGACAACAGGATGGCGTCCGTTCGTGATTTTTAAAACTTCACTTTCATCAATTTCGGGCTCGGAATAATTGTACTGCATCGCAGCTTCGGCAAAACTCTGCAAGCAGTCCAGTGCTGCTATTCGTGTAGCATTCGACTGCACATCCTGCGCAAATTCAGCAATTTCCAGCTTAATATTAAAAAGCAGTTTCTGCTCAAGCTCCGTGATTTTTTCCTCTGCGCCGAGGATTTTCGCCTCGATTTCTTTTAAAGCGGGCGTTGTGTAGCGTTCGGCGTTGGCGAGTGTTTGCTTGCGGTCGTAGTGTTCAGGCGCTTTGTTTTTATGCGTGTTCGTGATTTCGATGTAGTAGCCGAAAACGCTGGTGAAACTCACTTTCAGCGACGGGATTCCCGTTGCTTGGCGCTCGGATTCCTGGTACTGGATTATCCAGTTTTTGCCGGAATACATCGCCTCGCGGATGTCGTCAAGTTCTTTTGAAAAGCCGCTTTTAAAAATATTTCCCGTTCCGGGTTGCAGCGACGGCTCGTCAACGATTGCGCCTGAAATCTGCTCAACAACGTTTTTTAAAGGTAGAAGCGTTGCAGCAATTGCTTTAAGCGGCGCAGAATCAAGCTCATTCAGCAGCTCCTGAATACGCGGGATTTTCTCCAGCGATTTTTTTAAAGCAACGATGTCGCGCGGCGTTGCGCGTCCGGTGCAGACTTTTGAAATTAAGCGCTCTAAATCACCGATTTCAGCAAGCTCTGCGCGGATTACTTTATGAAGTTGATAATTATCTTTAAGCGCACGAACCGATTCCAAACGTCGCCTAATCGCGTCAATTTTGCGCAGCGGTCGCGTCATCCACTTTTTAAAAAGCCGTCCGCCCATCGCGGTTTGTGTTTTGTCGAGAATCGCGATAAGTGAACCCTCGCGCTGCGATTCATTCATCGAAAAAATGATTTCGAGATTGCGGCGCGTGGCGTGGTCGAGCATCATGTATTCGCCCGGATTGAAGGCGCTAATCGAGCGGAACTGCGGCAGATTGCCCTTTTGCGTTTCGCCGATGTAATTGAGCACAGCGCCCGCCGCAGCGATTCCCGCCGTAAAATGTTCGATGCCAAAACCCTTTAAATTCGCCGTTTTAAAATGTTTTAAAAGAGCTTCGCGCGCGAAATTTTCCTCAAAAATCCATTCTTCGATTTTCGTGATAGCGGGCTTTTCAGCGAATTTTTCAAGGTAGCTGTCGAGTTCTTTTTGCTGGCGTTTACTCACGAGAATTTCCGCCGGAGCGAGTGTTTCCAGCACCGACATGAGCTCGGCGCCATGCACTTCCGTTGTGAAAAACTCGCCCGTGGAGGCGTCCGCGCAGGAAATTCCCGCCAGCAGGTTTCCGCCCTTTTCCGTTTTTAAAAAGACGCCCGCGACGTAGGTATTTTTCTTGGTTTCCAGCAGCTTGTCGTAGAGCGCCACGCCCGGCGTCACGACCTCCACCACATCACGGCGAACAATGCCGCGCGCCTGCTTCGGGTCTTCGAGCTGCTCGCACACGGCCACACGGTGCCCCGCGCGAACGAGCTTCGGTAGGTAATTGTCCAGCTGGTGATGCGGAAATCCGGCGAGCGGCACAGAATTTTCGGAATTGCCGTTGCGCTTGGTGAGCGTGATGCCGCAGCACTGCGACGCCACGACCGCATCATCGCCAAACGTCTCGTAAAAATCGCCAAGGCGGAAAAGCAGGATTGTATCGGGATATTTTTTTTTGACCTGGTTGTACTGCCGCATGAGCGGGGTTTCTTTGTCTTTTGTCATACGGCAAAAATACGAAGGAATCGGGTGGTTATTGGCGGGATTTTTAAAAGCCAGTAGTTTTAAAACTTTAAATATGTAGATTAGCGAATTAGTATATGATCAGTCCCCCCTGAAACAAAATCTTTTAACTTTACATTAAACATTTGTACTCTGCTATCTGGAGTTAATCGAATCTCCCAAAGTTGCTTATGACATTCTTCAATATTTGTCTCAGCCCCAAACTTATCTGTTCTAACAACAAGGAAATATTGGCAATCTTTGCTTTGAGTATATGGATATGTACAAATTGTATCCTGTAGAAACGATGATGAAATTGAGATCACCGTATCAAATTTCATTTTTCGATTACAACCAGACCCTAATAAAATAGAAACTTTATTTATACTGGAATTAAAATTTCTGATTCGGATTTTCAATTCTTTCTTTTGTTCTTGAAACCCATTTGTACAACTGGTTAAAATCATACTATAGGTAATTATTATCAAAAGGAAAAGCTTCATCACTATCACCTTTTTAAAGAGTTCGGATAATTTTTCAAACGGCAACTTAGTGAATTTTGTGGAGAAACTGTTCGGAAATATTGACTATTTTTAAGTCCCCCTTAATAAGTGGGATAAGAACCAATTTCTACTTGATATTTCCTGATAAAAATTTCCTAATGATATTTTCGAATAGTTTGTGTTTTTTTTTAAGAATTCCGTAAATCATTTTTTAGCAAAGATGTAATTCGGCGCGTAAACTGTGTGGGATTCGTCAAAAAGAATGGTGCGAAGCGGCGAGTTTTCCGAGCGGAGGAGCGAGAAGAGAATATTCGTATCAATGACGAGCTTCACCGACGAACTCCTTTTAAAAAGTTTTCGCCGTTTTTCTTCCACCAGTTCTGCTTTATTTCCTCACCGGTTTTTTCAACACTTTCGTCAAAATCCACCTGCTGCGCGAGAACTTCCATTTCCTTCTCGAAGCGCGCAGAAAATTCCTTGTTTTTTTTCATTTCGCTAAGATGTGTGCGGAAGGTTTTCAACTTTTTCATACACTAATTTAAAAAATCTACAACAAACTGTTGTAATTATCTATACTTCGTCATTGCGAGGCGCGGTCTTCCGCAACGTGGCAATCTGATTTCTGATGTCCTACGGCTTTAAAAGCAGATTGCCACGTCGGAAGACCTCCTCGCAATGACAATTGGTTATAGTTTTAAAAGGTCTGAATTAAAGTAAATAATTCCCCTGATGCACTTAATTATTTTCACTTCTTTTTTAAAAGATTATTACAAAAATCCCTCAATCTCCGCCTTCCCTTTCGCCGTCGCATACGGCAGCAAAATCCGCGCAATCATGCCAATATAATGTTCCTTCTGCGCTTCCTCCGGCCAACCCCGGAAGGAAACCGACGCTTCGGAAATCCAGAAACGCGCGATAAGGGAAATCGAAGAAACGAGAAAATTGATTTCATCTTCAGTTATCGTTTTTAAAAACTTGTTTTTTTGCAGGTTCAGCAGGTTCTTTTTGAGCGTTTCATTCCGTGAAACC
>JAZKFS010000019.1:0-51437 GCA_040386315.1 Bacteroidota bacterium
CCCCTGGCCGCCCTGCTCGGGCTGGCCCTCACCGCCTGCAACTCCGGCCCCGCTGCCGACAAACCAGCCGCGACGGCCGCGCCCGCGGCGGCATCGGCCACGCCGCCGGCCGCCGCCAAAAAGCGCCTGCTGTTCTTCGGCAACAGCCTCACCGCCGGGCTGGGCGTCGAGGGCGGAGAGCTTGCGGCGGTAGATGTCTTCCAGCTTTTTGGTTTTTACGGATAGTTCGTCGAGTTTGGCGACGATGCTTTCCTGGGCTTTTAAAGGTGGAAGATTTATCATGGTAGAATTAAAATTCTCATGACCCATGTGAGGATTAGCAGTTCCACGAATTATTGATTTTTGATAACTTTTAAAAAGCTCAGATGTTACAAAATAATATAAGAAATCTGAATTCAAAACACGATCTGAAAAAGATACTTTAAAAAGATTATTACTCAAAATACCATCAATACCACGAAAAATTCTACCTGCTGAAGCGCCAGTATTTGCGACAATCAAATCTTTGGGAGTTACAATTTTTGAAGGATATTTATCCTCAACATATTTAAGATTTTTTTCGTGATCAAAATCTGAAATATATAAATATCTTTTAAAATTACCTTGTAAAGAACTTGATTGAAAATTCTTTGGAATCTGCACTCCCTGAGTTGTTTTACAAATTTCACCCAACGTTTTCTCTTCCCAATCCGCGCCACCATTTTTAAAAACAGAATTCAGATACGACTCAAAAAGCTGGCGGGCGTTTTTAAAATTCTTTTCCGCGTTCTCTTTTGCCTTTTCTATGTTTTTAAAAGCTTTGTCTAATATTTCAACAATGCGCTGCTGCTCTTCGAGTGGTGGAAGCGGGATTTCGGTATTTCTAATTTTAATTTGAGAAATATTGGGTTGAGCACCGCCAACAGCTTGTGAAATTAATTCATCTTTTTTTGAAAGAAAACAGTAATATAAATATTCAGGAATAGTCTTATCATTCGGAAGAATTCCACAAACAGCTTGATTTGTTGTTGCTTCAAAACGTAATATTCCAACTTGTCCGGCAGTTGCGCCATACATTGCAACTAAAACTGTATCTTTTGGAAATAACTTCGCAGACGAGTTTTTAAAACCTTTTTCAGTAATAAAATTCTTTGCTTCAAAGATTTCACCCTGACTAACTTCTCCGCTTAAAAGCCACGGGATATTTCCATTTTCATAATAATCTTTATGAGCTTTTAAAGGCGTTCCACCAGAACCTGTTTCACACACTTCCCCCAACTTTTTCACTTCCCAATTCACCATTACACAAGCTCCGCGATTTCTTTTAAAAGCATGGCGGACTCTTCATCGAGCATCTGTATTTCTTTTAAAAGCTCATGCGGCTCTCGCAGCCCGGCTTCTTCCTTTTTAAAAGGATTTTTGACGGAGAGGTCGCGCGTCGCCTCGTCTATATCGCGGATATGCACCGACCAGGAGTTCTCGGAGTCAGCTTTCGTTTTTTGCAGCGCGATAAAGTCGGCGAGGTCGGCTTCATTCAGCGGGTTGGTCTTGCCGAGATTGCGCGCGAGGTTGAGCTGGTAGTACCACACTTTTTCCGTCGGCTCGCCCTTTTTAAAAAACAGCACCACGGTTTTCACGCCCGCCCCGGTAAACGTGCCGCCCGGCAGGTCGAGAATGGTGTGGAGATTGCACTCCTCCAGTAGTTTGCGGCGCAGCGAGACGGACGCATTATCGGTATTGGAGAGAAAGGTATTTTTGATGACAATGCCCGCGCTGCCGCCCGCTTTTAAAATCTTGATGAAATGCTGGAGGAAAAGAAACGCGGTCTCGCCTGTTTTGATGGGGAAATTCTGCTGCACTTCGGCGCGCTCCTTGCCGCCAAAGGGCGGATTGGCAAGCACGATGTCGTAGCGGTCGCGCTCCTGTATGTCGGCGATATTTTCGGCGAGCGTATTGGCGTGGACGATATTGGGCGCTTCGATGCCGTGGAGTATCATGTTCATCGTGCCGATGATATACGCCAGCGATTTCTTTTCCTTGCCGTAGAATGTGCGCTTCTGGAGAATTTCCATGTCAGAAGTGGAAAGCTCGCGGCTTTCTTTTAAAAACCCAAACGCCTCCACGAGAAACCCGGCAGAACCCACCGCGCCGTCGTAGATCTTATCGCCAATTTTCGGCGCGACAACTTTTACAATCGTGGTAATGAGCGGGCGCGGCGTGTAATATTCGCCGCCGTTGCGCCCGGCGTTGCCCATATTCTGGATCTTCGCTTCGTAGAGATGCGACATTTCGTGCTTTTCGGCGTGTGTGCGGAAGCGCAGCTCGTCAATTTTGTTGATGACCTCGCGCAGGTTGTAGCCGCTTTGCAGCCGGTTTTTCAGTTCGCTGAATATCTCGCCGATTTTATACTCAATCGTGTCCGGCCCCGACGCCGATTCTTTAAACTTTTTTAAATACGGGAAAAGTTTGTGGTCAACAAAGTCTTTTAAATCGTCGCCGGTTTCTGCATTATGGTCAATCTTTCCGTCTGCTTTTTTCGGTGCTGCCCATGTTGACCATTTGAATTCATTACAAATAATCGGGAAATACATTTTGCCGGAAAGCTGCGCCGAGGTTTCCTTGTCTTTTTCCAGGTCGTCGAGATATTTTAAAAAGAGGATCCAGGAGGTTTGCTCCACGTAGTCGAGTTCTGAGCCGCAGCCCGCGTCCTTGTGGAGGATGTCGTCTATGTTTTTAAAGGTTTGTTCGAACATTTTGGCGAATTGGGTGGTTTTTTAAAAAGAATCTGAGAGATTTGCTAATATAAGGATTTAGCGGGAAAGGAGTTTTTTAAAAAGAAAGAACTTGTTAAAAATATAACGTATTATCCCTCTGTCCTGCGGACATCTCCCTTAAAAAGGGAGATACTTTGAATTTGCATCCCCCGGGAGTGGGAAACGGCGTAGCCGAGGAGGATTATACATGACTTTTAAAAAGTTTAAACGAGTTCAAAGAAAAAGCCGGGTTCTTTTTTTAAAAAGAAACCGGCTTTTAAAAGTGTAATGATTAAGTTTTAGTGAAGATTTACCCATGCACCATACGGCGTAACAAATGTCCTGAAATTAATGTCGTAGGTTTCATATACATTGGTTGACCAATTGAACTTGCTGCCTCCGCTATATGTATCCGTACCGTAATATGCAGAGGAACTGCCACCGGTAGATTCAAACCACATACTATAGACATTTCCGGCTATCAGACTTACTGGCCCTGTTACCGCAAACGTTTGATTGCCAGCACCACCACCTGCTGTAATACTGATAGATTGTGTATAAAAGGCAGAGCCGGTAGTACCGTTTCTAATTTTGAAAGTATATGTACCCGGTGTGGTAACCACAGCTATTACAAGGCCAAATCTCGTTAAAGCTCCCGTAATACCTGCAGTAAAAGACTGGCCATAAGTGCCAAGTGGGAAAGTGCTTGCAGTTGCGACATTATTCTGATCTTGTGTTTCATTGAGCGGATCAGTACCACTATTGCTATATCCCTGGAACTTGTCCGTAGTCGTATTATAAATGGTCATACCGGGTACTTCTGTAAGGGCATTTCTCTGAGTGGTAGTCATTCTCGGCATTATAAAACCACCTGTAGTTGTATTGATCTCTACCTGGCCTGATACCTGAACCTTACCGGTAGAAGTGATACGCATTCTTTCTGCATTATTTGTTTTTGTTATCAAGTCAACATTGTCTGTTGTACCGATAAAGTTTGTGTTAGCATTTGTTCCTGCATTACCAGTGTTGCCCCATTTTGCCGCCGCTGTTGTTGCAAGTGCTGCCTCTGCTGCCTGAGCACGGGTTGTTTCGTTTGTAATAGAATTTGCATTTTCTGTGATGGCTGATGCCTGAGAATTGTTTGTTGATGTTGATGCATCAACATCAGCACGTAATCCATCTTCAATTCCTGTTGCGCGTGTTACTTCTGCTGTGATCTGTGATTGCAATTCCACATTTGTTGCTGCCTGTGTAGCATCAGTTACCTCTAAAACAGCTACACGAGAATCAAGACCGTTTTCTGCTGTTGTAGCGCGGGCTCTTTCGGCTGTAATAGCGTTAGCATTTATTGTAACTGCTGTTGCCTGGGAATTATTTGTAGCGGTCGCTGTATTGACATCGTTACGTAATCCATACTCAACATTCGTTGCACGGTTGGTTTCGTTAGTAATCAATCCACGAACGGCTGTTGAATCGTTTTTAAAACGTGTCAGGTTGTTTGTTACCTGCGTCTGCATTCCTGCTTCCGAAGCAGCAAGAGAAGCTGCTGATGCGCCCGGCATATCCTGCCAGCCAAGGGCTGTGCTTCCGCCACCTGTGCCTGATGTGATATATGTTTTAAAAGACAAATCATATTGGGAATTACTAGTATATTCCAGAAACAATTGACCGCCTGCATAGCCACCTGGATCATTATAGTAAATAATAATATAAGATCCACCAGTACGGATAAATTCCAAGGTATATCGAGAACCACTGGTAACATTGACGGTTGATCCTGTGATCGGGAAACTTTGCTCGCCATTAATATTATTATTCAGCGTGACTGTTTGAGTTGATAGAATTGTTCCAGTCTGTCCGGAGCCGCTTCTGATATTTAACGTATATGTACCAGAGCCGCTTCCATTACCTCGTGTAAACAATGAAATCCTGCTCAACGTACCTGCAGCGCCTGCCGTAAATGATTGTGCAAAGCTGCTAAAGCCAGCATAGGTTTGCTGTCCCTGATAGCTTTGATCAAGGGCTTCTGTACCAGTTCCACCGGCGACAGTACCATACCCCTGGAACCTATTTGTCGTGGTGTTGTAGATGGTCATACCCGGTGCGGCAGTAAGCGCATCTCTTTGTACTGTGGTCAGGCGTGGCAGAAGAAGTGATCCGGTTGTTGTATTGATCTCTACCTGTCCTGATGACTTGATGCGAAGACGTTCTGTGTTGTTTGTCTTAGCTATCAGGTCAATGTCGTCAGTCGTACCGATGAAGTTTGTATTTGCATTTGTTCCTGCATTTCCTGTATTACCCCATTTCGTTGCGGCCGTTGCTGCAAGGGCGGCTTCTGCTGCCTGTGCGCGGGCCGTTTCTGTGGTAATAGCATTTGCATTTGCTGTGATGGCGGTTGCCTGAGAGTTGTTTACATTGGTTGCTGTATTGACATCCGTACGTAACTCGGCTTCAATCCCTGTAGCACGCGTTGTTTCGTTGGTGATGGCTGTTGCATTTGCAGTGATGGATTCTGCCTGTGAAGCATTATTAATTGCTTGCGTTGCATTTGTAGTTGCCTGTGCTGCATCTACTCCTGTTGCGCGGGTTACTTCTGCTGTAATCTGTGTTTGAAGTCCGTCAGTTGATGCAGTAAGATCGGCTACAGATGCACCCGGCATATCCTGCCAGGCAGCTGCTACAGTTGTAATATATGTTTTAAATGTAATGTCATATTGGACAGGATACTGTTCCCCTGAGGTCCAGTTGAACATATTACCTCCAGCATAGAAGTCAGGACTTCTCGTACCATACGCGTAACTATTACTGACGGGTTCTAACCAAAAACTATAAACACTGCCGCTGGTAAGAGGAACCGACCCGGTGATAGCAAAGGCCTGGTCGCCAGTTGTATTAATAGTAAGAGTCTGTGTATAAAATGGTGCAGCGGCTCCGGTTCCATTCTTGATTTTTAACGTCCAGTTGCCGGGAGTTGTAACAATAAATATATTTAATCCGAGCTTGGATAAATTCCCTGTTATTCCCGCTGTAAAGGATTGGCCGAAAGAACTTAACTCTGAGCCGCCATACGCAGAGCTTGTATTACTCTGATCAAGCGCTTCTGTAGCAGCAGTATATCCCTGAAACTTATTGGCAGTGGTATTATAAATAGTCATTCCGCCAGCAGGAGTAAGAACATCTCTTTGTGTGGTTGTCAGGCGTGGAAGAAGGAGTGATCCGGTCGTTGTGCTGATCTCTACAGGGCCTGATATTGTTGTCTTTCCTACAGCAGAAATACGTTGTCTTTCTGTGTTGTTTGTTTTTGTTACAAGGTCAACATTGTCGGTCGTTCCGATGAAGTTTGTATTTGCATTTGTTCCTGTATTTCCTGTATTACTCCACTTCGTTGCTTCAGCAGCCGTTGCACGGGCAGTTTCAGCTGTGATAGCATTAGCATTGGCTGTAATGGAAGCCGCCTGCGAAGCATTATTTTCCGCCTGCGCTGCATTTGTTGTTGCCTGGTTTGTGGCTGTTGCTTCCAGAGCATCAACCCGTGTGTCAAGTACACCTTCTGCTGCTTCGGCACGTGTTTTTTCTGTTGTTACTTTTGTATCTAATATTGTTTCCGCATTTGTTGCTCGCGTGATCTCTGCATTGAGGTTGGTTTGCACTCCAGCTGTTGCACCAGCAAGAGCTTGCTCAGCAGCTGTAGCGCGGTTAGTTTCGTTTGTGATCGCTATTTGCAGGTTTGTGTTTGTTGTTGTCTGAGCTGCATTAGTTGTTGCCTGAGCTACGTCAACTGCGGTCGAGCGGTTTACTTCGGCTGTAATCTGCGATTGCAATCCGGCTTCGGCTACTCCGGCTCTGACGGCTTCTGAGATTACAAATCCTCCCACTGTTTGCTCAGCTGCTTGAGCGCGAGCTGTTTCTGCTGTTATTTTTCCGTCTAATAGTGTTTCGGCGGCTGTTGCACGGTTCTTCTCTGTTGTGATCTTTGTGTCTAATGTTGTTTCGGCAGATGCAGCACGGCTTGTTTCGTTTGTAATCGCTGTTGCATTTGCCTGCTCGGCAGCTCTCGCTGTTGCTGCTTCTGCTGCAATTGCCGCCTGAAGCGCTGCGTTGGTTTGTGCCTGCTGCAGGTTTGTTAGAGCCTGAGCTGCGTCAACTCCTGTTGAACGGTTTACTTCTGCTGTGATCTGTGCCTGAAGGCCGCTGGTTATTGTTGCGTTTGCTTCTGCTGCTGCTGCTATGTCGGCTGCAAGGGCGGCTTCGGCTGCACGCGCGGTTGTTGCTTCAGTTGTGATTGCTGTTGCATTGGATTGTTCAGCCGCTCTCGCTGTTGCTGCTTCTTCTGTGACAGCTGTCTGAAGTCCGCCCTCTACTGCTATTGCACGATTTTTCTCAGTTGTGATCTTTGTGTCTAATCCTGTTTCGGTATCTGTTGCACGCGTAGTTTCGTCTGTGATTGCCGTTGCATTGGCTTGTTCAGCGGCACGCGCGGTTGCTGCTTCTGCTTCAATTGCGGCTGCATTGGCTGTAATAGCTGCTGACTGATTTGCATTGTTTGTCGCTTGCGCTGCGTTGATCGCTGCCTGGTTCAGGTCTGTTGCTTCAAGTGCATCAACACGGCTGTCAAGTCCTGATTCTGCTGCGCGTGCGGCGGCGGCTTCAGTTGTAATTGCTGCTGCATTTGACTGCTCGGCAGCAGTAGCGCGGGCTATCTCTGCATTGAGATTAGCTTGAACTGCTGCCGTTGCTGTTGAAGCATTTGCAGCAGCTGTTGATATGGCAGATGTAAGTCCGGCTTCTGCTGATTCTGCACGAGTCTTCTCAGTTGTGATCTTACCGTCTAATGTTGTTTCGGCTGCTGTTGCACGGGTTGCTTCGGTTATGATTGCTGTTGCGTTAGTCTGCTCTGCAGCTGTTGCCCGTGTAATTTCTGCATTGAGGTCACTCCGCAGTCCGCCTTCTGTTCCTTCAGCGCGGTTTTTCTCTTGCGCTATCTTTGTATCTAATGTTGTTTCTGCTCCTGTGGCCCTTGTAATTTCTGCAGCAAGTCCATTAGCAAGTGTTGTTTCCGCTGCCTGCGCCCGTGCTGTTTCCGTTGCTACCGAAGCGTTTGTAGATGTATTCAGGTTATTGATCTGGCTTTGCAGATCTGCTTCTGCTGTTGTAGCACGGTTTTCTTCATTGTTCACATCTGTGGTACGGGCAGCTGCTTCTGTGTCCAGATTTGTCTGCAATACACCTTCTGCTGCCTGAGCACGAGATACTTCTGCTGCGATCAGGTTACGCAGGGCAACCGAATCATTTTTAAAACGTGTAAGGTTATTCGTTATCTGTATCTGCTTGGCTGCACTATCATTGGTAAAACGCGTCAGGTTGTTATTGATGCGGGTATTCTTTGCAGATGAATCTGCCTCATAACGGTTCTTTAATGATTCCAGATCCTGCGCTATACCTAACGTTCTATCACTGCCGCCCTTATCTGTAGCCTTATTTTCCATCAACTGGCGGATAATATTGATCTGGCTTTGCAGCACTTCATCTGCTTCTTTACGTGCTGCAATTTCATTCTGTATAGTAATTGAACCCGGCATTACGTCACTTGCCATCTTTGCATGAAGCGAGTATGGCACTGACATCAGCTGTGAGGTGCCCAGCACTTTATAGCTGTCGCCGCCTGTTTCATCCATCTCGATCTGTACGAAATGCTCGGAGCTTCCCCACTGTATCGCGCTGAATTCTCCTGTAGCACGTATACCATTCCCGATCTCAAAGTTCACCATGCCGAGCTTGTTGGTTGACACAGTATGTACTTCTGAATATACTGTTTCAGTATTGCCACCGCCTTTTACATTGTTTCCTTTTGAAAGAATACTTATACGGATAGAAACAAGTTTGTCAGCTATCACTTCTCCCTGCTGGTTACGCAGAGATGCCTGGTACTTAAATCCTTCAGGTGTTACTGCCTGCTGCTGTGAGTATGCGATGCCTGAAATACCAAGCATCACGCTCATGATAAATGCGGATAGTTTTTTCATGGTGTCCTTTTATAATTGTTAGTTTTAAATATCATATATTTTTAAAGATCATCTACTTTAGTTTTTCAATAGTATAGCTGCCGATAAAGCTGTTATCTTCCGCATTCATCAGTCGTAATATGTACATACCGTTTGCCAGGAGCTGTACATCTATCCTGTGCTCCCGGCTTGCAAATTCTGCCTGATGTACTAAACGGCCGCCTAAATCCTGCAATAGTATTTTGACTTTTTCAATAGGATGCTCTGCTGCATTTTTTTTTAAAGAGATCACAATGAAATCTGTTGCAGGATTCGGATAGACCGAGATAATATCTTTAAATCCTGATACTGCTATAAGCGGTGTTATTTTCATAGCTGGTTGGTGGTATCCCTGTACTAATAAAATTGATCCATCGGTATAACTTTCTACGACACTTTCCCCTATTGTCCAGGAGAGCAGCAGGTCAGAACTCCATACTTCTACATTTTCTCCACTGCTGGCAATGATTTCAGTTTCAATAGACTGCCCGGTAACTATGCAAGGTGAGCACCATATTACGGTGAAAAGGCAAAGGAGCAAGAATCCATACATTCGCTGTAAATGTTTCAGTTGGTTCATGGGATTTCCTTGGATTTAAAGAGAGAATATTACCGGTTAAGATTAAGCAAAAAAACTATTTGCTCAAGACTGTAACCATTTTTATGCAATATAGCAGAAGATAGTACCACTATTATACCTAAACATACCCTAAACATAGCACATGTGCATAGGATATATAGACTTAGTGGTTTATATCAGGGAGAAGGGAATTATACTATGGAATACTTTTCAAAGTGCCGCAAGAAAGGAAGTGAGGCTGGTAGTACGGTCGAGATTGAATTTTTTGCGGATAATTGTACGATGATACTCTATACTTTTATCAGTAAGAAAAAGAAGCTGCCCTATTTCTTTATTGGTCATGCGTTCCTTGAGCAGGTGAATAATCCGGAGTTGTATAGTGGTGAAGTCCGGACAAATCTTCAATACCTTCTCTGATAAATTCCCATCCATCAGCCCCGACCGTTCTTCCAATTGCATCCAGAAAGAACTTGCTCCTGTTTCAGCGATCTTCACTATTCCATGGAGCAGTTTTTTTTGTGGAAGCCCCTGTTGGAGTAACGCTCTTTGTGTATTATTCCGTATCTGAGATAGAACCTGGTTCTTTTGAATGAGATCAATTGTCATTTCTTTCAGCTTTAGCTTACTGTCTTCGCTCTCCTTCTGTATTTTTTCAGTTTCATTCTGTACATGAAGGACTTTTAGTTGCATTACTGATTTTTCTGTAAGAATCTCCTGTTTAATATTATGAAACAGCTTATAAAAGCTTATTGCTGATTTTAATTTACCGGTATGGTGATAGTGTTCATATAAAGCAAAATAAATCTCAGGCAGTATACTTTTTCTTCCGCAAAACTGTGCTAATTCCAGTGCTTGCAAAAGTATATTCTGTTTTTTTGAACCGTGGTGGAATGTGCTTTTTTCTAAAAGAATCTCTATACTTTTTGTAAAATTTTCATTTTCTTCTGATATTGAAAGTGCCTGATCAAGCAGAAATTCCGCTTTAACGAGGTCACCATATTGTTTATGAATAACCGCATTCACCTTATAAATCAATATCATTGCAGCCGGGAAATCCTTTCCATGAATTAAATTTAGTGCCTGCTTAATATATCCATCTGCTTCATCTAATCTTTTTAATAGAATTAAAAGTTCGGCAACATGGCACAACATACGTATCTTCTCATCAGGATAACGAAGCCGTGTAAAAAGAGTGGTAGCTTCAATCAGATATTCCAATGCAAGTTCTAATTCATCATTCTGCCAATATAAAAGACCAATCCCATTAAGGGTTGCTGCAGTATACCTATTCTTTCCAGTTTGTCGGGATAATTCAAGTGACCGCAGGTATGATTCCAGTCCTTTCTGCATATCACCAACACTCGAATATATGGACCCTCTATTATGCCATAGTGGTGCAGGGGGCGCTATATTCTTTTTTTCACAGATCAAAAAAGCATTCTGACAGTACTGTAATGCCGGAGGAAAATTACCCTGGGAGATTTCAATATTCGCCAAAGCAGAGAGGGCTATAACCTGATCTTCATACCTGCCTAATTCTGCATACATTCCTTCTGCAATAGTGAGACAGTTCCGGGCTTTTTCAAAATTTTCAGTTTGGCGATAGATACTTCCAAGCTCACGATTTATCTCCGCAGTTTCCTCTTTTAAATTATTGATATTCGATACTTCGATCGCGGACATGAGTACAGTAATAGATTCATTAAGCCGCACTAAGTCACGCAAGCTATACGCCTTGCGGCGCAGACTTCGTACAAGTAATGGAATATCATCAATTTCACGGCAAATGCCAACAGCTTCATCCATCAGCACCACACATTCTTCAGGTTGTGTGCTATAATAATTCTGAGCAAACTCATTTATCTCCTTAAAACGTGTTTGCCTGGCTTGAGGATCTGTGATGGTATCGATAACTGGAATTTGTTTCATATGTACTTCAGGTTAATATGAAATCACCAATGCGCAAATCTTTACTCTTATCATATCCGCTGCATTATTTGTGGTAATATAGTTCATTCATCTTACCCGTACCAGCAATGTTAATAGATAGATAAACCAAAGTTAAATATTCACTAACTCCCCCTTGACTCCTGCTAAAAATGATGGGGACTAGCAGACTACACCTCCTTATGTCCGGCAATGAATTACTCCATGGTGAATACTTATCCGGAAAGTAATAAAGATTGCTGACAAACAATTATATACTTACGAATATAAGAAAGAAATTAAGTGTATAGATGTAAATGTTTTAAAGCTGGATAGAATTATCCAACTTCCCGGAATGCTGACAGATATTTATCAATATAGAGTTGTTTTGATTTTAATTTATACTGCATCACATATCGCGGATGCTCGAGCGCAACGATCTTTTTAAAAAACTTTTTTTCGTCATTCAGCGCTTTTAAAAACTTCTCATTTTTGCCTTTTCCAAAGCAAAAGCAGACGTCGGTTTCAATACCAAAAGCAATTTGCTGTTTAATACTTTTAATGATAAAATCGCGGACAGATTTTGTTAATTCCCGGCTGTCGTAATAATTGTAATTTACTTCCTTTCCGGCTTTGCTCGTAGCAGTAAATCCAAGTGGACAGATGGAATTAATATAGAATTGTTTATAAAACTCTTTCGCTCCGCCGAACGCATCCACCACGTCGTACACAAAAACCGACGACAATTCATGCGTTTCCTTTCCCGTGTACGCGATGCCGCATTTCTCTTTTAAACGCTTTGTATCAGTGAAGGGAATTCCCGTTACAGCCGCACCAAACCTGCCGGGATTAATGCCGAGGATCATATGACGCGAAGCGGTATCGTTGTAATATTTTTTATAAAATTGGGATGAGAGAGGAATAATTTCAGGATTTTCTTTAAAAGGATTCATGATGCTGATCCCTTCCGGCAGCTTTCCTTTAAAATCCAGGTTTGTGTTGAATTCCGTAACTTTATCTGCGAATGTTTTCACTATTTTTCTTTTTAAACTTTTAAAAATCTCTTTTTTTAAAAATCCACGAAACGGTTTCTACCTTTTTAAAAACCAAAAAAAATTTCATGCTGAGCGCCGTCGAAGCACGAAATTTCCAACAGGTTTAGTCGTGAAAATTATTCTTTTAAAACACTCGACGCGAACTTCTGACAACAGAAGAAAGATTCCCGACGCGCTGCGCTTGCGGGAATGACAGTTAGTAGTCGTTATTCCACGATTTCAGCGGTTTTAAAAAACTTCCTTTTTAAAAAACTCTACGTCTCACTCTCAATCAGCGACGTTTCCTTCGTATCCCGCATGGAAATATACACAACAAGCGACATAAAAATACAACCTGTCACATACCAGTAATATCCCGATTCCATACCGCTGTTTTTAAACCACAGGGCGAGATATTCAGCCGTTCCGCCAAATATCGCAACTGTCAGCGCGTATGGCAACCCAACGCCAAGCGCACGTACTTCCGCCGGAAACAATTCCGCTTTAACAACAGCATTGATCGAAGTATAGCCACTAACGATAATCAGCGCCGCCATCATAAGAATAAATGCGCTTGTCTGACTTGTCGCCTGGCTGAGATTTGTTAGCAATGGCACGGTAGCAATTGTTCCGGCAACTCCAAATCCAATGAGCAAAGGACGCCGCCCGATCTTATCCGACAGCAAGCCAAAAAGTGGCTGGATAATTGCAAAAATCAGCAGCGAAAAAAATGTAAGAAGTGTGGACTGGTCTTTTGAAAGATGCACGGTATTGACAAGGAATTTCTGCATATACGTCGTGTACGTGTAGAATGCAACCGTCCCGCCAAGCGTCAGCCCAACCACCGTCATTATCGCGCGTGGATGCCGCAGTAATTCCTTCATACTTCCGCGTTTGGATTTCGCCGTAGCATCTTCGTTTTTAAAAGCATCAGTTTCGGCAAGATTGCTCCGCAGATACAAGGCAACAAGTGATAAAATTGCGCCGATCACAAACGGAATACGCCAGCCCCAGCTATGTAATTGCTCATCTGTGAGAAATACTTTTTGTAAAATTAGCTGAATCCCAAGCGCAATCAATTGCCCGCCGATCAGCGTCACGTACTGAAAACTGGAATAAAATCCACGCCGTTTCGCCTCAGCCACCTCACTCAGATACGTCGCAGATGTGCCATATTCCCCACCCACACTCAGGCCTTGCAGCAACCTCGCCAGCAGCAAAATAGCCGGAGCGAGAATGCCAATAGAATTATATCCCGGCACGACTGCTATCAAAAGCGAGCCAAATGACATCAGCAGCACAGACAGCGTCATCGCAATTTTCCGCCCGCGACGATCAGCAATTCTCCCAAATATCCATCCGCCAACAGGTCGCATCAGAAAGCCAACTGCGAAAATCCCCGCTGTGTTTAAAAGCTGCGCCGTAGCATTACTTTTCGGAAAAAACGCCTGCGCAAAATATAGCGAAAAGGCAGAATACGCATACCAGTCGTACCATTCCACGAGATTTCCCACTGAGCCGCCAAAGATCGCTTTCAGCCGCCAGTTCACATCATTTTTCTTTTTAAAATCTGGTGAATTATTCATAATAAATAACAAAGAAAAGCCCGTAGAATACTTATTTTCTGCGGGCTTTTGATTTTAAAAACTTTTTAAAAGGTTATTCGATCCTTACCGATGGAAAATGCGAGCTTGAATGGTCATTTTGCCCGATCTTTACAGCGCGGCCATTCCCAAGTTCATGAATCACACTCGGTGAATAATTATCAAGAGATTCCACCACCCCATGCACATGCAGCCCGTGGATCATTCCGTCGGTGGCATACTGAGAAACTTCCACAGCTTTACCATTAGGCACAAGGTAGATTTCGCCCTCAACACTTTGAACTATCAGTGCTGCTGCATCAGCGGGCACGGAGATTTTTACAGACTTTTTATTATTCATAATAAAACCACCGGATGAGTTTTTTAAAGAAAAAATGTGAAAAATTAATTACTCCAACTTACTGTAAAAACTCAACTTCACCAAAGCTTTTAAAAACTTATTTTTCTTTTAAAAGCTCCATCAGCCGCAATCCATTCTCCACCGCGCCAAACGTCGCCGTATTATCAAAAATGCACCACTTCGGCACATCTGTTTTTAAAAGCTTTCCGGCTAATTGCTGTAAAAACTCCTCGCTGTACGAATCATAATACACGCGTGGCGAACCATGCAGCCGCCAGTATTCCAGCCCACGCCAGCCGCCCGGTTCATTTGCACCACGAAATCTTATAGGATCAGCCGAAACGCGCGCAATTTTCAGTTCTTTTAAAAGCTCGTCAGCATCTGCATCCGCCCACGTTTCATGGCGTGGCTCGCAGACGATGTCGCCGCCAAAATTATCGCGAAAATACTCTAAAAATTCGCCAACAATATCGTAGTACGGAAAGCTCGGTGGAAACTGCACCAAGACCGGCCCAAGCTTGTCGCCAAGATGCTTAATTTCAAAAAGGAATTTATGTAGCAGGTCTTCACAGTCAATCAGCTTTCGCGTGTGCGTAATTTCTTTCGGCAGTTTTAAAGAAAATCTAAAATCGTCCGGCACGGAAGCCGCCCAGCGCGTGTATGTTTCGGATTTGTGCGGGCGATAAAATGATGAATTAATCTCCACGCCCGTAAACGTCCGCGCAAATCTTTCAAGATGCGAACCTTCTTTTAAAAAGTGCTCGGCGTATTGCTTTGGCACGCTCCAACCCGCCACGCCAATGTAAATTTGTGGTTTCATCTATGCTTCTCCACGCCAACCTGACGGCACATTTTTAAAACCGGACAAATAGAGCATTTCGGCAGATTCCCTGTGCAAATATTTTTGCCAAATGGCACGAGCAGGCGATTTATTTCTATCCAGTATTTTTTCGGTAAAACATTTTCCAGCGCAACCATAGTTTTCTCCGGCGTGCTCGTCGCAACGTAACCCCAGCGGTTCGTCACGCGATGCACGTGAATGTCCACGCTGATGCGCGCTTGCCCGCAGGCAATTCCCAACGCAAGATTCGCGCACTTCGGCCCCACGCCTTTAAAAGATGTAAGCACATCAAAATCGCACGGCAGCTCGCCGCCGAATTCTTTTGAAACCCGCTCTGCAATTTCCTTAATCTGGTACGCTTTCGCTTCATGAAATGTGCTTGGCGTAATCGCCGCATCAATTTCCGCAACCGACAGTTTTAAAACTTCCTCCGGCGTTCGCGCGAATGCAAACAGCCGCCGCGCCGACTCAATCGAAACCTCGTCATACGTCCGAATCGACATAATACACGCGATCAGCTGCTCAAACGCGCTCGTAAAACCCTCCTCATGTAGCTCAAACATCGCCGCCTTTTTAAAAGGCTTCACCGCCGCGCGGATATTTTTCATCACGACATCTATGTCAAACGGGATTTTTTCGGTTTCGTCGCTCATTTTAAAATTCTTCCTTATAATCCTGCAAAAACGCTTCCTTCCTCGTTCTTTTCCCAACTAAGCGGAACATATTAATAAAATTTTCCTTATCAGCCTTTAAAGCTTCGGCAAATGGTTCTTTTTCGTCAGCGCTTTCGTAATATTTCACATATTCGCTTTTTAAAAACTCATTTTGTGGCAAAATCTCGGCGCGTTCCACTTCAATCAAACCCGTCTTCTCCCAAAACTGCTGCCACCATTCCGACGAGTGAACAAAGTACCAGTAACTGCTGTAATCCCCTTTTAAAAACTCCGGAATATCGCCAAAAGATTCGATCTCGCGTGAAAAACTCACATCCACAATTCCCAGAATTCCGTCCTCTTTTAAAAACCGGCTGATGTAGGCGAGATACTTGTCGTCCGTGCCGAAATACATGTACGAATCAATACAGATCACCGCATCAAAATACTCGTCCGCAAACGGCAGCTCGCGCGCATCAGCTTTTAAAGGAAAAACGCTTTTTTCGCAATCCTGCTCGCGGATTCGCTCCAGGTTTTCCGTTGGCGGAACGGCATTGTCCACCGCCCACACTTCCACGCCAAATTCCTTCGCAAGGAAAACTGACGAAACAGCTTTCCCGCAGGCAAGGTCGAGCACACGCATTCCGGGTTTTAAAGCAATTACGTCCGTTAGGCTTTCCAGATTATACAGCACATTTTCGCCCATGGAATTGCTGCGGATCCAGTCCGGATCATAATGCGACGAGCGCGGGAAAAGTTTTGACATTGATTCTTTAAAAGAGGATTTACGAATGTTTTAAAAACAAACGCAGATTTGGGGCAGGAAGTTTTGAGAGAATTTTGGAATAAAAAAGG
Source organism: Bacteroidota bacterium (assembly GCA_040386315.1). Lineage (GTDB taxonomy): Bacteria > Bacteroidota > Ignavibacteria > Kapaibacteriales > DASPKH01 > DASPKH01. The sequence goes on from JAZKFS010000019.1 coordinate 16,607, forward strand.
GATTCTATAAAAAGCATACCTTTTATAGAATCCCGAATATTTTAAAAAACTTATCTGATAAAGATAATTAGCGCATATTTACCCAACCCATACCGTCAACTCCTTTCATGTGGGTTTTGAAAAGCATGTCAGCCTGACTATAAACATAAGTATAATCATTATAACCATTCCATATCCAGTGAGTATACGTGTAAGGTGAACCATTCTGGTAAAGCTTACCACCTGTATAATTATACATTGGATTATAATTGGCATCATTTTCAATAGTAAACCACATTGCCATATACCTGTATTCATTGTCAGGAGCGCTTAGTTCAAAAGTATATTGATTACCGGCAGTCAGAGCTACTCCCCGGATTGAAATTAACATTTCACTGTATGAATAATTGTTGTTTGTACCGGTAATAGTAACATTTTGTTGTGAAAGAACATTACCATTTGTACCGTCACCTTCATATATTTTTAAAATATAATTCTGATTTCCCTGGCTATAATATGAAGAAAGTGTAATACCACTGAGAGAGTCAGTCATAGCAGCAGTAAAAGATTGCGCAATAGGAGTATTATTAATATCAAAACCAATGGTACTCCATCGTGTGAAATAATTCTGATCAATATAAGAAGGTGCGATTACCCCTTGATAGCCCTGGAATCTATTTACCGAAGTATTATAGATCATTTCTCCGCCCTGTGGTGTCATACCGTCACGTACGTCTGTTGTCATACGAAGGATACCCGAACCACCACTGGTTCCGATTTTTGCATCCAATGCAGCTTCAGCAGCTAATGCGCGAGCAGTTTCTGCGGCAATTGCAGTTGCATTTGTAGCAATTGCACTTGTGTTATTAGCAATAGAAGTTGCCTGAGAATTATTTGTAGATGTTGCAGTATTTACATCGGTGCGTAATCCGCTTTCAACTCCGGTAGCGCGTGTTACTTCTGATGAAATATTTGTATTAGATGAAGTGATTAGACTGCGAACAGCAACCGAATCCGCCATATAGCGGACTTTTAAAGCTTCAAGGTCCTGAGGAATACCAAGCGCATTGTCGTTACCGCTTCCTTTGGCTCCCTGCTCAAGCATACCGCGAACGATATTGATCTGGCCCTGAAGTTTGTCATCACCTGCCTGACGGGCAGCAATCTCATTTTGGATTGTAACTGATCCCGGCATTACATCACTTGCCATTGTAGCGTGAAGTGAGTATGGAACTGATAATAATTCCGATGTTCCAAGTTCTTTGTAATTACGTCCGCCCTGCTCGTCCATTTCGATACGAACGAAATGCTTTGAAGCATCCCAGTTGATAGCGGAGAATTTTCCTTCCGGCCGTGTGCCGCGTCCGATCTCGAAATTAACTAAACCAAGCTGGTTAGTCGAGACAGTGTGAACTTCTGAATACACAGCTTTATCAGCTGAAAGAATGACAACACGGATGCTGACAAGTTTATTTGCAATTACTTCGCCCTGTACGTTACGAAGAGATGCCTGGTATTTGAATGCTTCAGGAGTTTGCTGTGCATAAGCAAGCGATGATACGCCAAGAATGACACATGCTGCGATTGGTAATAATTTTTTCATTATTTTTTAAAAATTGGTGTAAAGTGTTTTAAAAATGTTTCCTGGTACGTAATGCCTTATTTCAGCTTTTCAATTTTGTAGCTGCCAAGTAAGGTTTGCTGTGCAGATGTTAGCTGGAGAATATACGACCCGTTAGCAATCCGCTCCAGGTCTATCGTATATGCCCGCCCGCTGAATTCACCTGTAAAAACCAGCTTGCCGGTGATATCACGAAGCTCTGCTTTTACGTTCGTAAGGTTTGCCTGCGAAAAGTTATTGCTAAGCTGGATATTGATATATTCTACTGCCGGATTAGGAAACAGAGAAACATCATTTTTAAAACCTGCTACTTCTGCTAACATCGAGACCGTTACTTTTGGTTGGTGAAAACCCTGCGCCATCAGGATATTGCCATTACTGTAGCTTTCTATTGCTACCTCGCCGATCGTCCACGACAGTATCATCTCCGACGCTATATAGCTATCGCCGGCATTGGCTATTACCTCTGTGTCTGCCTGCTGCGCTATCGTAGCGCTGCTGCATAGCAAAAAGCCCGTAGCAAGAGTTACACCGAAGCGCTTTAGCATCGTGCCGGATACATCAAATAAAAAATTCATGCATTGCCTCTATGAAAAAAATTGGTGAATTAAGTGAGTGACGTCTTTTAAAATCAATGATGATTTTAAGAACATTTGCAATATAATATATAGAAATAGGAAAGTCATTACGGGACTTTTACAAAAATCACCGCAATTACTTGATTTTAAAAGAGTTAAGTCAAGTAGGAAAAATTTGCCGGATGACGTAGGAATCAAGCGTACAGACAGAGGATTAATGTTGGCATTCCATCATTCTTGCTGCATAAGAACGATGGAATATTCAGATTAAGCGGTTTTTTTTCTGAGAAGTGGCAAGAATTATTAAACACAGTGCAGAAGTTTTAAAAGTTATTTTAAAACTCTGAAAATAAAGAATTTCAAATACTGCGTTTCCGGCATTGAGGGCAAAATCGGGTGATCCGGCGACTGCATTCCGCGGAAGACTAATTGCAATTCACAGTTCGCAGCATCGGCTTCCTGCTGAATTAATTCATAAAAAGTATTTTCTTCTAAATGCTGCGAACAGCTCGACGTAACTAAATACCCACCCGACTCAATAAGTTGTAATGCCATGCGATTGATCGAAGCGTAACCTTTTTTTGCAGCGGGAACAGTCTTGCGGCTTTTCGTAAATGCAGGCGGATCGAGAATGATCATGTCCCACGTATTTTTCGCTGCAACTTCCGCTTTTAAAAACTCAAAAACATCCGCCGTTTTAAAAGAAATTTTATCGGTGAAATTATTCAGCTTCGCGTTTTTAAAACCCGCATCCACTGCCGTTTGCGAAATGTCCACACCGAGCACTTCACACGCTCCACCCTTCTCCGCATTCAGCGCAAATCCGCCCTGGTTCGTAAAACAGTCCAACACTTTCAGCCCCGGCGAAAAATCCGCTACGCGCTGGCGATTCAAACGCTGATCGAGGAAATATCCGGTTTTCTGTCCTTTTAAAAGCGAGATTTGGAGCTGAATTCCGTTTTCGTAAATCTTAATTTCCTCGGGAATTTCACCCCAGATCACGCCCTCGCGTAATTCTAAACCTTCCAGGTTCCGCAAGTGCGACGTATTTTTTTCAAAAATCCCGACCGTGTCTGGAAAAGTTTTTAAAAGCGCTTCCTGGATTTGCGGGAGATGTTTTTCCATTCCGGCGGAAAGAATTTGCAGTGAAAAGTAATCTTCGAACCGGTCTATAACAAGTCCCGGCAGGAAATCCGATTCACCGAAGATTAAACGATATGTGTGTTCGCCGGGAAATAATCGCGCGCGCAGTTCCTTTGCTTTTTTAAAACGTTCGGCAAAAAATTCTGCGTCAATCATTTCCACCGATGTTTTTAAGAGCCGGACGGCGATCAAGCTTTTTGAATTAAAAAAACCCATTCCGAAACTTTCGCCGCGCGTGCTGACCACTTCTACCAGCGAGCCCGATTCTATGTCAGTCGGAATACTTTCTAACTCATTACTGAAAACCCAGAGATGCCCGCTTTTTAAACGTTTGTCGTGTTTATTTTTTAGTTTGAGAGTTGTCATGTTTTTAAAAGAATCCTGTTTTTAAAAAGAATGTAAAATTACAGAAAAAGCATTCAGCATTTGCTAAAGGGCTTTTTAAAAGCGGAAAGTTTCATGAAAGGCAGGAACGCGGCAAAAGTTTTTTTGGTTGGGCAAAATGAAGCGAATTTTTTAAATCTATACGAGGTTTATACCGATGAAAAAATGGAGCATGATTCTCTGCCTTTGTCTCGCTGCTACACTTGGTTTTTCTGCATGTGACGTAGATGATGATGACAACGAAGACGGCAAACCGGACAACAAGATTGAGCAGACAAATTAATTTTAAAAGCAGCTTTTTTTAAAAGCATGTGAAACTACTTTCACGTGCTTTTTCCTTTTTTAAAACTCTACCCGCCGTACGCGCCATATTTCTGCATTCCCTTATTCCATATCAGCGCCGTTAGTCCCACTAGAATTCCGCTCCACGCAATCGCTCCGGCAAAATATAGGAGCGCATTTTCAACCGGAATAATCCCCGTCATCAAACCAGCCGGAACATACGCCAGATATTGAAAAGGCGCCAATTCCGACAAAACACGCACGCCCGCAGGCAACGCTGACAACGGCAAAATCGCACCGGACAAAAACCCCATCGAAATATCCTTCACCACGTGAATTGTCCACACTTCATCAAACCAAAAGGCGCAGTATGAAATGCACATGCCCATGAGGAAATTTATCACGAGGCCAAGAAACAAAATCGGCAGCGCGACTATTACGCCCGCAAGCGACACCGAAACGTCATAATGCGCCGCCAGCGGAATGCCCACAAGCAACGCCGGAATCACGATAAAGCCCACCGACGCAACCCTGTCGCCTATCGCGCTTGAAAAGCTGTAGAGCGCGTGATTGATTGGTTTAAGCAGATATTTATTCAGGTCGCCGGAGCGGATTTCGTCGCCGGCTTGGCGGTCGGCGCGGGTGGTGCGCGTGAGCATGGAGCAGACGGTTGCCAGCGCGATGTAGACTATCATGCTGCGGACGTTCATGCCCATCATTGTGGCTGAGGGCGAACTCGCGTATACGGCGTTCCACAGGTACATCTGGACGATGGCGTTGATGATGAGTACGAGCACCGTGTTGAAAAAAAAGTTCGCGCGGTACTCCATGGATGCCGAAATGCCGGTTCGCACGACGGCGAGATATTTTTTTAAAGGTTGCATTTTTGGGTTGTTGGGTGTTTGGCGTTTGGCTGTTGGGCTTTTTATAAATGTTTCTGAACTCGAATTTATGGAATTATGGGAATTTGCCGAATTTTTTAAAACTATTTGGAATTAGGTAATCGCCTGAATGAATTCTTTTAAAAATTCAGGAAATTCTAAAAATTCGAGTTCTGACTAACAAGCAAAAGCCGCTCCTCGCAATGACGGACTTTTCAAAAGCTGTTTGCTTTTTGGCTATTGGTTTTTAAAAAATGTTTTTCTAAGCTTTTGTCGTAAATTACGAAAGTTATTTGCCCATTCAACTCTAGTTTATTATGATTCAAGAAAGCATTAAGAAAAATTTCACAAGTAAATTCATGTTGTATTTGCTTTTAAAATACGTCATCGGATTTATATTAACCTTCTTCCCTTTTAAAAATTTAAACTTCTCTCAAACCAATCTCGAAGGTTGGTTTTTAGCTTGTTTTATTTTAATGTTTTATCCAATTATTGATATTGCGTTATTTGCATTTCCAATGTATTTTTCGATTAAGAATATTTATGAAAATAACAGATTTAAAAAAGTAAGTTTTCTGATTATTCCAATTATGTTTTTGGTAGAAATCTATATCACAATGATTACATCACAAAATAAACTTATGGAATGGCATATATGGAAAAGCGTAGTTGGATTCTGCATATTTTTTATAGTCTTCAGCAAAATAATTTTCAATACTTCTCAAACTTTTAAAGCCACAAATTCCTTCCCTGCAGAATAAATAACTTCTTACTCTTCAAAAAAACAGCGCTCCGGACGGCAAGGGTGACCGCCCACTGCTGCCGGGAAGTTCGCAGTGAGGGAAACATGATTTCTTTTAAAAATCTTTTTAAAAAGCTGCGGGCCGATAGCTAAATGCTGACTGCCACGAAAGCAAATATAATCGTATTTTTGTGAGATGTACTGTTTTTAAAGAATCGCCGCTGTATGAACGTAATTGAAGTCGAAAACCTGACGAAAGTTTTTAAAAGCCATGTGAAGCAGGAAGGGCTTCTGAACTCGTTTCGCTCGCTGTATCGGCGCGAGTTTAAGGAGTACACGGCGGTGGATAATGTGTCGTTCACGATTGAGCAGGGCAAGACCGTGGGGATGCTGGGCGCGAATGGCGCGGGCAAAACAACGGTGCTGAAAATGCTCTCGGGGCTGCTGTATCCGACGTCGGGCGCGGCGCGGGTGCTGGGCTTTACGCCGTGGGAACGCGAGCAGGAGTTTAAGCGGAATTTTTCGATTGTGATGGGCCAGCGAAGCCAGCTCTGGTGGGATTTGCCGGCGGCGGACTCGTTTCTGCTGAATAAGGAAATTTATGCCATTCCGGGCGCGGAGTTTTTAAAACGTCGTGACCGGCTTGCCGAAAAGCTGGATGTGGCCGACAAGCTCCACGTGCAGGTGCGGCGGCTGTCGCTTGGCGAGCGGATGAAATGCGAGCTCATTGGCGCGCTGCTGCATTCACCCAAAGTGATTTACCTCGACGAGCCGACCATCGGGCTGGACGTGGTGGCGCAGCATTCTTTGCGCGAATTCATCAAGGAGTTCAACCGCGAAAACGACACGACCATCATCCTCACAAGCCACTACATGGAGGACATCGAGGAGCTGTGCGAGCGCGTTATCCTTATCGCCGACGGCAAAATCCTCTACGACGGCGGCCTGCCCGGCCTCGTGAACGAGTACGCCACGGACAAACTTTTAAAAGTCAATTTTAAAGAAGCCGTTCCGCGCGAAGAACTCGAAAAATTCGGCACCGTCACGCTTTTTGAAAACAACGTCGTTGCCATGCGCATCCCACGCACGCACGCACCGCAAATCACAGCCGATATTTTAAACCGCTTTCCCGTTGAAGATGTGACGATAGAGGAAGTGCCGATTGAGGATATTATCCGAGTGATTTTTAAAAGGTAAACTAGGATTTTTAGGATTTGAGGATGTAAGGATTTTCGTATAACTTTTTAAAAACATCCTACAATCCTTTCATCCCAAAAATCATAGTTCAGACAAGAATTTTTGGTTTCCCTCACGTACAGATTCCGGGCAATTGTGGGCGGTCACCCTTGCCGTCCGAGCAGCTGTTTTTTAAAAGAAAAATTCATGCACGCTTACTTTATTTATACAAATCTATCAGAACTTTTAAAAGTTGACGACATTGATGGTTATGTAGTTGAGCAATTTTCATCTGGTGAATTATTCGGAAATTTCTGGCTCGTTAATCTTGAAAGTTTAAAAGATTTATATAATTTACTGCATTTAGATAGTTCGGAAATCCATGAAGTTGTACAAAAGGAAACATTTATTGCGTATGGAATTTTGAACAATTTTAAAAAGAGTTTTAGCAAGATTTCTGATGAAGAAATTAATAAACTTTCTGTAGAATGGACCGAAAAATCATTTCCGTCTGAAACAAATCCTTTTGATATTTGCGGCTATCTTCTTGAAGCGAGAAACTATATTCAAAATTCAAAAAAGAAAGAATCAGATTTATATATTGCGATTATTACAGAAACACAAAGCTTTTAGAAATTAGCCAAAAAGCAAAATCGCTTTAAAGCTTTAAAAGATGGATTCTCGTCTGCGCGAGAATGACAGACTTTTTTAAAAACTGGCGAAACCAAAAATCCTTTTAAAAGCTTTTAAAAAACGAAGCGCGTTTATTATTTGCGAATTTTCCTTATTCCCGTCATTCCGGCTTGCCCGGAATCTTCGGATAATACACAAATGCAAAATGTTTTAAAACAATTGCTGCAAAGCTTGTAGCCTTTATGCAACTTCATACGCCGATAAAGAAGATTCCGGGCAAGCCGGAATGACAATGTTATATTTGAGAATTCCGAATTCTGAAAGCTGACGCCTGACCGCTGATAGCTTTTTAAAAAACTCAACATTCAAAACTCAAAACTCAAAACTAAACACTCGATAGAAAATGCTCGTAATGAAATTTGGCGGCGCTGTTTTGCGCAGCAAGGAAGGTTTTTTAAAAATGGTGGAGATTCTTCGCAACTACCGCGAGGAAGAGCTGTTGCTGATCATTTCGGCGTTTGCCACAGCCACCAGCGACCTCGACCGCGCGGCAAAAGCTGCCGAAAAGGGCGATGCCGAAAAAGCGTACGCGCTCGCGGAAAATGTGATAAAAAGCTACGGCGAATTTTCGCAGAATATTTTAAAAGATGCCGCAACGCGGGAAGCGCTGGAGCTGTTTTTAAAAGAGAGTTTTCGCCATTTGAAGGATTATCTGCGCGGTGTTTCCATCACGCAGGAGCTCACGCCCCGAACGCTCGACCTCATCGTGAGCTTCGGCGAGTACTGCTCGGTGCATATCGCGCGCCACTTTTTAAAAGAACAGGGTTTTGACGTGGAATTTGTGGACGCAACGAACGTGATCGTGACGAATGACCAGCACGGCGCGGCGCTTCCGAAAATCACCCAGACAGCCGAGCGCGTCGAAGCAGTTCTCCGTCCGGCAATGAAGCGCGGCACGATCACCCTCACGCAGGGTTTTGTGGCGAAAAGCGAAAGCGGTGAAATCACAACGATGGGACGTGAGAGCTCGAACCTGACGGCGACGCTGCTCGCCGAGCTTTTAAAAGCGGAGCGCGTGATCATCTGGAGTGACGTAGAAGGCGTTCGCACGGCTGACCCGAAAATCATTGAGAATTCCGGCTGCATTTCAAATCTCGATTACGCCGAAGCGCAGCAGGCCGCGATCTCGGGCTTAAAGCTCCTCCACCCGACGATGATCGAGCCGGTACGCCGTGGGAATATCCCGCTGGAATTCCGATCAGCTTTTAAAAACAATAGTGATTACACGTGCATTTCTGAAAAAAACGTCGAGCATAAAGCATTTATCGCGATACAAGAACAGGCATGGATCGTGCGAGTGAAATTCTCCAGCGAACTGAAGCTGGACGACCGCGAGCAAATGGTTGATCGGCTTTTTTCAAACCCGCAAACGATTTTGCTGATTCAATATCTGCCGGATTCGCTCGTTGTTGTCAGCCGACGCAAGCCCGTGATGTCGCGCCTGCCGAAGATTCCGGGCGCGGTTCTTTTTACGGATTATTCGGTCGTCAGTATTTTAAATCTGCCGGAAGAGCGCATGATTGATGTTCTGCCGCAGGTGCTTAAAGAGTATGACGGGAAGATTACAATTCTGGGCATCGGCTATGAAACGAATGTTTCGCGATTTGCCATTCCGCATGATGAAGTTGAGCGGTTTGTAAAGGTGCTGCATAATTCAGTGATGTAATTTCTTCACGTCCGTCATTGCGAGCGAAGCGTGGCAATAGTGAATACTTCGGACGCGTCAAGCAGTATTTGCGATTGCCGCCTCAGAAGACCTCCTCGTAATGACGGATACATTTTCAAACTTTTAAAAATAGAAAACCATGAAACAACATAAATTCAAACTCCGCAAAGCCGATGCTCCCGAGCAAGGCAAAAGCTACCTCGTTTCCATGAAAGGCGACGCTTTGTACGAAGCCGACGTGCTTGAATATTCCGGTGGCTGCTGGGCAAAAGTGCAGGTGCGTGAGGCCGCAGAGAATTTCGCAAAAATGTACAAACCCGGGCAGACTTTCGACATGAAAGTGGCTGCGTATAATTTTGAAGAAAAGATCGCCGAAGACGCGGAATAGTTTTTAAAAAGCTTTTAAAACATGGGAAATTTTGGGCATCACCTGACGGGATCGGTTATAGCGGGAGGCGCATGTGGTTTTGCTGCGGCGATGGTTTTTCATGCGCCACTTTTTGATGCTGCTGCGTGTGCGCTTTTGTGCGGTTTTGGAGGGATCTTGCCGGATGTGGACAGCCCGATGAGCCGCCCGACAGAAATGGTGGTCAGTACATCAAGCGTTCTGGCTCCGGTCTTTGCACTTCAGGCATTGGGTGAATACAAGCTTACAACGTCGGAGATTTTCCTTGTTGCGATCTTCTCCTATATTTTCGCGCGCTATGGCGTTCGGCAGTTTATCAAGCGGACAACGGTACATCGTGGGATTATTCATAGTATTCCGATGGCATTTATCTGGGGTGCAGTTGTTTTTCTCGTGTATCACCGGGCGCCGGCGCTTATTCAGAATGTGACTGCGGCGAGCGCAACAATTGGGTTTATCACGCATCTCGTGATTGACGAAATGTTCTCGCTTGTGGATATTAACGGCGGGCGGTTTATGCCGAAGCGGTCATTCGGTACGGCTTTAAAATTCTTTTCGAATTCGATTATTGCGAATCTGATTATTTACGGTTGTCTTGCGCTGCTGCTATATTGGTGCGGGATGGAATCGGGAATGCTGCGGAAGATGTAAGATTCTAGGAGTATTTTAAAACAACTCTCAGGACGGCAAGGGTGGCCGCCCACTGCTGCCGGAATGATGTACGACCGAACCCAAAACATTCTTTTAAAAATAGAAAACCCGCAAAGCTTTTAAAAACTCTGCGGGTTCATTTTGAAGATTTCTTTTTAAAAGCTTATTCGGCTTTGGCTTTTGCGATATTTGCTTTGAGCGTCGCGATAAATTCCTGCTCTAAAACGCCATTGGCTGGCCAGAAGTGAACCTGATGCGTTACATAATTTTCAAATCCGCTGATCTCGGCTTTCAGCTCCATATCCACAGTATTGTCCGCTTTTTCTTTCAATATAATGATGTACTGAATACGTCCCGCAGTCCATTCGCCTGCGCGGATCACCGGCACGCGCTGGCTGTAGCGCTCCAACCTGTCCATTGTAGAATCTGCGCCTTCGGCAAAAACACAGAATTCGGATCTGATATTACCTTTAAAAAGTCCGTCCTCGCCTTCGGAATATTTGTCGCGTTCGATCTTGCAACCCTTTTCTTCAAGCGTTGCTTTGACAGTTTTAAAAAGCTTAGGAAATGCCTGCTCGAAATTCTCATTAAAGACCATCGTCTGTTCTTTTTGAGCGAAAGCCGGTGAAATAGTGGCAAGCACAAATAATGTAGCAAGAAGAAATTTCATGTAATATTCCGAAAAAGTGGTAAAATGTACAAGGTTGTTTTTAAAAGCATTATCAGGACATGAGTAAAACGCCAAAGGTTTAAAACTATTTTTTAAAAGCGCCAAGCTCATTGTTTTTAAAAGACTTACCGTTTAATTCCCAACGAAGCTCTCGACCGTCGCCATTTCCACCGACACCATTTTGGAAACGCCCTGCTCCTGCATCGTCACGCCGTAGAGCGTATCGGCGGCTTCCATCGTTTTTTTGTTGTGCGTGATCATCAGGAATTGCGTGTTTTCGCTGAACTTCCGGATGAGCATGAGGTAGCGGTCAATATTGGCGTCATCGAGCGGCGCGTCCACTTCGTCGAGAATACAGAACGGGCTTGGCTTGACGAGATAGATCGCAAAAAGTAATGCGATAGCCGTAAGCGTTTTTTCACCGCCGGAAAGCATTTCAATCGAGTGCGGGCGTTTGCCACGCGGGCGTGCGTTGATTTCAATTGCAGCTTCCAGCGGGTCGCCTTCGGCTAATTTAATTTCCGCTTCGCCGTCGCCGTTGAAAAGCATGGAGAAAAGTTCGGAAAAATTCTTCTGGATTTTCTCAAAGGTTTCGCTGAATCTCTGCTGCGCAGTCTGGTTAATTTCCGCGATCGTTTCCGAAATCGTTTTTTCCGCTTCCACCAGATCATTCAACTGCGTTTTTAAAAACTCGAAGCGCTCGGATTCTGCCGCATGTTCTTCCAAAGCGAGGAAATTCACGTTGCCAAGCGACGCCAGTTTTTGTTTAAAAGTGGCGATTAGCTGCTTTGTTTCCTGCGGGTTAAAATTTTCCGGCGTTGTAAATTCTTCTTCCAGATTCGCTTCTAATTCTGCCGCTTTCGTTTTAAAATCTTCAATTTTGTTGTTTAATTCCGTGATGCGCAGCTCCAAACCATGCACCATCGAAACCGCGTTTTCAAAGCTCCGGCGCGTGGCGCGAACAGCTCCGGCCTGCACCGTCTGCTGTTCTTTTAAAAGCGCGCTCTCGTGCGACATTTCCTCGCGCTCGCGCTTCACCTGTCCATATCCCGCCTGCAAGCGCTCCAGCTCAAGCGACATCTGCTTCATCTCATGCTCGATCTCCGCAAACTGATGGCGCATTTCTCCGGCTTCACGTTCGCGGTTTTCCACGCGGCGTGTGAGCGAGCGCTCCTGATCTTCAAGGCGCTGCTCCTCGGCTGAAAGTGTTTTTACATCATTTTGTAGTTGAAGGAATTTGATTTCCGTCTGGCGCGCGTGCTGTTCGCGTTCGGCGAGCTCTTCTTCGGCGTGGTGCAGGTCTTCCGTTTGCTGTTCAAGCTCACGCTGGAAAGTGCTTTTTTCCCTTTTTAAAAGCTCAATTTTTTCAACTGCCGTTTTATCTTCTTCCTCAATTTCAAATGCTTCTTTTAAAAACTTTTCGATATTCTCCTGCTGAGTTTTAAAAGAGGTCAGGAATGAATCACGCCGATATTCAATTTGTGCAATTTTCTGCTCATGCGAATTTTTTTCGTTTTCAAACTGGCGAAGTTTCTGCGATAAATTTTTAAGATCAATCGTAGAAAGTTCGCTTTTGGCCGTTTGAAACTGCCGCTGCAATTCCTCGATTTGCGCTTTTAAAACCGTCGTTTCTTCGGTCAATTGCTGAATCCGCTCACGCTTCCCAACCGTCAAACCTTCCGTCTTTGAAACCGCTCCACCGCGAAGAACGCCGGACTTGCGGACAACTTCGCCAGCGAGCGTCACGGCCACGTCTGCTGCGCCACTTTTTAAAACGTCCCACGCTTTTTCAAGATTTGCCACAATCACAGTGCGCCCGAGCAAACCACGAAGCGCGTGACGAAGCGTATCGTCCGTGCGGACAAGCTCGCTCAGCCAGCCAAAATTCTCGCCATCCGTTTTTAAAACCGCCGGCGCAGGCAATTCAGGAACAAGCTCGCGGCAAACAAATGTCGCCTTTCCCTTGCCGTGCGACTGAAGCGCGGAGCAGGCGTGAAGCGCATCCTGGCGCGTATCCACAACGAAATACCGCGCTGCATCGCCAAGCGCCGCTTCCACCGCCACGCGAAACTGCTCGTCCGCACCAACAGCTTCCGCAAGCAAAATTTTCTCACTTTGCGGCTGCCACGCGCCGGACTTCATGAGGAAAAGCGAGCTTTCCGTCGTGTCCACGAGGCCGGAGAGGAATTCAAGCGAAGCCGCCTTGTGGCTTAAGTCTGAGCGCGTTTTTGAAAGCGCGTTCTGGAGATTTTCGATTAAATGTTGTAGTTCGCCCTGGCGCTCCTGCGCTGCATGAAGCTCATTTTCACTTTTTAAAAGCTTTTCGGAAAATTCCGCACTGCGACTATTTTCAAGTGCGTGCTGCTCAGCGAGCTGTGTGAGGTTATTCTGCAAATTGCGCGTTTCGTGCGCGGTCTCGTCCACGCGGCGGCGGAGCGATTCGATGCGCACTTTATGGCGTTCGCGCGAGGATTGAAGCTGTGAAAGCTCCTCCGATTTTTTCAAAAGCGCGTCATTTGCCGGGCGGATTGCATTGCGCAATAAGGTCACAGTTTCGCGGGCGGCGTCGCGTTGCTGCTTGGCGTCGAGATACGCGCTTTCGGCTTCTTTGGCCCCTTTGCGGGCGGCGTCGAGCTTTATGTCGAGCTGCTCAATTTTTTCGAGCAAATGCTTTTTAAAACCTTCGCCCTCGCGTTCTTCTTTTTCAAGGCGTTCGCGGTTTCGCTCAAGCGCGCTTTTGCGTTCACGCGCAACGGCGAGATTTTGTGTGGCTTGAGCCACAGAACGGCTCAAACTCTGCTCGCGTTCCTGCGCAACGGCAAGCTGCGAATCGAGTTCAGCGAGTTTGCCTTCCAGCTCGCCAAGCTCCGTTTCTTTTTCTTCAAGCTCGGTTTCGTAGTCGCTTTTTTCTTTAAAACGCGCTTCCAGGTCGGTTTTTAAAAGCTGGAATTGTTCATTGGCCGCATGAAAATCATGTTTTAAAAGCAGGGTTTCGGCCTCTTTTAAAAGTGAGGCGATTTCCTGGTAATTCCGCGCTTTATCGGCCTGGCGCGCGAGGGAATTCACGATTTTCTGCACCTCGCGCACGATGTCATGCACGCGGGAAAGGTCACGCTGTACGGCTTCCAACTTGCGGCTTGCCTCTCGGCGACGGATTTTGTACTTCACCACGCCCGCTGCTTCTTCAAAAAGATTGCGCCTGTCCTCGGCGCGGTCGCTGAGGATGGATTCCACCATTTTCAACTCGATAACCGAGTACGCATTTGCGCCCATCCCGGTATCCATGAAAAGGTCGAGAATATCGCGCAAACGGCACTGCGTCTTGTTCAGAAGGTACTGGCTGTCGCCGCTGCGGAACAAACGCCGCGTAATCGTAACCTGCGAATATTCCGTCGGGAGAATGTGCTTATTATTCTCAATCGTCAGCGACACCTCGCTCATGCCCAGCGGCTTGCGCGTGCGCGTCCCGTTGAAAATCACGTGCTCCATCACCTCGCTGCGGAGAACGGACGTTTTCTGCTCGCCGAGCACCCAGCGGATAGCGTCAATGATATTCGTCTTGCCGCAACCATTCGGGCCGACAATCGCCGTCAGGCCGTCCGTAAAGCGGAGGTCAGTCTTCTGCGCAAACGACTTAAAACCGTGGATCTCAAGTTTTGAAAGGTACATCTATATTGAATTTTTATGCTGCTACATAATGACGGAACTGGTGTCTTCCGTTTTTAAAAACGTTTTAAAAAGGATTTTAAAACGTTGAGAATGACAAATATACGTGTATTTTGGGGTTTTTAAAAGATTGGCGAGAAAAGTTTTTAATAGCTGCTTTTTGACAATTATAAGCGCTTTAAAAATATAGTTTGCAGTCGGTAGGATATTTCAATAAGTTGCTGTTTTAAAAACAGGATTTCTTTTAAAAGATTATGAAAACAGTTTTAAAATTCAGCATATTCTTATTGCTTTTGAATATTGGGTTTTTAAAAGGGCAGCAGGGTGATACTGTGCGGCTTTGTGTGTACAATTTACAAACCTATGGAGCACAGGAAAACGGAGAGAGAAATCCAAGTATTATAAAAGTCCTAAATGCGATTAACCCAGATGTTTTTGTTCTGCAAGGTATTCTCAAAGATTCTACGCAACAGCTTTTGCATCAGATTGTTGAAAACTTATCATCTACAGATTATTCCAGCGTGCTACAGGAATTTACACAACCATCTGTTGAATACCGGGAAAGCCATATTTATTTCAAAGCCTCAAAATTCAGATGGTTAGAATCAACATCATTTACAGCTAACAGGCATGAGAACTTACTCTGTAGATTATACCATCAAACCACAGGTGATACTTTCAATATTTTTGCAATAGATCTTCACCCACGGTCTCCCGTAGAGAGAGAAATGCAAATAGCGGATATTACTGGGCCATTACGAACACAGTATGCGTACTTTTTAAAAACTGCTATAATTGGAGCAATGTATTTTTACTCACCTGAAGAATCTGCATACTTTAGACTTACAGCCCGGCACAACAACGCTCCTTGGTTTTTGGAATTAACAGATCCGTTCGGAAAAGAATGGCAGGAAAATACTTCAGAATTTAGCTACATGTACACGAACTCCACCCGGTCAAATGAAGTAGGATGCGATACAGCTCTGGGCAATGGATTAAAGTACCGATATGATTATATTTTAAACCGCCGCGAACTACTCGAAAACTATATCCCCAACTCCTACACCGTTTTTGGCAATGACGGACTCGACAGGCGCAACAGTTCTATCACCGATCCGCCAAACCAGAAAGTCTCACAGAAAATAGCCGAAGCGCTTCAATGTGCTTCATCGCATCTGCCTGTCTATGCTGATTATGTTTTTGGCAAGGTAACTTCTGTTGAAAATTTGCCCCTTTCTGAATTATCACTTTCCTTCTACCCAAATCCTTTACAAGAATCCTCCACCATTTCCTGCTCACTTCCGGCTGACGGCGTTTTAAAAATTACGCTGCACGATATGCTTGGGCGCGAAGTTACGATTCTGCACGATGCTTTTAAAAGCGCTGGCAATTATACATTTCCTTTTAAAAACGAGAATTTGCCGGATGGGATGTATGTTTTAAAAATCAGTGCGGGCGGGCGGAGTTTGACGAGGAGTGTGAGTATTGTGCGGTAGGAATTTTTAAAAGTTTGTCATTCACGCAAGCGATAGCGCGTCGGGAATCATTCTTATTAAGTTTGCTTAACGCGTCAGTTTGACGATTGAAGAAAGATTCCGGACAAGCCGGAATGACAGAATTTTAAAGTTTTTAAAGCTAACTTTTAAAAGCCAATAGCTAACAGCCAACAGCTTTCTTTTAAAAATCCCGGTCGTCGTAGCGTTTTTTGCGTGATGCAATGAGCATTGGGAAGACGGCGGCAACTGTTGTATAAAGCGTAGAAGCCACACCGTATTTTAAAAAGAATTCTAGGAAGCCCATCTCGGTGAGGCGGATGTAGAAGAAGAAGTAGATCAGATTGTGAATAAGCGCGCAGAGGAAAACGATCAGGAGGAATTTGTAGCTGCCGGTTTTGTCCTCGCGCTCGTCTTCGGAGTAGAAGTATCCAGCGATAAATCCGGCGATGGATTTTGCCAGCGCGTTCGTGCCGAGTACGTCCACAGAAATTATATCAAAAAGCAATCCGGCACCAAATCCAGCAAATTGCCCAACACTCTGACCTTCTTTTAAAGCGATCCAAACCGTCAGGAGCAAAAGCAGATCGGGCGTAACACCGGCAACGGAGATCAGATCCAGGAACATCCGGTGAATGATGCACAAAACAAGCGCGATCACTGCGTAATATATATAACGCAGCGCTGGCGAAGTATTTAAAACCGATGATTGCTCTGAAAAGACTGCCATATTCTTTTTAAAAAGATTTTATCTGACGCGTTTTGATGTACGTGCCTGAATGCTTTGTTCAACGCGTTTTTCAATTTCCTGTTCCATCTGCGCACGCTCGGGATTCGGAACATAGAGCACAACGTATAACTGATCGAGACTGGAAAATTTTACTGCAGGCGTGATCAGGATTTTTCTGAATAATGAATTTGCTTCGTCCCGCACTTCCGTTACGCGCCCAACGGGAATTCCCGCAGGATATTTATTGCTGTAGTTGGACGTTACGAGCAGATCGCCTGCCTGCACATCGTATGATTTTGGAATATTTTTAATGATCAGATTTTGCTCGCCTTCCCATGCTACGATCCCGTCAATTCCCGTTCGTTCGATACGTGCCGCAATACGCGCATCGCGGTCAATTATCAGCTGAATTAATGCGAAATTATCACTTGCTGAAACAACTGTTCCCACAACGCCTGCATCGGTTTTTGCAACCATGCCGGGTTTGATCTTGTCTTTTGCACCGCGATTGATCGTAATAAAATTACGGAGCTGAACGGTTGTTTTTCCGATCACTTCAGCCGGAACAATAGGCGCACTGCTTGGCTCTTTAAAAGCAAGCATCTTACGGAGCTTTTCATTTTCCAGCATTGCCTGGCGCATTTTCGCTGTTTCAGTTGATAGCTGTAGGTTGAGTTCGCGGAGAGCGCGGTTTTCACTTTTTAAAGCAACCGGGTTTGGTATCCAGGAAAAAACATTCTGCATCCAGCCGATACCGCCAACGACGATCGTACGAAATCCGCCGAGCTGCGCTACGTTGCCGAATGTCATCATGGCAAAGCAGATCACCATCAGTGCAGAAAGCGTGATGTAGTCTTTAAAACGAACAACAAATTCTATAAATCGCCGCATATTTCGGTGACCCGTGATGTCGGTAATCAGTGACCGGAATTTCTTTTAAAAATAATCGTAGTTTATATTTAATAACGGCGGCTTTTAATGACAACTGACGCATAATCAGCCATATTTTCCAATACTTTTCCTGTTCCGCGAACGACAGCCGTAAGTGGGTCTTCTGCTACGTGAACAGGTAAGCTTGTTTCGCGGCGGAGAAGCTCGTCAAGCCCTTTTAAAAGTGCGCCACCGCCCGTAAGCATAATTCCACGGTCATAAATATCAGCGGATAATTCCGGCGGAGTGCGTTCCAGAAGGTTGCGAACGGCCTCAACGATGATATTGATCGGCTCACGAAGGGCATCACGGATATCAGCCGACGTTACCGTGATCATGCGTGGAATACCGGAGATCAGGTCGCGTCCTTTTACTTCAATTTCAATTTCTTCTTCCAATTCCACCGCCGAGCCGACTTCACATTTGATTAGCTCTGCCGTGCGGTCACCGATCAGGATATTATGCGTTCTTTTAAAATACTGGAGGATTGACGAGGTTAATTCGTCGCCTGCCATGCGGATTGATTCATCAGCCACAATTCCGGAAAGCGCAATAACGGCGATCTCCGTCGTACCGCCGCCAATATCCACGATCATATTGCCCACCGGCTCATGTACATCCAGCCCGATACCTATTGCTGCCGCCATCGGCTCGGCAATAAGATGAACTTCCTTTGCTCCGGCATGCTCGGCGCTGTCGCGAACGGCGCGTTTCTCCACTTCTGTGATTCCGGAAGGAACGCAGATCACCACGCGTTTAGCGGGCTGCCAGGAAGTAGAAACCTTGCGGATAAATGCCCGGAGCATTCCTTCGGCGATCTCAAAGTCAGCAATAACACCATCTTTTAAAGGTCGGATCGTGCGAATGTCGCGGTGAGTCTTTCCCACCATTGCCTGCGCTTCATGCCCGATGGCTATGATATGCTTTGTGGTGCGGTCAAACGCCACAATGGACGGCTCATTCAGCACAATGCCTTTACCTTTCATCCAGATGAGCGTGTTTGCCGTGCCGAGGTCAATGGCTACGTCGTTTGAAAATAATCCAAGTCGCATGGGGATTCTCTGATTCTAAATTATTGAGATTGTATGTTTTTTTTTATGGTAATTGAAAGCGTACGCTGTACAACACAAATTTTTCCATAGAAATCCCGCTTTAAAAAAAAGTTTTAAAAAATGGGGGATTTCAGGTAGAAAAAAATGGCTGTTTTTTCAGAATATTCGCAAATTACGAAAAATATATGGGAATAGATGTGAGGAATTTCAAAGCTTTTCAAAGCTCGGACGCATATTCCCTAATCATTGGTAATAGAAGCGCGCCCGATACTGTAATATTCAAAGCCCGTTTCGCGCATAGAATTCAGATCGTAAAGATTACGCCCGTCAAAAATTATCCGGCTGCGCATTTCTTCCTTCATAATTTCAAAGTCCGGCTTGCGGAATTCCGTCCATTCCGTGCAGATTATCAGCGCATCAGCGCCTTTTAAAACCTCGTCGCGCTTGGCGTATGAGATTTTATTTCCATATATTTTCCGCGTATTTTCCACAGCTTCCGGATCAAATGCTGCAACCGTTGCTCCTGATTCCAGCAGCATATCAATGATTTTAAAAGCTGGCGC
Organism: Bacteroidota bacterium; assembly: GCA_040386315.1. Classification (GTDB taxonomy): domain Bacteria; phylum Bacteroidota; class Ignavibacteria; order Kapaibacteriales; family DASPKH01; genus DASPKH01. The sequence continues at coordinate 35,913 of JAZKFS010000019.1, forward strand.
CTCGCGCACGTCATCCGTATTTGGTTTAAAAGCTAGTCCCCAGATCGCAAAATGCTTTCCTTTAAGGTTTTTAAAACGCTTCTCAATTCTTTTAAAAAACCGTTCCGTCTGAAATTTATTCACCTCTTCCACAGCGTGCATTATTTTTAAAGGCGTGCCGCAATTGTCCGTGGAATGGATCAGCGCTTTCACATCTTTGGGAAAACAGCTTCCGCCGTAGCCGATCCCTGAAAATAAAAACCTCTTGCCGATACGTGAGTCCGAACCAATGGAAGTTCTGACATTTTCAATATCCGCGCCAACGGCTTCGCAATATGCGGCAAGGTCATTCATAAAGGATATTTTCATCGCCAGGAATGAATTGGCCGCATACTTTGAAACTTCCGCGCTTTTTTCATCCATGAAATAGATCGGGTTTCCGCTGCGCACAAATGGCTCATACAGGTCGCGCATCACATCACGCGCATATTCATTTTCCGTTCCGATTATTACGCGCTCCGGCTTCATAAAATCCTCAACAGCAAATCCCTCGCGCAGGAATTCAGGATTGCTCACTACTTCAATATCTGCCTCCGGCGCAGCTTCTTTTAAAACCGCGCGGACTTTTGCCACTGTGCCAACAGGAACAGTACTTTTATTGACAATAATGCGCGGCTCGTTTATATTATTTTTTACAATTAATCTCCCGATCTCGGCTGCGGCTTTTAAAACAAATTGCAGATCAGCCGCCCCATCACCGCCCGGAGGCGTTGGCAGGCACAGAAAAAGGACATTACAACTTTTTACTGCTTCTTCAATTTCCGTTGTAAATGTCAGGCGCTCTTCCTTGATATTCCGCGCGAGCAGGTGCTCCAGACCGGGTTCGTAAATCGGCATTTCGGCGCGGCGCAGCTTTTCTACTTTTTGCGCATCAATATCCACGCACAGCACTTTATGCCCGCTTTCTGCGAAACACGTTCCTGTGACAAGGCCTACGTAACCCGTTCCTACAACTGCTATTTTGTTTGACATTTTTTAGAAGTTTTTCTTTAAAAGGATTGGTGATGAATTGCACATATTTTCTTTTAAAATTCTTTGTATGTTTTTAAAAGAATTTCAAATTTACAGAAAATATTACTTTTCCAGGAGTTTGATAATGACAAGGACAAGAATGGTGAGCGCAGCAAGCGACAGCGCGAACTTAATAAGACGCCGGAAAATCGCGAACACGATACCAAAAACAATGACCGCCAGGATGACGATCATAAATGTAGGAAGCCCGCTAATGAATTGAATGATATTGGTAATCACAGAAAAAAATATAAGTAGCTTTTTAAAAACAATGTTTTAAAAAGGTTTTTTAAAGAACTTTAAAAATATTTACCGAAGCTGAAAATTGAATGGAATTTCGCCTACCATTTCCGTATTACTTGCCAGCGGGCTGAATTTCCATTTCCACATTGCATCTATTGCAGCGCGTTCTACTTTTGGATCGCCTTTTAAAACGACATATACTTTCGTCACACGCCCATCCGGTGCGACCAGGAATTTCAGGCGGACACGCGATGGCTGTGCGCCCGGAGGAAATTGCGGAAGCACCTTATTCAGTACGGTGCGATTGCCGCCACCGCCCCAGTCTATATCACCAAGGCCCAATCCACGCCCTTTTCCAAGTCCGGCATCGCTTAGCCCCGATCCGGTTGGATCGCCATCTTTTTTTCCAATACTAGATGAGCCTGTTGCCGGAGTTGGCTGATTGGTTTGCGCGTCTGTCGGTATTTCCTTCACCGCAATTAATGTATTGGACTGCGTAGGATCTGTTGATACCGTAGTTTTTGAAACCTTGGTTTTCGTAGCGATTGCAGCATCTGCCAGCGGATCTTTCACTTCATGTCCTTTTGCAGAGCGTCCTTTTTCCGTGAGGTTCCCGGCGCTTTTGCCCGTACCATCGCCCAGGCCGAAATTGATCAGTTCGACCGGGATCGTCCGCACCTCATCGCGGAAAGGCCGTACCTCGATCGTGAACATCGGCAGCAACAACAGCAGTAACCCATGAATGATGAGCGAAAGAACAAAACCGCGAAAGACAAGTTTGTCCCACGGGATTGTAAATTTTATTTCCGGTGCGTCAGTGTATGTGCGTGACATTTTTTTTCTCCTTTTAATTATCGGACCTGTACGATCCAACTTTGTGCAAAACCAAACTTTAAAGCCGCGCTTTCAGCTTCCGAGCGCGTTGAATACGAACCAAACCGAACCCGATACCACTCCTGCCCGCGGATCTTCTGCGACGTTACTATTGCATTTCCTGCATTTCGCTCGCGCAATTTTCCAATCCACTCTTCAGCATCGTCGCGCGATGGAGAGGAATACACCTGTACAACGTACAAACCGGTTTCCGAGCGTTTTAAAACCGGCTCTTTCGGTCGGGTTTCCTCTATCAGACGTTGCGGTAGTGTGTCCGGGTTTACTTTTGGCATTTCTTTTAAAACTTCCGCCGCCTTTTTTTCAACCGGAACCGCCTCAGCTATATTCTGCCCAAAATTACTTTTTAAGGTATCACTTTTTAAAAGATCTGTTTTTAAAGAATCTCCACCAGCAATTGCTATATTCGCCGTATCAATAATAATTTCCGGCGCTACGCCATTTTCCGTTGTCACATACATCGAATCTTTTTTCACAGCAGAACCGGACGTTATCTGGCTATTTTTAAAAATCCACCAGCCTCCGGCACCAAACAAAGCAAGCACAAGAATTGCCGCAGCCAGCCACGGAAGCGCGGACTTTTTACCCCGTTTTTCCTGTATAATGTCCGCAGCATTTTCCTTCCCGGCAGACGCGAGGGGAATAACAGCGTCAGGAATTATTGGCGCAGAAACATTCTCATCAGTTTGCACCGCATGGCTTATCGGCTCAGCTTCCCGATTTTCAGGCACATAGCGATCCAGCTCGCCCGGATACTTCGGCAGGCGCTCCAAAAGGAATGTTTCATCCTTTTCATCGCCCGGCTCAAAGCCACCTGCTTCCTCTTCCGGCCGTAATTTTTCGCTGAATTTTGCCATGATCACAATTTCTTTTTAAAAACTTTTCTTTTAAAAGCTTTGTGGTGAATTCTTTTTTTTTAAACTTCTTTTTTAAATTTCTTTTTAAAACTTTTTAAATTTCTTTAAAAGTTACAGATTACCAGTCACCAATTACCAGTCACCAATTTTAAAACTTCCACAAAACGCCCGCCGCACCAAAGATCCCACGCTCGCGGTAATTCTGCCAAACATAAATATCCTGGTTTAAAAGATTATTTGCCCGCGCAAAAACGGAAAATCGTTCGTTCAGTTTATAATTTCCTTCCAGCCGCAGATCTGTGTAAGCAGGGAGTTTCGTAGTACTTTCCAGGTCTGCTGTACGCTCGCCGGTAAAGGCTGCCGTAATTCCGGTTGAAAATTCGTCCGTCCACGCGTGATTAAACATAAATTGTCCCTGAAGCGGCGCCACATACGGAATTGATTTTCCTTTAAAAGCTTCCGAACGGAACGACGAACCCGTCACGGTAACATTTCCCGCAAAATTGTCGCGCGGCGTAATTTGCCAGAACGCCTCGCCGATTATTTCCAGGATTGACGCGTCCTCATACATTACGGCAAAACTCCCCGAATCAGCCGCAGTTTTAAAAAACGGCAACCTATCCGTCAAACCCGACCGAACGCCTGCCGAAAAACTCATTTCCGGCGTCGGGTGAATGATGAGAAATGCACGCGCCATCACAGGATTATACGCAAAATCCACCTGCGCGGAATCCGCCAGATATGGATTGATCTCAATGAGCTTTTTAAAAGTATTATTTTTTAAACCTGTCGAAGCGCCGCCGCGGATCGTGAAAAGTTCGCTAAAACGAAATTCCACTTCGCCGTCCAGCAAGAGCGCATTCCGCGCAGCAAAATTTCCTTTCGCCGTTTGAAAACCACCACGCCCGCGCAATGTCAGCACATCATTTGAAAATTCACCATTTCCGGCAAATTCCACAAAGCGCAGTCCATCACCGCGCAACGTATGAAAATCCAGCAAAACATCGCCTCCAACTAAAAATCCACGCCACATATTTTGCAGTTTTAAAAAGCCATTCAGATTATTATCCGTCGTTTCACGCGATTCATGCGAAAGATTCAGCATATCGTAGCCCGCGCCCGACGAAAAAGAAAATCCTTCAAAATTTCCGTCAACGTCCACACGTGCGCCAAATTCCGTTGTTGAGCGTTGCGGTGCAGCAGAGATCGCGTATAATTTATAGCTGTCCCTTTTAAAAAGAACCGATGTTTCCGTTGTCGAGCCGCCAAAAATGTAGTATTTTTCCGGTGCGGTGTAGCTCAGATTTGCAGATCCAAATATTTTTGTAAAATCTGCATTGTCCACGTGTCCGCCGCTCGTGGTAAATCTGCCGTTTGCAAAAACATTATACCCTTCAAAGTCAGCGCTATAGCCGCCCAAAATATCCGGCGTGATAAACTGCCCGAATTCACCGCGCACAAATCCTTTAAAAGGATTAGCCTGGAACGCTGTCGAAGGCATCACGACAGGCGACGGAACGAGCGTTGTCTGCTTTTCAAGAGAATTCAGCGAATCTAATTCCGACTTTTTTAAAGCACGCGTTTTTAAAGGTTCCTGCTTTATTCCGCCCGGCACATTCAGCTGTTCCTGCCCGGTAATGACGAATTCCGGCAATTCCAGCGGCTGCTGTTTTGCTTTTGTTGTATCGCCTTTTTCCTGCGCAATTGCTGAACTTTTTAAAAGAAAAAAAGCTACCAGGGCAAGAGAATATTTTAAAAGATCTTTTTTCATTTTTAAAAACCTACGATTTCGTTAATCGTTTTAAACGCGCATTTGCCGTAGCGCCAAAATCGTCGTCAGGACGTAATGCCGCCAGCGCCTGATACACTTCGCGCGCCGATTCTATATCTTCCAGCTTTTCGTAGCTTTCGCCAAGATTTAAAAGCGACAGCGAATACCAATCTTCAAATCCCGCAAAATTTTCCCGCACATCTTTAAAAGCTTCGCGCGCTTCGGCATAATTTTTCTCGCGCATCCACAGTTCGCCGATCCTGTATTGCGCCTCTGCGCCGAGATTATCCTTCCGGTCGGCAAGTTTTAAAAACTCATAGCGCGATTCATCATATTTTTCACGCAACCTGTGATACATTGCGATCTGGTAGCGCGCCTGGTCGCCGTAATCCGTTCCCGGATATTTATCCGCCGTTGCTTTAAAAACATCCATCGAGCGCACGGTATCGCCTTGTGAAAACATCAGAATTCCACGCTCAAAACCCGCACGCTGTGCAATTTGATTTTCAGGATAATACATCGTCAGCAATCCAAAGATCGAGTCCGCTTTTTGCGGCCTGTTCAGTTCAATGTGCATGAGTGCAAGCTCCAGCAATCCCTCGGGCACATAATTACTTTTCGGATATTTCTTTTCAAGATCAGAAAATACCTTTTCAGCACGTGTCGAATCCTGCATGCTGATATAGCTTTTGCCAAGCCAGAACATCGCTTCAGAATTCTTCTCGCTGTCAGGATATTTCGCCAGAAAATCTTCATATTCTGTCACCGCGCTGGCAAAATTCCTGCCATTGTAAAATAGTTCACCTTGGCGGTATTTCACTTCTTCGGCTACTTTCGTCTGCGGATATTGCGCCACAAAATCATCACCCACTTTTGGTGCTTCGGCATCACGCCCAAGCGCGATTAGCGCATATTGCATTCCGCGAACAGCGTCCGCTCCGTACGGACTGGTCGGATATTTATCACGAACTTTTTTATAATCCACGAGTGCCGCGTCAAAATTTCCCAGGTTATACTGCGCATCGGCTATCGTGTAAAGAGCGCGTGGCACAAGTTGGCTACCGGAATATGCGCCAAGAAAATTATTAAATTCATCTATCGCCTGGGCGTACTGCCGATTCTGAAAAAGCGTCCAGCCGATAGAATACATCGCGTCGTCGGCAAGCTCGCTATTCGGATTTGTACGAACAAAACTTTTAAAAGCCGAGATCGCTTCCGAATAACTTCCCGCGCGATACAGCGCCTGTCCAAGCTGATACGCAGCATATTGTCCTTCATCACTTTTCGGTGCGCGAGAAACTGCTTCGCGATAGGCAGAGGCTGCTGAGGAATATTCTTTTAAAACATAATGTCCGTCGCCTTTCCGTACTAAAACTTCCGGTGCAAATTCTGATTTCGGAAATGCTTTTAAAAGTTCGCCGAATAACTGGTTTGCTTTTGAAAATTCACGCTTACGGAAAGCCGTCCAGCCAAGTGCGTACATGGATTCTTCGCGACGTTCGCTTTTTGGGTAATTTTTTAAAAGGTTTTTAAAAGATTCTTCCGCATTGGTAAGAAGATCAGAACGGTAATAGGATTCGCCAAGCCAGAATGCCGCCTCATCTTGGCGAATATCACGCGGATGCTCCGCCACAAACGAACGCAAACTGGAAATTGCATCGCGGTACTGCTTGCTTTGCGCCAGCGCAATTCCACGTTTTAAACGAGCTTCCGCCAGATAACGCTCTTTTAAAGGCATCATGTAATCAGCGCTTTTTTCCGCGAGTTGCAATGCTGCCGTGTAGCTGCGAACAGCTTTTTCCTCATTTTCCGATTCTGTATAAACTGCGCCGAGAAGCAACTTCGTACGCACTGACGTTACAGCGTCCGACGCCTCACGATCAGCGCGTTCCAGCGTTCGCGTTGCATTTACATATTGTTTGTCTTCGTACTGCATCTGCCCAAGTTCCAGCAGGATCTGCCCCAAATACGGATACGCGGGCTGGACAGACAAAGCGGACAATTCCTTCTGCGCCTGCTCGCGCTCACCTTTGCCTTTTAAAGCGACGATGCGGTATAATTGCGCCAGCGGGCGAACGCGGGTTTTATCATTATCGCCGGACTGTAGGATCGCGTCAAAATGTCCAAGCGCGGCGTTATTATCGCCTTTATTTAATTCCGCCCAGCCCGCCGAAAGATTTGCCTGGTTTTTAAAACGCGATTCCGGATATTGTTGAAGCAATTCTTTAAAAACCGCGAGTGAACGGTCAAACTGTCCCGCCAGATTATACGCCTCGCCCTGCAAATACAGTACTTCTTCCGCCGCATTTTCCGTGAAACTCTGCGCTTCGTACGTTTTTAAAGAATCCTCAGATGACAGTGTTTTTAAAACGTTCGACGCTTCACTAAGTGAAACCAGCGCTGCACCTGCATCACGCAAGATCAGGTTATTCTGCGCTTCGCGAATAAGCGAGGCAACAACGGTATTCCGGCGCGCATAATTCGTGCGGACATTTTTAAAATAATAAACAGCGCGCTGAGGCTCGTTCGATAATTCAGCAATTTGCCCTAAAGCAAAAACCGCATCATCAGCATATTTTTCATCAGGATAATTTTTAAAAGCGCGTTCAAAATACGGTGCGGCGTCTTCGTATTTCCCCTGCTGTGAAAGTGAGATCGCCGTCCAGTACAAACCTGATTGCGCGAGCGGTTTATAGCTTTCGTTGCGGGCAGTAATATCTTTTTCAGCAGCTTTAAAAGATTCGGTGAAAAATTCCTGCGCTTTCACATAATTCTTCCGTTCCAATGCCAGCAAACCACGTTCAAACCAAGCGTGAGCATACAGGGGAGAATTACGCCGCGTTTGTAAAAACTCACCAAGCAACGTTTCCGCGCGGGCGTAATTGCCGGAAGAAATCTCAACGTCACTTTGTAAAATTATCGCGCGATCAGGATATGTTTCGGGAAAATTGAGTAAGGTGCGGCGCAATTCTACGCGGGCTGAATGCAAAAGTCCTTCATTATAAAGCGCAATACTCTGCATTACTTCAGATGAAGCATACGGCACAAGCGGCTCAACTATCTGCGCCTGCGCAATAGAAATAGTCAGCCCCGCGCCCGCAAGCGCAGAAAGGAAAATTTTTCGTATCATTCGGTTTTTTTGAGGGCGATGTATTTGGGAAACATCTGATGCTGCATTATAAAATTACACAATTCTTAGCTTTCAGCAAAAAGATTCCTTTTAAAAGATTTCGGTTTAACATTTTTAAAAACGGCAGGTTGGATTTTTGAATGTAAATTGAAGTAGATTTTAACAATTTTTAAAGATTTCTTTTAAAAAACAAAAAACCCGCTTTTTTTAAAAGCAGGTTTTTTAAAACTCTCAAAATTCATCACTCAAAATTCAAAACTTCCCAAATTACCAGCCCAGAATCCACGCAAAAATGAGCGGCGCAACGATCGTCGCATCTGACTCAACGATAAATTTAGGTGTGTGAATATCCAGCTTACCCCACGTGATTTTTTCGTTCGGAACAGCGCCCGAATACGAACCGTAGCTCGTGGTAGAATCCGAGATCTGCGCGAAATACGTCCAGAATGGAATGTCGTGCATTTCCAAATCCTGGTACAGCATCGGCACAACGCAAATCGGGAAATCGCCCGCAATTCCGCCACCGATCTGGAAAAATCCAACGCCTTTTCCGCCGCTGTTTTTCTGGTACCAGTCCGCCAGCCAGATCATGTACTCGATGCCGGATTTCATCGTACTCGGGTTCAACTCGCCTTTGATGCAGTACGACGCGAAGATATTTCCCATCGTCGAATCTTCCCAGCCCGGACAGATTATCGGCAGATTTTTCTCAGCTGCAGCAATCATCCACGAATCTTTCGGGTCAATCTCGTAATACTGCTCCATTTCGCCGCTCAGCAACATTTTATACATAAATTCATGCGGCAGATAGCGCTCGCCTGCATCATTCGCGTTTTTCCACTGTTTAAAAATATGCTTTTGAATGCGACGAAATGCTTCTTCTTCAGGAATGCAGGTATCCGTCACGCGGTTAAAACCGCCTTCCAGCAGTTCCCATTCGTCTTGCGGGCTGAGGTCGCGGTAATTCGGCACGCGCTTGTAGTGCGAGTGCGCCACGAGGTTCATAATATCTTCCTCAAGGTTTGCGCCTGTGCAGGAAATTATATCAACTTTTCCCTGACGGATCATCTCGGCGAACGACTTGCCAAGCTCGGCTGTACTCATCGCGCCGGCAAGCGTAACAATCATTTTGCCGCCTTCGTCAAGGTGCGTGACGTATCCTTTTGCCGCGTCCACGAGAGCCGCTGCGTTGAAATGTTTGTAATGATGCTCGATGAATCGAGAAACCGGTCCTTGTGCCATTTTTTCTATTTTTAAAACGTTGAGAAAAATTCTTTTTAAAAAGCTGAATGCAAAATTACTGTATAATTTGCAGCGCGGCAAAAGATTAGTACAATTCTTTTTAAAAAGAAGTTTTTTAAATTTTTCACACGCTGTCATTCCAGCGTAGCCCGGAATCTTTCTTCGTAGGTTTAAAACGAAAACACGAGCTTCTGACGAAAAAGAATGATTCCCGACGCGCTGCGCTTGCTGGAATGACAGCAATGAATTCTTTTAAAAACTCAACTTTTTAAAAGAAATTTGTCAAAACACGGACTTTCCGTAAGTTGCCGAAAATTTCACCCTTTAAAAACTCTTTAAAAAAAATCCTTTTAAAAAATGTCAGAACAAAAACTTCACCGCGAGCTGGGTTTAAAAGAAGCCACCGCGCTTAATATGATAGATATGGTCGGTATCGGGCCGTTCATCGTTGTGCCGCTCGTGGTCGGTGCAATGCAGGGGCCGCATGCAATTTTCGCGTGGGTGGCAGGAGCGCTGCTGGCGTTTTTCGACGCGTTCATCTGGGCGGAACTCGGCGCTGCAATGCCGCAAGCCGGCGGCACCTACGTTTTCCTGCGTGAAACCTACGGCGGGAAAGTTGGCAAAATGATGTCGTTTTTGTTTATCTGGCAGACAATTATCCAGGCGCCGCTCGTGGTTGCGTCCGGCGCTATCGGTTTTGCAAAATACTGCACATATATCGTCCCACTTGACGCCATTCAGCAGAAAATGGTTTCTGGTGCGCTTGTGATAATTCTCACTGCGCTTCTCTATCGTCGCGTCACGAGTGTTGGAAAACTTTCCGTTTTTCTCTGGGTGTGCGTAGTGGCGACGATGCTGTGGCTTATCTTCGGCGGTATGACGAATTTCAATCCGGCGTACGCTTTTGATTATCCCGAAGGAGCTTTTGATATGTCGTGGGTTTTTGCCGCAGGGCTTGGTGCTGCAAGCGTCAAAACGGTGTATTCGTATCTCGGCTATTACAATGTCTGTCATCTCGGCGCGGAAATCCGTGAACCAGAAAAAATTATTCCAAAAAGTATTTTTATTTCTGTTGCAGGAATTGCAGTTCTGTACCTTTCCATGCAGCTTGGAATTCTCGGCGTGATTCCATGGCAGGAAATCGTCAAATCGGATTTCATCGTCAGTACATTTGTCGAAAAAATTTACGGCCCGACAGCAGCGACTGTTGCAACAGTTCTGGTTTTGCTTATTGCCTTTTCATCACTTTTCGCTGTCATTCTTGGCTACTCGCGAATTCCGTATGCAGCGGCACAGGACGGTACATTTTTCGCCATTTTCGGTAAGCTTCACCCAACGAAAAACTTTCCATACGTTTCCTTGCTTGTGCTTGGCGGTGTAGCGTTTGCGTTTAGTTTGCTATTTCGTTTAGGCGAAGTTATCAGTTCGATTATTGCCATGCGGATTCTTGTGCAATTCATCGGTCAGGCAATTGGGCTGATGGTTTTAAAAAAGCGCGTCGGGAAGGATTTCTTTCCTTTTAAAATGCCGCTTTATCCACTTCCGGTTATTATAAGTATTATCGCATGGCTCGCACTTTTTGCGGCAACGGGAAAATATATGTGGTATGGCGTTGGGATGATCTCGCTCGGGCTTGTGGTGTATTTTGTGCGGGAGAATTTTTTTAAAAAGGATGTTCTTTAATATACCAGTAATTGTACATAATGTGTTTGGCGATTGTTGTCGCGGCATTTTTCATAGTTGACGTCATAATTTCTACAGGGCGTCTTCTGTCTAAAAAAACACCCGGTTTTGTCGTTTCATTTGAGGTCATGAGTACCAACCCGTCCTTACCAATTAATTTCATTTCAAGGTCAAAATCAATCCTTCTGCCTGTCTCATCTCCAACGGTAAAATTAATGCCAAAGCCGCCTCCAAGCGGAATGCCGACAGGCACACCCGGAGTTGTATATTCGTTATCTACTTTCACATTTGAAATATTTGAAATGACAATTGCATCAAGCTTATTCCTTCGACATAGTTCGATAGCCTGATTCGAAATAGCAACAGAGTCCTGCGATGTTGTTACCTTATCAATATAGGCTACATTTCGCACATCATTCAGCGTAAATGCCATTGGGACTGTTTTCTGAAAAACATCACGAAGATATAAAGCCGTAGTGTCATGAATGCCATTCGACTGCAATGCCAGGATGGCTACTCTTCCATTTTCCAAAGCAGTAATTCGATAATGATGCTCAGGAAGCGTGGGAGTACAGCCGTACAATAAAACACAAAAAAGAAGTCCGGCGAGAATTTGAAACATATATTTTTAAAAGGTGTGATAAGTATCAACTGCTTATGCAATTTACAAAAATCTTTTAAAAACCAATTACAATCTTCAACTCCATCCTAATCAACCACTCCGTCGCCGGCATTTCCGCATTTTTAAAAAAACCCGCAAAACTACACGCGCTTCAGCTCAGCTTTTAAAACGGTAAGATTGCTTTCAGGCAACAAAATTGCTAATGGCACACGAGTTTTAAAAACAGCTATTTCTCAGAATAAAAAACTCCCTTTTAAAAGCAAAACAGCTTTTTAAAAAGAGAGCTTTTAAAACGATTTAAAACAAAAAATTATACTGTAGCTGATTCTACCGTTACGGCTGTTTCGATAGCTTCTTCCAGATACGCATTTTTCACCGCTTCGGCTACGTGCATGGCAACGGTTTTATCAAGAGTTGAGCAGATCACTTCGTCCGGCGTCGGATTTTCGATCCACTCGGCGAGCGCGTAGGCGGCGGCAATTTTCATTTTGTTGGTGATTCGAGTAGCGCATGCGTCAATTGCCCCGCGGAAAATTCCCGGGAATGCAAGCGCGTTATTTACCTGGTTTGGCAGGTCGCTGCGGCCTGTGCCAACGATGAATGCGCCGGCGTCAAGCGCGAGATCAGGCATGATCTCCGGCGTCGGGTTTGCCATTGCAAAAACGATCGGTTTGTCGCCCATGGAGCGGATCATATCCTGAGTGACGACATCTGCCGAGCTGACACCGATAAATACATCAGCCCCAACTATAGCATCAGCAAGGGTTCCAGTGCGATGACTTCTGTTCGTGAACATAGCAAGCTGCATTTTGGCGGGCTTTAAAGCGATATCTTCACGCGAAATGTTGATGATGCCACGTTTATCACAAACGATAATATCTGCCACCGGCACGCAGACATTCGGGTCGTGGCCAATACACAGCAGCAATTCAGCAATAGCATTTCCCGCCGCCCCTGCGCCGTTGATCACGACTTTTAAATCTTCAAGGCGTTTGCCTGCCAGCTTTGCGGAATTGATAAGCGCTGCCAGCAGAACGATCGCCGTTCCGTGCTGGTCGTCGTGAAATACCGGAATGCCGAGGTCTTGCAGTGCGTCTTCGATTTCAAAACATTTCGGCGCGGAAATATCTTCAAGGTTAATTCCTGCAAAAACAGGAGAAATGTTTTTGATCAGATCAATAATTTCCTGCGTGTCCTGCGTATTGACACAGATCGGGAAAGCGTCCACATCACCGTACTTTTTAAAAAGCATTGCTTTTCCTTCCATCACGGGAATTGCCGCAAGCGGCCCGATATTTCCCAGGCCGAGCACAGCCGAGCCATCGGAAACTATTGCAATACAGTTTTTCTTGATCGTGAGGTCGTAAGCGCGGCGTGGTTCTCTCGCAATTTCAAGACAAACTTCAGCTACACCGGGCGTGTAGATGAGCGAAAGGTCTTCTTTGTCCATTACTTCGAATTTTGAGCGGACTTCCAGCTTTCCGCCAAGCTTTTCATGAAGCTCCAGCGATTGGCGGTAGATTTCTTCGGTATGTATATTTGTCGTTTCCATTGTGATCACTGTGGTGATTTTTAAAAAATTAAAAACACAACAGATAACGGAATTGTCGGCAAACAAGTTTAAATAAAACTTTATACAGCAGTCATTTCCACAATAAAAATACTTCCGGTTCCAATTTCACTTTCGCAGAAGATCTGCCCGTCCATTGCCTCGACCAACATTTTGACAATGGCAAGCCCCAGCCCTGTAGAATGTTCATTTCCTGTCGGCCGTGCTGACAGGCGCTGGAATTTACCGAAAAGTTTTGTCATATCATCGGCGCTAATGCCCGGGCCTTCGTCCTGAATTTCCAGGCGCATTTTCCCGTTTTCGGGATTTTTAAAAAGCCGGACAAAGATATTTTTTTTAAAAGGTGAATACTTTACAGCATTAGAGAGGAGATTGTCAATTACCTGTAGGAAATATCGCTGATCGTTAAAGATCATGATGTCCTCGTCTATTTCCGTGTGGATAGAAAGAGTTTTTAAAAGCATGGCGTCCCTGTAGCGCTCGATAATAGTAAAGACACTTTCGGATGCTTTAAAATCCTGTTTATTAAACTGCAGCTTACCGGTTTCAATGGCTTCAGTATCGAGCAGGTTTTGCACCAGTTCGAGCATTCCACCCGACGCTGATTCTATATCCGCCAGAGCTTCGACCACGTGCGGCGGTATATGCGGATTGCTGCTCCTGGTACTGTCCACAAGCATTTTGATGGCAAAAAGCGGATTTTTCAGATCATGTGCAGCGATGGAAATAAATTCTTTACGCTCATTGCTCATCACCACCAATTGTTCATTCGCTTCGGCAAGCTCTACATTTTTTAAACGGTAAATTTCTGCCTGCTGCTGCGTTTTCTTTGTTTCAAATTCTACCAGCATTGCAGCCGTCGTAAATTCGGACTGAAGTTTTGACTGTTCTTTTTTTATTTCGTAGAACTTTTTATAGTGAATAGTTGCATTCTGGAAATCATAGAGAGATTCGTGAATGCGGCACAGCGCCTCGCATGCTTTGTAATATTCCTCGCCTTTGTAATGCTGTGTTTCTGCTTTTTCGATCAGCTCATTCAGCGTGAGAATTGCTTCCTCATGCTGCGACTGCTCTTCTAAGGCCATTCCTTTTAAAAGCAGCGCCGCACAGATCATTTTTGTATTGCCGATTTCCAAGGCGATCGCAAGGCACTTTTCAATAGATATTCTTGCTTTTAAAAACTCCTTTTCTGCTTTATAGCCAACTCCTTCAAAGTGGAATATCATGCTTTCCAAAAGCGCTGATTGCGATCCCGTTAACTGTTGACGTGCTTTTTCCAAAGCATCCCAACCTTTTTTAAAAGCACCGGTTTCAAAAAAGAGGCTGGACATCATGCAGTGGAGAATTACCGTTTGATAGCCATCACCGGCCAATTCACTGAGAGGGAGCGCTTCTTCGTAGCTTCTTAAAGACTTTTCATATTCGCCGCGGGTCAAATATGCACTGCCCATATCAGACAGTAAAGGTGCCTTTTCGCGGTGATTTTCCTTTACCTCCAGATTATGGAGCGCCTGTAGGAAATATTTTATCGCTGTTTCAGAATTGCCGATTTCCATTGCCAGGCCGCCCATTATCCTGAGCACGCTTGGAGGAGCGGCACCTTTACTCTTTTCAAAAAGCTTTTGCGCTTCGAGATAATATTGCATCGCCTCGCTGTATTGCCCCAGATTATGGCGACATGCACCGATATTTAAAACGGATATTGCTTCACTTTCCACATCAGAGCATTCATTCGCCAGCGCCCGGCTTTGCTCAAAATAGCTGATCGCTTCGGAAAATTTTGATGCGTTATGGTGTACTGCGCCAAGCGAATTCAATATCCGTGATTGCAGATCGCTTTTACCAATTTCAACAGCAATAGCAAGGGCTTCATTAAAATGCGTTACGGCAAGTTCAGGTTTTAAAACCGAACGATACCACGACCCCATATACCACATGCCCTGAAGGAGCATTTCAAGGTTATCGTGTAATTGCGCCAGCTCGATCATTTCTTTTAAAATATCCGGCATCTTCTGCTGGTCTGTCCGCCAATAGAGCTGAACAAGTTTAAACATCAGTTCAAGCTTTTCGTGAGGATTATTCGTGCGGGTTATATCTTCACGGAGCGAAATAACTTCATCCATATTCTTGGGGATTCTTGAAAATTCACTACTACCGACAATTAATTCAGATGATAGTTTTTAAAAATATCTTTAAAGATTTTTTTTAGAAATCTTCTCCTGCGGGAAGTTCGATAATAAACGTGCTGCCGTTACCGGGCTTACTTTCGCAGTGTACGGTTCCTCCCATCGCTTCGATCAGTTTTTTTACAATGGCAAGTCCCAGCCCTGTTGAAGTTTCATTTCCTGTCGGGCGCGCCGAGAGGCGCTGGAATTTTCCAAAAAGCTTTGTCATATCATCAGGATTGATACCGGGGCCTTCATCTTGAATTTCCACCCTGACCATATTTTTTTCTATAACCCGGGA
>JAZKFS010000019.1:51447-67911 GCA_040386315.1 Bacteroidota bacterium
AAGCCGGATATAGATACTTTTTTCAAAAGGGGAGTATTTTATGGCATTGGATAGAATATTGTCAAGCGCCTGCATAAAGTGCTGTGTATCAGCGAAGACAACTGCTTTTTTATCTAATTCCAGATTTACCTTTATTTTTTTCGTATTAGCGGCGGATTTATATCGCTGCACCACGTGCTGGAGCATATCTACAGGAGAGAAAGCCACAGGATATAGCTGGAGCCGCCCGTTCTCAATGATCTCCGCATCAAGTAGGTTTTGAATGAGATGCAGCATACTAATGGTCGCAGTTTCAATATCACCCAGTACCTCAGTTACTTCTTCCTGCGAAGGAGTGCCCCTGCTTTTTAAAAAGTTCAGCAGCATCTTGATAGAATACAGTGGATTTTTCAGATCATGTGCCGCTATGGAAATAAATTCCTTGCGCTCTTCGCCCAGTGCTAAAAGCCGTGCATTTGCATCAGCCAGTGCAATATTCTCAAGCCGGTAGCTTTCAGACTGCTGGCGTGTTTTTTCCATTTCAAATTCTACGAGCATCACGGATGTAGCCAGTTCCGACTGAAGTTTTGCCTGCTCTTTTTTGAGCTCATAGAATTTTTTATAATGAACTATGGCATTTTGCAGATCGCCTGTGGCTTCATAAAATCGGCATAATGCTTCATATGCAGTATAATATTCTTCTCCTTTATAATTATTTTTTTCAGCGATATCAATTGCTTCACGCATCGCTTTATACGAACGCTCATGGTCTTTTTGCTCTTCAAATGTCAGTCCTATCAGGCAAAGTGCTGAGCAGATAAGTTTTGTATTTCCTATTTTTCTGGAGATCGCCAGGCTTTTTTCCAAGGCATCTTCCGCTTTTAAAAAATCCTTTTGTGCTTTATATCCAACTCCTTCAAAGTGCAGGATCATACTTTTAAGAAGCTCTGCGTGGGATTCCTGCAAATATTCATGCGCCTGTTCGAGAGCTTCCCACCCTTTTTTAAAAGAATTTGTTGTAAAAAAGAAATTGGACATCATGCACAGAAGAACTATAGTCTGAGAACGGTCGCCCGCCATAGAACTTAATTTCAGCGCTTCTTCATAATTTTTAAAAGCCAGGTCGAATTCACCACGTCCGGCATAGGCAGTTCCCATATCAGTCAGAAGCGGCGCTTTTTCACGATGATTTTCCTGTGATTCCAGCAAGCGAAGTGCCTGGAGAAAATGTTTTAAAGCGCTTTCTGTATCACCCACCTCCATAGCAAGCCCGCCCATCGCTTTTATTATGCCTGAGTGCGGTTTGCCCTGAGCTTTTTCAAAAAGCCGGCCTGCTTCAAGATAATATTGGAGCGCTTCGCTATATTTGCCAAGCTCGTGTGTACATACGCCGATATTATTTACAGCAAGTGCTTCGATCTCAAAATCGCCGCACTCACGGCCCAATACGCGGGCTTGCTCAAAGTAATCAATTGCCGTAGCAAATTTCGATGTATTTTGATATAAGATCCCAAGAGAATTTAAAATACGCGCTTGTTTATCCTGCAGCCCGAGTTCAACGGCAATTGCCAGTGATTCTTTAAAATGCTCCAAAGCCAGGTCTTCTTTTAAAAGCGCACGATAGCACGTTCCGGCATGCCAGATTCCCTGAAGCAGCATCGGTTGATTATTGCTTTCACGCGCCAGTTCTACAGCTTCTTTTAAAACTTCCAGCATTTTCTGCTGATCTGTCCGCCAGTACATAGCAGAAAGCTTGAATATAAGCGCAAGTCTCTGATCCGGCTCGTGAGTGCGGCTGAGTTCACCTTCTATTACTTCAATTTCATCCATACAGGCGTTTCGGTGAGGGTAGCGTTGTGTTCTTTAAAAGGGTTTCTTTAAAGAATAAATTTACTCAAATCTACATCTTTTACAATTGCATTCAAACGTTCGCGAACAAGTTCTGCAGTTATTTTTAAAGTTTTTGACTCAATATTATCCGGCGCATTAAATAACATATCTTCCAACAATGTCGTTAAAATTGTATGCAAACGCCGTGCCCCAATATTTGCCACATCATCATTTACCTTTGCAGCCATTGAAGCAATTTCTTTAATACTCTCATCATCAAATTCCAGCGTCATTCCCTCACTTGCTACAAGCGCCTGGTATTGTTTTATAAGCGCATTTTCAGGGATTGTCAGAATTTTTACAAAATCCTCTTCCGTCAGCGATTGCAATTCCACGCGGATCGGGAAACGTCCCTGCAATTCCGGTATCAGATCCGACGGCTTCGCAACGTGAAAAGCACCCGACGCGATAAATAAAACATGATCAGTTTTTACAACGCCGTGTTTCGTATTCACCGTCGAACCTTCCACGATCGGCAGCAGGTCACGCTGCACACCTTCCCGCGAAACTTCCGGCCCCGAATTCGAGCTACCACCCCGCGACGCCACCTTGTCAATTTCATCAATAAAAACGATCCCGGAATTTTCCGTGCGTTTTAAAGCTTCCTTCGCCACGGCTTCCATGTCAATCATTTTCTGCGCTTCTTCTTTTTCCAGCAGGAGTCGCGCTTCCGGCACTTTGAGTTTCCGCTTTTTACTTTTTTTCGGCATGATATTATTGAGCATATCCTGCATATTCAGATCATCCATGCCCATCGGGCCCATCACCATCGCAGGCATTTGATCCACCATCACATCAATTTCCACTTCGCTGCTGTCCAGTTTCCCCGCGCGAAGGCGATCACGGAATTTCTCCCGCGTGCGCGAATTGCCCTCAATTTCTTCATCAGTTGCAACATTAAACGACGGCCCGCGCTTCACCGGCGGGATCAGAATATCAAGCAAACGATTTTCCGCCGCGAGCTTTGCTGCGCTTTCCACTTCCGTTGTGCGTTCCGTCCGCACCATCGCAACAGCGTTTTCCACAAGGTCGCGGATCATAGACTCCACATCGCGCCCCACATAGCCGACCTCAGTAAATTTCGACGCTTCTACTTTTATAAATGGCGCGCCCGCAAGTTTCGCCAGACGCCGCGCAATCTCGGTTTTCCCAACGCCCGTTGGCCCGATCATAATAATATTATTCGGCATGATCTCATCACGCAGCGCACCTTCCACCTGCTGACGACGCCAGCGATTCCGCAACGCAATGGCAACAGCTTTTTTCGCCGCCGCCTGCCCGATCACATATTTATCAAGTTCCGCAACAATCTCTCTCGGTGTAAGCTGTGGAATTGCTTTAAAAACTTTTTCACCTGACGGAATTTCAGCCTCCGCAAGTTCGCTCTCATTTTTTAAAACTTCTTCGCCACTATTTTCACTTTCGTCTTTAAAACCGATTGTATTCATTTCTTTTAAAAATCTTTTTAAAAACTTTTCTCTTTTAAAAAACTCTTCATACTGAGCTTGTCGAAGTATTCTTTTAAAACTTTTTAAAAACTATAGTGAATCCAAAAGCTCAATTCTCCGCACATGGCGCCCACCTTCAAACTCCTCACTCAGAAAAATATCCACGATTTTTAAAGCAGTTTCAATTGTCATCATGCGCTCGCCGAGCGACAGCACATTTGCGTCATTATGTCTGCGTGTCAGTTGCGCAGCTTCTTCATTCCAGCACAATCCGGCACGAACACCTTTCACACGATTCGCCGCCATTGCCTCGCCGTTTCCCGAACCGCCGAGCACAATTCCGCGCTCATATTCTCCACGCGCCACAGCTTCCGCAACAGGAAAAATAAACGTCGGATAATCACACGATTCCTCAGAATACGTCCCGAAATCCTTCACTTCATAACCGCGTTTTTTCAAATGCTCAATGATGTTGCTTTTATATTTAAAGCCCGCGTGATCCGAACCAATTGCTATTTTCATATTCTTTTAAAAACGAGAAAATTATGTAAATTTTATAACCTTACCTTTTGTCAAAAGTAAATCTTTAGCTGCTTTCCAGTCAGGAATTATATCGCTCTGATACGTCAAAGTGTTAACTTCTGATGCAATTTTATTCGTTTTCTGCATGGCTGTTTTATGAGCGCCGGAGCGTGCAAATCGCTTCAGGTCTTCTTCGCTTTCCCAAGCGCTAAGAGTGTATTGCATACGCCCTAAGCCCTTGTTTTTAAAACTGAGAAAACCTTTTTCATTCCGCATTTGCTTCGTCACTTTAAAAGCATAATTGGCCAGAATGAAGAAGTGCCAGAGTCGTTTGAGTTTAAGCGAGGTGACAGTAATATGCATAATTAAACTCGTGGGGATGTTGTTTTTAAAATCGTCGCAATCTACGGCGATTCCTACAATTCTTCGATCGTAATATTTGAATTCGTATAAATACAAATCTCGCCCGCGATTTTTAAAGATTCTTCAGCAATTTCCTTCGCGCTTTTGTCCGTGTGATTCATCAAGGCGCGAGCCGCTGAAAGCGCATAATTTCCACCTGAACCAATTGCAATGATCTGGTCATCCGGCTCAATCACATCGCCCGTTCCGCTAATCAAAAGTGCTTGTGACGAATTCATCACAATGAGCATAGCTTCTAATCTTCTCAAAAAACGGTCAGTGCGCCAGTCTTTTGCCAAATCAATTGATGAGCGATACAAATTACCGCGATGCGATTCCAATTTCTCTTCAAAGCGCTGTAGCAATGTAAACGCATCCGCCGTCGCTCCGGCAAATCCTGCCATAACGGAATTATTATACAGCTTCCGCACTTTTTTAGCAGAATGCTTCATCACGGTCGGCCCAAGCGAAACCTGCCCATCAGCACCAAGTGCCGCCTTTCCGTCGCGCAAAACACCGATGACTGTTGTAGAGCGGATTTCGGGATAAAAATCAGATTTTTTCATGTTTTTAATATTCTTTATGTCTGAACTCGAATTCATCGAATTTTCAGAATTTTAGAATGAGATTATTTCAAAATTAGAAATTGAACTTTAAACTCAAGTAGAGAAAATTCGCGAAATTCCATCCATTCTATAAATTCGAGTTCGCCTTTGCCTTATTCGCTGTTACCAATAAAATCAACGTAATTACTGATGCCACAGCCATCACCGAACACAAAATCAAAATTACCAAATCCCCCTTCGGCGATGTAGCAAATTCCCAACTGCGAAGCGCCTGCCGCCCGTACATCATCGCGAAAACGCCTGTCGCACCCATCGAAGCAGGCAGCGCCCAACCCGATTTTTGCCGGATTAAAAACGAGAGCGACATCGCTGCAACGCCCGGCATCACACCGCTTATCAGCGCCGGAACAGCGTGTTCAGGATTAGTCAGGAATCCCGCCACGCCACAAATGACGAGCACGATTCCGTAAAAAAGCATAATATTACTAAAACGTTTCATTTTTGGGCTGTTAGCTGTTGGCAATTAGCTCTTGGCTTTTTAAAAATCTTTTGAAGGTTTTAATTTTTCCTTTTACCTTTTTACTTTTTCCTTCAGGTTCACACAATCTTCCCGTCCTTCATCGTAATCACGCGGTCAGCCGAGGCCGCCACATCCGCACTGTGCGTTGCGACGACAAACGTGACATTATATTCGCGGCGCAAATCTTTTAAAAGCTCCAACACGGAATTTGCATTCGCCGAATCAAGATTTCCCGTCGGCTCGTCCGCCAGAACGACAAGCGGCCGATTGACAAGCGCGCGGGCAATCGCAATGCGCTGCTGCTCACCGCCCGAAAGCTCCGCCGGCTTGTGGTCGTGACGATGCCCGAGCCCAACTTTTTCTAAAAGCTCCTTCGCACGCGGCGCGGCTTCTTTAAAAGAAACGCCCGCAATGAGCGCCGGCATCATGACATTTTCCAGCGCGTCAAATTCCGGCAGCAAATGGTGAAACTGGAAAATAAAGCTCAAATAGCAATTCCGCACATGCGCCACTTTTTCGCCGGAAAGCTCGCTGTATTTAAAAGTTTTGCTGTCCGCATACAGCTCCACAGCACCGGTATCCGCCGTATCGAGCGAACCCAGAATATGGAGCAGCGTACTTTTGCCCACCCCTGACGCACCCACCAGCGCAAGGAATTCGCCGCGCTCCACCTCCAGCGACAGCCCTTTTAAAACCGCCGTGTCATTATGCGATTTCATCGAGTACGTTTTAAAAATATTCTGCGCGCGCAGCACAAGCGGTTTCGGCATTTTTTCTCTTTTTAAAAACTCAGTTTTTTATAAATCGCGCCAATGTTTTTTCCAGCTCTTTTCCACGCAATTCCAGATCTGTCGCGATTATTATTCCGTCAGGATTTACCAAGATCGTTCGCGGCCAAATAAAAACTTCAAATGTTTGAGCAATTTCGCTATTTGTGCCGCCGCTTAAAAGCACATTGTTCCACGGCATCGCCCACTTTCCTGCGCGAAATCCTTTTGTATCTTCCATGGAAATACTGACGATTGTAAAATTCCGGCTTTTAAAACTTTTAAAAGCTTCATGTAAATACGGCATTTCGGCCAAACACGGCTTGCACCACGTTCCCCAAAAATCTATCAGATAAAACTTCCCACGAAGATTTTCATCGCTAATAATTTCCGCTGAATTATCGGTATTTTCAAAAGTAAACTGTGGAATTTTATTTCCGTTTTTTATCTTTTTAAAAGGGGAATAATTGAATTCAGATTTTATTCTTTTTGTATAATACGATTCCGGAAATTCTTTATCAAATCTATCAATGAGTTTTAAAACTTTTAAAGAATCGCTGTGGATTTCCGCCTGTAAAGCTATATTATATAATACTTTGGGCAATTCATCATAAATGTTCGTGCCGATTTCTTCTGCATACTTTTCAATTCCCACCGCATCGTTCAATGTATAAATCAAACGCGTCACGTCAGGTGAATTCTCAATTCCCCACGCTTTCCAACTCGCCGGAACTTCTTTAAAAGCTCTTTTTACAATATTCGTATCAAAACTTTCAGCATTCAGCGTTACTAATTGCAAATATTCAAAAAGTAACTTTTGTCGCTCTTTTAAAACTTTTTCAGAAGCAATTTTCCCGGCTAGAATATTCAGCTTTTCAGACCAATCCTTTTTAAAAGCATAGATGTATCCACCATTTTGAATATGCTTATCAAACTCTATCCAAAACATGTCCTTATTGTGCTTTAAAACCTCATGAAGTTCATGCATTTCCATCGGAGTTAATTCATCCGACTGGGCTTTTAAAAGTTGCGCAGAGCAAATAACTCCGGCAATCACAAGAATTTTTAAAAGGAATTTCATAGTTTTTCTTAAAAGTTTTTAAAAACTCAAAACTATTTTTAAAACTGCTCCAGCACGCGAACATCATTTTCATACAGCAAACGAATATCGTCAATGCCCGTGCGCAGCGCCGTCACCCGCTCGATGCCGAAGCCGAACGCATAGCCGCTGTATTCTTCCGGGTCAATATTACTCGCTTTAAGCACATTTGGGTGGACCATGCCGCAGCCCGCGATTTCCAGCCAGCCGGAATATTTACACATGCGGCAGCCCTTGCCTTTGCACAGGTAGCACGAAATATCAAGCTCCGCGCTCGGCTCGGTAAACGGGAAAAACGACGGACGAAAACGGAATTTGGAATCCTCGCCGTACATTTTTTTCGCAAAGGTAATCAGTGTCGCTTTTAAATCCGCGAGACTCACTTTTTTGTCAATATACAACCCTTCGATCTGGTGAAATTCCGCCAGCGAACGCGCCGTAATGCTTTCGTTGCGGTACACGCGGCCGGGCATTATCGAGCTGATCGGCGGCTTTGCGTTCTGCATCATGCGCACCTGCACCGGTGACGTATGCGTGCGTAGCAAAATGCCCGCGTCGGGTTCGATAAAGAACGTGTCCTGCATGTCTCGCGCGGGATGGTCAGGCGGGAAGTTCAGCGCCTCGAAATTGTGATAATCGTCCTCAATATCCGGCCCTTCTGCAACAGCAAACCCCATATTTTTAAAAATCGCAACAACCTCATCCAGCGTCTGGCGAATCGGGTGCGTACTGCCCGTAAAGCGTTTGCGCCCCGGCAGCGTCACGTCAATTAATTCGCTTTCCGGCGTTTCATTCTCAAACTTCTCAACAAATTCTTTAAAACGCTCTTCAACAGATTTTTTTAAAAGATTGAGCTCTTTTCCGACCTGCGGCTTTTCCTCTTTGGGCACATCGCGCAGTCGGTCGGTAAGGCCTTGCAGCGTTCCTTTTTTCACGAGGTGGCGCAGACGGAATTCTTCCAGAGTTTTTAAAGAATTAATTTCGGGCAGTTCTTTTTCTATGATTTCACGAAGTGAGGCGATTTCCTGAAGCATACTATTCTATGATTTTTAAAAGAAATTCCTTTTTAAAAAAACAAAAGGGGTTCAAAATTATTGAACCCCTTCGTCAAAACAAAACTTGTTTTTCAAAAAACCTTACGCTTTTACCGCTTTTTTCACAATTGCCGTGAAAACTTCCGGCTGATGCATTGCAAGGTCAGCTAGGACTTTGCGGTTAATTGTGATATTGCTTTTCGCCAATGCGTCAATTAAGCGCGAGTATGTCGTGCCGTTGATACGCGCTGCGGCGTTGATACGGACAATCCATAGGCGGCGATATAAGCGTTTTTTGGTGCGGCGGTCACGGTATGCGTGAGAAAGGCCTTTTTCTACGTGATTTTTTGCGACCGTCCAAACTTTAGAGCGCATTCCCCAATATCCTTTGGCGAGCTTTAAAAATTTGCGGCGGCGGTTGCGCGAAGCGACTTTATTCTGGGAACGTGGCATTGCCTTAGAGTCCTTTTAAAAAATTTAAGTGAATGGATTTGTTACATATTCTTAGGCGCTTTGAGCTCATTCTGGCTGTCGAAAGCGTCGTGGTCATCCGCCAAAAAAATAATTTTAAAAACTACTTTTTAAAAGCGGCAAAGCAAATTAGCGAAGTGCAAGCACGCGCAAAATACTTTGGTGATCTGCCGGCGAAACTACCGTGTCAGCGCGAAGTGAACGTTTGCGCTTGCGGTCTTTCGACGTTAGGATGTGACGGCGGCCGGCTTTGTGGCGCTTGATCAGACCTGATGCGGTCAGTTTAAAGCGCTTTTTAGCTCCGCTCTTGGTTTTCATCTTTGGCATTGTAATTACCTGTAATCTATAAAATGGGGACTATTATCTTTTTTTAAAATCTTTTAAAACTATTCAGCTTTTTTCACAACTTTCTTTTCCGGTGAAAGCATCACTGACATCGTTTTTCCTTCCGGCTTTATCGGCTGGTCAACTTTGGAAACATCAGCCAGCTCAGCAACAAATTTTTCCAAAAGCGCACGTCCGAATTCCGGGTGGACAATTTCACGTCCACGGAACATGACGGTTGCTTTTACCTTATCACCGTCTTCCAGGAATTCACGTGCGTGGCGTGTTTTAAAATTGAAATCGTGCGTGTCAGTTCCGGCTTTAAAACGGATCTCTTTTAATTCCTGCTGCTTTTGCGCCTTTTTGGCCAGGTTTTCTTTTTTCTGGATTTCGTAGGCAAATTTTCCATACTCGATAATCTTACAAACCGGCGGGATCGCCTGCGGAGCAATTTCCACCAGATCCATATCCTTACTGTACGCCAGTTCCACAGCTGCATCCTTATTCATTACGCCCAGCATCTTCCCGTCAGAATCCACGACGCGGACTTCGTTCGTCGTAATTTCATCGTTGATACGCTGCTTACGATTTTTATGTGGATCGCGAACTTCGCGTGGGCCTCTCGGGCCGAACGGACGTGGGCCGCTTGGACGCGGGCCACTGAATGGCTGAGGAGTAAATGGTTTGCGCAAGAATTACCTTTTAAAACTTTATAAAAATAGGCTTTTATGGAATTTGTAAGCCCCAAAAATACAACTTTTTTTAAAACCAGCAAAATGAAATTATCTTGTAACTGGTGATTTGTGACTAGTGACTGGTAAGATTTTAAAAAATTACAGGATAAATACTCACTTCACTCGTAAAGTTCACTAACTTTCCGCCCGCTTTTTCAATGCTTCATTCATCAATTCAAAACCACGCTCGGAATCTTTTAAAACACTTTTAAAAAGTGGAACGAGAATGCCTGCGAACTTTTCAGAATGAATAAGTTTCGTTTTCCGCGGAGAAAGCTCTTTTAAAACGAAAATGTGTTCGCCGTCAAATAGTCCCGGAATGAGGAATTTCCCCTTCCAGCGCAATTCCTTATTCACTTCAGCTTTTAAAACTTTCGGCTGAAATGTCATCGCGCTTCTGCCCGGCGGCTGGATTCGCACTTTTAAAAATTCACCTTCATGGGCGATTCCTTTAGCAGTTTTTATAAATGGATTCCACTTCGGATAGTTTTTAAAATCGGTGAGAATTTGCCAGACTTTTTCAGCAGGCGCGTTGATATCAATTTCAGTATAGATTTCGTTCATTTTCCTTTTAAAGTTCTTTATTAGTCTTTCAAATAAGGTTTTGTCAGGATGGAATCCCGTCGAATCATTATAGGAATTCCTTGTGGAAACCGCGCATATTTTTCTAGGTTTTCCCAGCTTCTGTCGGGATATTCTATTACAGGCTCTTCTGAGCGTACAGCTGCGATGGTAGTTCCGCCCAACAGCCATGTTGGCGCACTCAGGCTCAGCCAGAATCCATGCGTAACCGTAGAAAGTATCCCTAAGACTGAAATCACTGCGATTGCTCCTTCCTGTGAATCGTAGTAAGTAACCTGAATTTCATCTATTTTATTTTTTGGTATCGCATATAAGCGCCCACTTGTACGAATACTGTCGGCTTTCATCTTTTTCAGATTAGAAAGGATAAATAATGTATCAGGATATACTGCAATTAATTCCCCGCTAAGCAGTGAATCATTTTTCAGGGTGATATCCGCCCAGCCACCATATCCTGTTTGTGCGGCTTCATCAGGTTCTCTCAGCCAGCCATCAGGCGCATAGTTTGTTGCGCAGCTATTCAAAAGGCACATTACTGCCAAGGGAATTACTATCCTACACAAAGAGTATGTTTTTAAAAAGAACGGTGGAACATTTTTTTTAAAAGAAAATCTTTTAAAAGAATAGTTTTTAAAACCTGGATTACTGTCCTGCATAGCGGCTCCTCCAGAATGATTCTTCCATTGTATGTTCTACACTTTTAAACTTTGGCGCCAGGCGGCGTAATGCGCTTACGGGAGAGACAAAAATTTCAACGGCAAGTGCAGGATTTTCTTCAGCAAGCCATTCCTGTCGCATCCATTCCAGATAATATCCTTTACTTTCCAGGAAAATCTCACTATCGGCAAAATCTTCCGGCAGGCGGTAATGAATATCATACGCTTCACCCGGCATGGTGACGAGCGTTTGCAATGGATCAAGAAGTGCCGAAAGCGCTTCCGGGGCAGGCGCATTGTTTTTAAAAACCAGTTGCGGGTGGATGCGGACAGCTTCGGTTTTACCTTCAATAGCCGCAAGTCCGGCATAATCTATCCGCCAGCTTCCTTTTGACATTTTTATGCGGAATTTTGTAGAATGTTCCGCCCACTCCGGTAGCGGAATAATATGCTGATCGGCAGCCAGCGGGCCATGTTCATAGATTTCACCAACGCTTTCCCATTTGCCTTCACTATTTTGCGCTAACATCTCAATTCCACCGAGATGAAGTTCAGCACGGCGTATCTGCGTTTTTAAAAAACCGCTTTCATCATTTTCCAGCCGGGCAAACCATTCGCCTGCACCCGTACCAAGATAAGCGAGAGTTTGATAAAAAAGAAATGTGCTGAGAAGAGTCTGACGAGCGCCAATCACTATCCCAGCCGATTTTCCCGGAGCTTTTAAAAACTCTATATCAATTTCCTCACGTGCTGCAAGATCAGTAGAATCTGTAGCAGAAAACCGCTCTTTTCCATCCATTGCTTTTAAAAGATCAACACAATTTCCCGTTTTATCCTGAGCCAGTATGGGTGATTCAGGATTAGAACAACGCCAAAACTCACCTTGTGTACTTTTAAAAACCCGGGCGCTGCCTTTTTTCGGAACACTCATTATATCAGCGTGGCGAACGACATGTGTTTCCAGCGCTTCATTTTTCATTGTCAGCATGAAATCCCGGCTTTTCGGCAAAACCGGTACAAGTGCATCAACATCTGCGGCCTCCAGAGACGGCGCCACACTTGAAGAAAAACCTTCCGCTACCAACATCAAAGAATCTCCCGACTGAGCATAAAATGTAGGGCATGACCCAAAACATGCCTTTGGATTTATTACGCAAAATGCGGTAAGGCTTGCTGATGCTACAGTCATTATCATTAGCCCGGCTCCGACGTTGGATTCCTTTAATGTATTTGTTTCTGCGATAGCTATTGAATCAATGTGAATTGTGAATTTTCCTGTATCAAGCAGTGTCCTGTTGAAGTCATATAACTTTCCTGAACCCGTAATAGACTTTGCCGATGTATCCGGCCGCCACGTTTTAAAAACATACATTGAGCCATTACGCATATGAGCTTTTAAAAAAATATCATTGCCGGAATTATTAAGTGATGACGAACCGGTGTGGCCGGCCATCACAGTTCGCTTTTCCAGATTTTGATAATTATAGCATGATTGCATTCCAAGAATGCAAATGGAAAGAAAAATTATGCCAATGTGTTTCATAAAAACGAAGGTTTTTTATTTTAAAAACTAACTCCTGTTTTCAAATTACGAAAAAGTTCCGCAATAAACAATATACATTCACAACAAATAAAAAAAACCTTACACTTTAAAAGATGTAAGGTTTAATTGAGAATATGTAGAAACTCAAACCTTCGCCCGCTCCCACCCCAACATCGCTGACTTCCGCTCCGAACCCCAATGATACTTTCCAATCACGCCTTCCGTGCGAATCACGCGGTGGCACGGAATCAAAAACGCAACAGGATTGGCACCAACCGCCGAACCAACCGCGCGCATCGCGGAATTATTCCCAATCGCCGAAGCAATACTGCTGTAGCTCGTCACCGAGCCAAATGGGATTTTAAGCAGCGCTTCCCAAACTTTGATTTGGAATGGCGTTCCTTTTAAAAACAGGTTGAATTTGTGGTTTTGTAAAGGTTCGTAAAAGAGTTTTTGAGCTATTGCCTGCGTTGAAAAATTATCTTCTTTTAAAAGCGCATTGTTCCAATTCTGCGAGAATTCTTTTAAAACTTCCTCGCGATTTCCATCCGTAAAATTCAGCGCACAAATGCCTTTCGGCGTGTGAGCAATAAAGCATTCGCCAAATGGCGTTTCGTGGAAGCCATAATTGATTTCAACGCCAGCGCCTGCCGTTTTAAATTCCTGCGGCGTTACGGCTTCGATTTTTACAAATAAATCGTATACGCGCGATTGTGCAGAAAGGCCAACGAGTTCTGCGGCTTCGATGAGATTTGTCGTGTTTTGCAGCTCTTTTTTCAGTTCGTCAATCGTGAGGAATTGCAGGAATTTCTTCGGGCTGATTCCCGCCCACTCAGTGAAGATCCGCTGAAAATGAAAATAGCTCAAACCCACGTGCGCGGCAACTTCTTCCAGCGATGGCTGCGTTTTAAAATTAGCAGAAATGTAGCGGATCGCTTCGGCTATGCGGCGGTAGTTTTCGGAGTTCATTTGTTTTTAAAACGGGAATATTTTTTAAAAGAACAAAGCTACGGCGCAGTTGCTTTAAAGCCAACCTGATTTTTGCTGTTTTTAAAAGAATTTGAGTATTTTAAAAATCCCCTCCTTGGAGGCCGAGCTGTTAAGTTGTTTCTTTCTGGAATTATCTTATAAAACTGTCATTCCCCTGAAAAGGGGAATCAACTCCAGTTGGTCGCGTAAGGTTACAATACTCGTTTTAAAAACAGCATTTTTAAAGCTTTACAACATCATTTTTCAACTTCTTCTAACGTTGATTCCCCTTTTCAGGGGAATGACAAAGTATATTAAGGAGCACTCAACAGCCACGCTCAAAGGTGTGGAATTCGTACTGCTCGCTTTTTAAAAATTCAGAACTTTTCAAATCTCAATAAACTCACTAACTCAACAACTCACAAACCCACTAACTCAAAATTATGTCAGCATTTCTTATTCGCCTGGAATCCCATCAAATGGCCGTGGCAAGATATCGAGGACGACATCAATCATCTTGAGGAAACGGGTGTGCTGCGCGAACATTGGAGCTGTGCGAGCCACCGCAAAATCAAGCCGGGCGACCGCGCGTTTATTGTGACAGTGGCGGTGGAGCCGAAAGGTATTGTGGGTTCGGGCTATGTGGCGTCGGAGCCGTTTCTCGCGGAGCACTGGAGCGGTAAGGAGAAAAAGAGAGCCTTGTATTATCGGGTGAAGCTGGAAATTGATATTTTGCTCAATCCGAAAATTGACCCGATTCTCACGCTCGATGTTTTAAAACTCGGTGCGCTGGAGCATCAGCAGTGGGCGCCACAGGCCTCGGGCATTTCCATCAGGCCGGAAGCCGTCGAAGAGCTGGAAGCCGTGTGGTTTGACTTTCTGGCAACGCAGTCGGTGCGCCACAATCCTTTTAAAAACACGCAAAAGCACAATAGTCACCCCGAAAATATCACGCTCTCGCGCTATGAGCGTAATCCGTTTGCTCGGGCAGAATGTATTGATGCTCACGGGCTTTCGTGCGTTGTGTGCGGTTTTCATTTTGAAGAAGCGTATGGTGAGTTCGGGCGCGATTTTATTCATATTCACCAGGTTCAAAGCAGTGATGAGATTAATCCGGTTGAGGATTTGCGGCCTGTTTGTGCGAATTGTCATGTGATGATTCACCGGCGCGGTGATGTGTTGAGTATTGAGGAGATGCGGGAGATTTTAAAGGGAAGTTTTTAAAAGAATTGCGTATTTTTAAAAGAAAATTTGAATTTAGAAAATGACAAAACTTATGTTTTTAAAATTCTTAACTATAACCATATTCGCAATATTGCTTTATGGCTGTTCAGCTAAACCATCATACTCAGCTTATGATTTGGCTCGAGCTGAGGCATATTCAGACTCCCTTGATGAACTTAACAGCATGATTGATACAACGTATAATACTAATGATTTTAAAGCATTGACAATAAAACAAGTTCAGGAAATCCTTGCCAAAAAACCTAAACTTGATACTTCTCTAATTGGTAAGGTTGCCGGTTTAACACCTTATGAACTTACTGATGGCAGTGTTTTACTTATTACTTCTGGTGACATAGGAGTTTGGTATTCGAGAAAAGGAATTACAGAAATGATAGAAAAGATAAAAAATCTTAAAACCGGAGAAAGTCACCATATTCTTGAAGGCCGCTTCACTTACGACGATAGCTTTCCAGCAAAGACATCTGAGCTAATTTTCAATTTAGCGCAGACACTACAATTAGAGCAAAAAATATTAGATAATTCTGTTGAGAGTATTGACAAACTTGATGCAGCAATCTTAAAATACTGCGAAAACGGTGGAGAATATGATTCGCTTTTTGCAGGAATTGTTGCGTATGTAGGCGAAGTTTTTATAAAACAGAAAGTTGGAAAATGGAAATTGAAAAAAGTCGGAAAAGTTTGGGAACCATACGTTATCGGGAAATCCGGATTTGCTTTTAATATTTTCAATCCGGTTTATAAACGCTGGTATGATGACGATTACCTTCCATACAGGAATGAGCTGATACTTCAACCGCTTGTTTTAGGAGAATTAGAACAGCGAATGTTAAAGCATTAAAAATCATTTTTAAAAACACAAAAAAAACCTCACGCATTTTAAAAACGCCTGAGGTTTTCTTTTTTTAAAAACAATCCTTTTAAAAACTTATTCGCGGACAAGCTTTTTGTAAGTGACGCGGTGCGGCCTGTCGGCTTCGATGCCGAGGCGCTGGCGTTTGTTTTCTTCGTACTGCGAGTAGTTGCCGTCGAACCACACGACTTCGCTATTGCCCTCGAAGGCGAGGATGTGCGTGGCGATGCGGTCGAGAAACCACCTGTCGTGCGAAATCACTACGGCGCATCCGGCGAATTCCTGGAGGGCTTCTTCCAGCGCGCGGAGGGTGTTGACATCGAGGTCGTTTGTCGGCTCATCGAGGAGCAGCACGTTGGCGCCTTCTTTCAGCATTTTGGCGAGGTGGACGCGGTTACGCTCGCCGCCGGAAAGCATGGATGTTTTTTTCTGCTGGTCGCTGCCGCTGAAGTTGAAGCGGGCGACGTACGCGCGGGAATTCACTTCATGTTTGCCGAGTTGTATCACGTCCGCGCCGCCGGTCACTTCTTCCCAAATCGTTTTTTCCGGATCGAGCGGCCTGTCCTGGTTGATGTAGCCGAGCTTGACGGTTTCGCCAATTTTAAAAGTGCCTGTGTCCGGCGTTTCCTGTCCCGTAATCATTTTAAAAAGCGTGGTTTTTCCCGCGCCGTTTGGCCCGATAATTCCTACAATTCCGCCCGGCGGCAGTGAGAACGTCAGATTTTCATAGAGCAATCTATCGCCAAATCCTTTTGAAATCTCATTCGATTCAATCACAACATCGCCCAGACGCGGCCCCGCCGGAATGAAGATTTCCATTTCCTCATTGCGCTTTTCGCTGTCTTCGCTCACCATTTTCT
>JAZKFS010000020.1:0-4394 GCA_040386315.1 Bacteroidota bacterium
TACCAACAAACTGCATTCCATCCGGAATTTACTGATGAAGCCGTCTTCTGTTGTCGCATTACTGCCATTAAACGTAGAGTCATATGCTTTTCCCGGATATGCTTTAAAAGGAAAATCCGTTGACTGAGTAATACCCGCAACGTATCCATCATGAGCTGTATCGACGGCAATACCAAATGCCCGGTCATTACCGGAGCCGCCGAGATATGATGAATATAATGGCACTCCTCCGGCTGACGCAAATTTCATAGCAAATGCATCTGCCGCTCCGCCATTGAACGTTTTGTCTTCCACAGGACTGTCCGTTGTAGGAAATTCCGCAGAAGTAGTATAGCCGGCAATATAAACACTTCCAACGCTGTCCGTAGTAATTGCCATTCCTGACTCATCGCCTTTCTCTCCTATGAAGGTAGAGTACAGAAGCGCTGTGCCTGTCGGATTAAGCTTTACCAGTACTGCATCAGTTGGATCATCAAGCGCGCCGGTCAGGGAATTATCAAAAGCTCCTGTGGTAATAGGAAAAGCATCCGGCAGAACAGCCGTACTGGAATAGGTGTATCCCGTGATCCATGCATTACTGCGTCTGTCCACCGCGATCCCTTTACTATAATCAGAGCTGTCTCCCCCGATAAATGTAGAGTATAATATAAATGTCGCGTTTGCATTCAGCTTCGTAACAAAAATATCCTCTCCATGTACAAATAGCGGTGGATTAGGCCCGCCCATCGGCGGTGGCGGCGGTGTAAAGACACGACCGCGGCCAATCGTTGTATCAAAAGCCGCAGGCGTGACAGGAAATTTTTCAGAAAAAGTAGTGCCTGTTACAAACGCATTCCCCACACTATCCACAGCGATCCCCGTAGCAAAATCATCGGTTGGCCTCGCCGGGCTTACCTGTATGGTATTCGGGCCGGTGTTACCAAGATAGGTGAGATATGTCAGCGCGGTTCCTGTAGGATTGAATTTCGCCACAAACGCATCAGCGCCACCGCTTGCATACATACGTGCGGTTGTTCGTGGCAAATTGGTCGAATAAGTTTCTCCTGTAATATACGCATTTCCGTTTCTGTCTAAACTGATCGCCCTCGGAAAATCCTCTCCATCTCCGCCAATAAATGTAGAATAATCAAGATCACTTAAAGTGGCATTCATTTTAAAAACAAAACCGTCCGCTCTTGGAGTGGCAGATCCCGGGCTATTAAACGATGTATCGTATGACGTCGGCTTTGTCGGGAACGGTTGATTAAACCCCGGATCATACGAGTATGTGTAACCTGTAACACATGGCCTCATATCTTTACCAACTGCTATTGCAGTAGCCAGGTCACCGCGCTTCCCGCCTATATAAGTCGAGTATGCCAGAGTTTTTCCGTCCTTGGCAAATTTCGTTACAAACGCATCAGTATTTGAGTTCGCATATTCATCCTTATAAGCGCCCGGTATTATCGGATAGTTACCCGAACTCGTTGTGCCGGCAATATACGCCGCACCCGAAGTATCCACCGCCACGCCGTTAATAATATCACCATACTGCCCACCGATATACGTCGAGTAGATCAGCGGATCAATCACCAGCGACTTTGTAGCGTCATATCTCCCTACGTCAAATCCCACCTCACCGTTTTTAAAAGCGAATTTGCAATCAACCTTCTTCTTCTTTCCGTCAATTATCTGAAAAGCAAAAAGCTTTTGCTGGACAACATCGCCCAAACTTGTTTTTAAAACCAGTTCGCCTTTTTTGTTAATTAAGATCTTGTCAGCGCCTTCAAAAGTCATCGCAATTTTCCCGGCATCAGCGCCCGCTTTTAGAACCATGTCATAGCGCAGCGAACCTTCATCCAGATAAATCCGCGCATCAATTCCATCATAGACTTTTAAAAGTGAGACTTCTTTAAAAAGCCGTACATCCGTTGTCCAGTTTGAACGCTCACCGATCAGGTAATTGAATCTGCCGGGCTGCTCATCACGCGCTTCTGTTGCAATATCAGCAAGTGAGTTTTTAAAACGCATTGTAACCACATGTCCGATCCGGTCCCGCCTTTCTTTTAAAAGGTTATTTGACTTTTTAAAAGTATGAAAATCATACGTAATTCCCCCATCCGTCACCCACGCATCCATCCCTCCAATACGCGTCAGATAGCGAACCTCACCCGGCCACTGTCCTTTATTCTCTATAAAGAACTGCCGAGATGATCCGGGAACATTTTCTTTTGCCTGCCCAGAAATCGGTGTAAGTGCGCACAATGTGAGTGCCAGTAATGGAAGGAGCCATCGTTTCATACGATCACCAAACGTTATAAATGGAATGAGTGAGCAGTGTTATATACCGTAAAATACAATTTTTTTTATATTATACAAGCACGTTTTTAAAAGGCGGGAGGTTAATTCTAATAGGTTTTGCAAAAGCAGATTTTTTGACTTTTAAGAATACTTTTTTAAAAATCCTTTTTGAACTTTTTAAAAACACTCTTTTTTTAAAGTGGGGAATTAAGAATAACTCTCCTCACCCTGAGCCTGTCGAAGGGCAAAACGAACCTGACGCGAACTGCTGACGATTAAAGAAGATTCCGGACAAGCCGGAATGACAAAAGGTGTTGTTTTTAAAAACTTCTAACATTTAAAAGATTCGCCAAAACACGCGCAGATTCCCTACGCTCATATTTCACAATCATATTTTCATCCGGCATAAACTCCACACCGCTTTTCCAGTTTTTAAAATATTCTTCAATTATCGCCGCGCACTTTTCAATTTCACTCTGCTCGGCGACTTTCCCCGAACCCGTTTCTTTTAGAAGCCGGGCAATCGCGCTATTCTGCGGTGCAACGGCGATGACGGGACGCTTCACGCCGATATATTCGTACACTTTTCCCGGAACGATTTCTTCGGATTCCTTCGCTTCATCTACGATGAGCAGCAGCGCGTCGCTTTTAAAAAGCTGGCGGATACTTTCCTCGTGCGGCACGTATTTGATAATTTCTATGGAGTTTTTAAAAATCGCTTTGTCGAACATTTCCTCGATTTCCGCACCAAACCGCCCGACGAACCGCAGGTGAAATTCATCGCTTTTAAAAACGCCGCGCTCTATCAGCATTTCCAGCGCTTTAAAAAAGCTCGCCGGATTGCGCCGCCCGTAGAGCGAACCCGTGTAGGTAATCGTAAATTTGTCGTTTTTAAAAGCTTCGAGTTTCGGGAAGTCCGACGAGTCAAACCCGTTCGGCACGTGATGGAATTTCTTTGCGTCGAGGTCGGGATATTTCCGCAGCGCGTCCGTGATAATGCCTTCCCACGCGCATTCCACCGCGTCGGCTTCTTTAAAAACAGATTTTTCCAGCGCGCGGTCTATCGCCGCCGGCAGGAACCACCGTTTCGGCGTCGTCAGGAATTCCGTCCACGGGTCGCGCAGTCCCGCCACCCACGGCAGCCCCGTCCGGCGTTTTAAAGCGCGCCCGATAAGCGAACACGTGTACGGCGGCGACGACGAATAAATCGCGTCAATGCCGTGCTCCTTGATGAGTTCTTCGCCGCGCTTCACCGCCGTCAGCAGCCAGCCTACGCGCGCATCGGGGATGAACAGTGTTGCACGAATGAACTCCGCCACACGGTCTTTAAAACCGCTTTTCTGCCCGTCTTTTTTCAGCACATTCACGTCAATCGGCGTACCGGCTTTCTTGCCCGTGAGCGCGCGGTAGAGGTCGTACGGCTCGTAAATATGCGTCCGCTCCACAATCGTCCCGGCGGGAATTTTCTTCATCAGCGACTCATCGCGCGCCGGAAAATCGCCATTGCTCACCGTCAGCACTATCGGCTGCCAGCCAAAATCCGTCAGGTACTGCACGTGTTTTAAAACGCGCTGCACGCCCGGCCCGCCCGACGGCGGAAAGTAATATGCGATGATGAGTACTTTTTTCATGATTTGGGTTTTGGCGGTTAGCTTTTAAAAACTCTTGGCAAAAATAAAAAAAGACAGTCGAACTGACTGTCTTTCTCTTTTAAAAATTACGTTTTTATCGTGCAATAATAATTTTTTTATATAAAACTCTATCACCAATTTTTATCCGCACAAAATATGCGCCCGAAGGAATTCCACTTGTGCTTATTGAAGAAATCTGTGAAGCAGAAGGAATAGTTTTAATTTCTTTTCCATTCATATTAAGCAGCTCAATACGTGCGGTTTGTAATTCTGCAAAAGTAATATGAATAAGTTCATTTACCTGACTAAAAATAATTTGTACATTACTATTCTCGCTGCTTTCCTCAATTCCAGTTTGCACGATAGAATCTGCTTTAAAGCCGAAAACTTCATAAATTGCATCTGACTCGAAAATATTTGTTGCTTTTAAGCCTGTTCCGTTTTTAAACTGTATTACCGTTGCGCTGATTTCGCTGTTTGCTG
>JAZKFS010000020.1:4404-69078 GCA_040386315.1 Bacteroidota bacterium
TTTCCAAACTCTTACTTCCATTTGTTCGCCCGGATTGATGCCGTCTTTTTCCTGCGTCTGGTCGTCATCGCCCCAAACTGTTATTGCCGTAGTCTTTCCCTCCCAAACACTTGCGCCAACACATTTGCCGTTTGCAAAAACACCAATTTCGTCACCTTCTGCATTTGGCACTGTTCCATTGATTGAGCCAACAGGAATTCCAATTACAGCATTTTTGCCTGTATTATTACGGAAGGTAAAATGAACAGTTTTTTTCTTTTCACTTGCTACTGATAGAACTTTATCCGACGATTTATCACGATAAGCAATTCCTGCAATATCCGAAGGATAGGTAAGTGTTGCTGGCTGTGACATCATAATATAATATCCGTTTCCCGCTCTCATTGAATCAAGCGCTTTTATGCCGAGCGCAGGCCAATATACTTTTCCGTCATTATCCCGCGCCGCTACCAATGCTGTAGAAATTCCGCCAAGCGCACTTGCAATATCAATATTCGACCTGCGCAAATACGAAACAAGATTCCAACCCTTTTCAAGTGAAAGTCCTGTTGCTTCAGGAATTGATTTTAAACCGCGAATAGGCAATGCACTTCCTGCCAACATATATGCCTGATAACCATGCTGAAAATTCCATCCTCCAATTTCATTAATTCCAAGCGACGGCCAGTAAATATCACCCGCTCCATTTTTCATAAGTAAAAGCGATGGTTGGATTGTCGCCGTAA
Organism: Bacteroidota bacterium; assembly: GCA_040386315.1. Classification (GTDB taxonomy): domain Bacteria; phylum Bacteroidota; class Ignavibacteria; order Kapaibacteriales; family DASPKH01; genus DASPKH01. The sequence continues at coordinate 5,130 of JAZKFS010000020.1, forward strand.
TTACATCAAGATTTGTTGTTTCGGGCAGGACATAGCTTGAAAAAGTATTCCATCCGGCATTTAAAGAAAGCGTTTGTGTCATATTTACGCGAACGCCAAGCGAGCTGAGAACATACACATTATTTTTTGAGTAAAGCGCTGAGCCGCTTTGATATGTAGCAAGTGCATTGTAGCTTGTTCCGGTTTCCCCATCCCAAACCTTGTAAAGTAAAGTATCTCCCGGCGCAAATCCGTCTTTAATTGTGGTCTGGTCATTATCGCCCCAAACGGTCAGTGTGAGATTTTCACCTTGCCACATGCCATAGCCACCGGAAATTGTATCTGCTCCGCTTACAAAGAAAACCCCGACAGCATCGCCTTTTGTAAGTAATCGCGTCCCAGTACTTGGCTTGATAGCTTTAGGAATTGCAATAGTTGCGCTATTTCCTGTATTTGATGTGAAATTCCAAGTATCTGGTGGTGCAGCTGAAACTAAGCCATTTAATGTGATAATGATTGAATCTGACAAGCAATTTACATTATATGTTCGTAAAACTAAATTAGCAGTATAGCTACCTGGATTTTGTGCAGTGAATTGAATTTTAATACTATCTTGAGGGGAGGTAGTAAGAGGAAATTTATCTTTATTGATAATTACAAATGGTGAAGCTGTTGAAACAGAGGTTATAGTAACTGGAATTCCAGACTGAGAAAGTTGTATTGTAGTATCAATAATTTGCGTAGAGGTTTTAGATAGATTTATCTGGTTAGGTAAAATCTGTCCATTCTCGGGTCTATACAAAACTACAGACTCACATTTGACTACTAAAGCAAATGTGTCACCATTGCCAGTAGTTAATTTGAAAGTATGTAAAAATAAACCTGATGTTTGAGGAGTACACCCCACTGCTGATGAGATAGCTCCACCAGCGACCAAAACAGTATCGTCTAAACGTGCTTTATTCATTTGGAAGATGCCACTACTTTCAGGCGCGAAGTTTCTTATTGAAAGCGCACTTATCCCGAAGTTTTCAAAAGTAACAGCTAATACTTTTGAATTTCCTACACAAATTTTACCAAAATCTAATGTATCAGGATTAAAGCCTACCTGAGCCAAGGCAATATCAAATGAAAAAATGAGGAAAGCAAATAAGAATAAAATTCGCTTCATTAGTAGCTCCGGGGTTGTTTTATTATCGTTTAGGTATTCCTGAAAATTAAGAAATAATTTTTCATTTAAATATCAATTCTTTTAAAAACCTACTTCATCTTCAAAAGATACGTCGCCTCAAGCGCAAGGATTTCCTTCACGCCGGGAATGCTTTTCAAAGGAGTGAGCGGAATGGCGGGCAGCCCGAACTTCATTTTAAAAACCGGGCGCAGCAGGTAATAATCTTCGCGCACAATATCGTAACCCGCCGAGCGCGCCGCTTTTAAAAACTTCCCCGCCGACAGGCGAATTCTTTTTAAACGATGCACTTCCTCCTTATCCACCTCATGCGCATCGCCCGAATCCACAATCGCGCTGAAAAACGGTTCCGGCAGCAGGTGCACATACGGCAGCTTGCCGAGCGCATTTTTTAAAATGTGCTGATGCCCGCCATAGGGCGAATTATACGGCGGAAACGTCACGAGCAGGTGCCCGCCGGGTTTCAGCACCTTGCGGATATTGCGGATGGCCAGCTCCGCGTCGTCCAGGTGCTCTATCACATCACGCAAAATCGCCAGGTCAAACGCATTCCGCCAGTGCCCCTTCGGCTCCGCACCTAAAATATCATGCTCGCTGAATTCAATGCCAAGCCCGAGCTTATTGCTAATCTGCTGCCCGATGCCGATGCGGTACGTCGCAATATCCGTTCCCGCCGTCAGCCCCGCACCCGCCTCTTTAAAAGCCATCAGAACGCCGCCTTCCGCCGCGCCGATTTCCACCACCGCGTCCCCGCTTTTAAAGCCGCCATGCTGCCGCACATACGGCACCAGCACATCGCGCCCCAGCTGAAACTGATAGCCCCAGTAATATTTGTCATTTGACGTAATATCGGGCGCCGCGTTGATTGTTTGTAATATATCGGGCATTGTTGTTTTTAAAATTCTATTTTTTAAATGCTTTTAAAAAGTATTGTCATTCCGGCTTGTCCGGAATCTTTCTTCAATCGTGAGCAATTCGCGTCAAATCAATTCTTTTTTACGTCTGTCATTCCCCTGAAAAGGGGAATCAACGACAGTTAGACGCGCCAAGTTATAATATTCGTTTTAAAACCGGCACTTTTAGAAGATGTATTGCACTATTTTCCAACTTCTTCTAGCGTTGATTCCCCTTTTCAGGGGAATGACAGTTTTATTATGAAGAAGTTTTAAAAGCCCTAACTCTTCGCTAAAATCTCTTTAAAAATTCCACCGATCTTTGAAAAATCATTCGACTCCTTCGCCTCGCGCGCACCTTTTTTAAAAGCTTCAATATTGGAATTTTTAAAAAAGTCAATCAGCGCCTGCGCGAATTTTTCAACATCATGCGGCGGAACAACAATCCCCGCACCCGTTTTTAAAACCTCTTCCGCCAGTCCACCAACATCTGTTGCCACAACCGGTTTTTCAAAACCGAAAGCGATTTTCACAATGCCGGACTGCGTTGCGGAAATATACGGCAGCGCAACGACGTCCGCCGCCGTGTAGTAGAGCGGAATATCCTCATTCGGCACGTACTCGTTTATCATCGTGATGGAAGCTTCAGTGCCGCTCTGTTTAATGAGCGCGTGATATTCTTCCACATTTTCGTACGACTCACCAACGATGAGCAGATGTGCGTCTGGCACCTTTTTTAAAACCGCCGGAAACGCCGCAATCAGGTCGCGCAAACCTTTGTACTTGCGAATATAACCGAAAAAAAGAATTACATTTTTGTTTTTTAAAACGAGCTTTTCTTTCGCGCTTTCAGGCGTCCACGTTTGCGCGGCGTTTTCGCTTGTGTGAAAAAGCGGGAGCGTGGATTGCCAGATGGGTTTTCCGCCAAACATACTTTTTAAAAAGTCGCGAACAGAATCGGACAGCGTGAGGAAAGCGTCGGCGTGGCGCAGCGCGATTTTCGTGAGGAAAGTATCAATGAAACGCGCTTCGTGGGAAATCACATTTTCCGTGATGAAAAGCACTTTTATTCCGGCCTTTTTTAAAATTCCCGCAATAATATTATACGCCATTCCGAAAAATGGCTGATACCAGTCAAAAGCAACAAGGTCAGGTTTTAAAAGCAGGATTTCGCGCGCAGTTTTGTACCACGTGAGGGGATTTATCGAGTCAATCGTGCGATGAACAGGATGCGGTTTTGCCGGGACCTTGCTCACGTCTTCCTGCCGAACACCGGGGAAAAGCAATTGCGGATAAAGCCGCGTAAAGGAAAAAACCTCCACGTCGAAGTCTTTTACAAGCTGTTCGTAGAGGTTGCCGACGAAGAGTGCCGGGCCGCCGCGATACGGATACGCAGGGCCGACGATGACGATTTTCTTTTTAAAAGAATCGTTTTTTAAAAGATCACTCATCGCTCTACAGAAGCTGATACCGAGCGGCACACAGCGTCAAAAATCTGGTCTGTTCCGAGTGAATCCATGCACTGATAGCTTGGATTCGTACATTTCGGGCTGTAAAAGCAGTGACATGGGTTTTTCGGCTGGATGATCTCGCCGCGCCCGTACAATTCAAATTCGTAAGGATTAAAAATATTATTGAATAGCACCAAGTGCTTTTTTAAAGCGATGGCGATGTGCATTGCCATTGTTACGCCCGAAACGATCACGTCGCACTCATTCATGAGTGAGATGAATTGTGGCAGTGGGAATTGCCCTGCATAATAGGCGCCCGTTTCTTTTGAAAGATTTGTATTGAAATCGTGCTCATCCTTACCGCCGAGAAGTATTGGGCAAAAACCAGCCTTCTGGAGCTTTACGATAAGATCAGCCCAAGACTCGCGCGGCCAGAGACGGGAAATCCAGCGCTCACCGCAACCTGTATTTAAACCGATAATTGGTCTTCCGCCGGAAGGAATGCGCCAGTCAATTTTTTCGACATCGCGAAGCAGATATTCTTCGCCTTTAAATTCCCAACCGCAAATCTCGAACGCTTCCTGAACGTATGATTTTTTATTATTCTGATTGATGTCATCGAAAATTCCAGTAACGAATTTATGTTCTGCACGCGCATCAACGGGCGATGGCTTTCCATTTTTTAACGTAAAACCGATCTTTTCCGGCGCATCAAGCATTTTTAAAAGCGCGCATGCGGAAGCATCTTTATCAAGATTTATGATCGTATCAAATTCCGTTGCCCGCAGGACGAGAATTGACTCATCATTGAATTTTAAAGGACGGTGAACATTTTTTGGCAAAAACTCCGGCGTATGCGTTACCCACCAGATAGCGGCATTCGGGTATTCCTGCTGGATTTTTAAAAGCAGCGGCGTTGTACGGATCACATCACCAATTGCCCCAAGTTTTATAATAAGAATAGATTTCTGCTGCGGCTTATAAAAACTACAACCGTCGCAATGCACACCATATTCCTTGTGCGGAGCGCATGGTATATCTCCGCGAAAATGCAGGCAGTTTTCATGAATCTTGATATTATTTAATACCTGCATATTTTAAAACCTGTATTGTAGTAAAAAGGAAACAAGCATATTGTGGATATACCCTTCGTGATCATCTGGATATGGTAGTGGAGCTTCGCTATTGTCAGGAGTAAAGAGTTCACCTCGCGCGTGATCGCGGCCGATTAGATTGACTATGCCATATCCGGCACTAAAATTAACATAAATCGGGTCGGAAATTTCACCATCTATACCAAGGCGTACAGCGCCGCCAAGACGGAAGGCGTCCGGTTTTTTCTCTCCATGTCCTATATCTAAAACTATATTATCGCCCAATCGAACCCAGCGAAAATCAAACTGCTTGGCAATAATAAAGGCTCCTCTGGCTTCTATACCTGCATATATCCGCGCATCTCCGGGTGGATACTCTAAGAACGCATATTCTGTACCAAGTACAAGTGTCGGCATATCTACAGGATATTTAATAAAGTATGTGGACGCGGCGAGTTGGATACGCTGTACACCACGCAGGAAATAATAATCCAGGCCGGTGGTTATTCTCAGCTTTCTCTTAGTATCTATGCCGTACAGCATCCTTAACGATAACCCTACCTGCTGGCCGTCAAATCCCGCCCCGGGCACTTCGCCTTCCTGATGCGGCACGATATTTTCAAGTGCGGCATTCTCGTTCACGATCCACATAGTCGTCAGACCGCCGGTAAGCTGGAAATTCCGGTTGGTCTGCGCTTTTAAAGGTATAGACAAAAGCGCTATAAAAATAACGGCAAATGCGGTTTTATACAATCGTAATGCGATATGATCCATTATATTACTTTTTAAAAGCACAATTAATACAGGCGTTCCTGGATGTTATATTTAAAATTCTGCATGGAATTTTTTACGATCAATTCCGCGATCAGGCCGATGGAAATAAGTTGTACTCCTACAATTATCAGGCCAATCCCAAAGATAGCTAACGGGCGATTGCTCAGATTCGTTTTTCCGAGCACCCACTCAATCGTCAGGTAAAGGTCAATTAAAAACCCAATAAGCGCCAAAAGCGCTCCAACCGTCCCAAAAAGGTGAAGCGGACGCTTAGTGTATCGTGTGGTAAAAAGTACCGTCAGGAGGTCTAAAAATCCTTTTAAAAACCTGCTCGCGCCAAATTTAGAATGGCCGTGAATACGCGGATGATGCTGTACAGGGATTTCCGTTACTTTAAAACCATCCCAATGAGCAAGTGCGGGAAGGTAACGGTGCATCTCGCCATAAACCTGAAGTGATTTTACCACTTCACGGCGATAGCCTTTTAAACCACAGTTAAAATCATGCAGTTTTATACCGCTGGCTTTGGATGTTACCCAATTAAAAAATTTTGATGGGAGAGTTTTACTGATCGGATCATATCGTTTTTTCTTCCAACCCGATACCAGGTCATAACCGCTTTTTAAAGTTTCAAGCAGCGCAGGAATTTCAGCGGGATCATCCTGCAGGTCGGCATCCATTGTAATTACATATTTTCCGCGCGCATCTGCAAATCCAACCGCAAGCGCTGCGGATTTACCATAATTACGGCGAAACCTGATGGCTTTAAAACGTGGATTACGGCGGTTTAGATCACGAATTACCTGAAATGAAGTATCGGTCGAACCATCATCAATGAATAACACTTCCCACGCATTTTGCGCAACTACCTGAAGCTGCGTTTCAAGGCGCGCGGCAAGCTCCGGCAGTGAGCCCTCTTCGTTTAAAAGTGGAATTACTACTGAAATATAGATTGGCTCCGGCCTGTCATTGCGTTGTTGCTGCTCGCGAGGCTTTTTAAAAGGCTTATCGGGGTAGCGGCGCTCACGCGGTGCTCCGCCTGTCTGGTTTTCCTTAGCGGCAGGAGGTGTAAACGCCTGTGCTTTTCTTTTTTCCTGTGATCTATGTGGCTCTGTTTGATCGTGTGGCAAACTAAGCTTCTCCTTTTTAAAAACAATTTTTGTGCTTCGTAGCGCTGGCAGAAATTACTATTTAACGAAACTTTTCAAGCAATAATACTACAAATGTAATTTCAATTTACTACAAAATACAGATTTTATAGGTTTAAACAAAAAAAGGTGGCCATTTCGACTACCTTTTTAAAAGATTTTCTTTATCCCAGCGCAGCTATTTCACTCAATTCATTGTGTGCAACTTCATGTGCAGTATAGAATTGCTGGCGGCTATCCAGTTCAAACGTTCCTGCATATTCATGTTCGTACGTAATATTCGGCGCCGTACCCGCTGCTACGAAAACCGCTCTCGCCTGAAGCTCAACTTTTTCGCCTGTATCTACGTAGCGCGCATCTTCCCGTTTTTGATGCCTTTCAAAAACCACGCTTTCTACTGCACCATACTGATCTAATTTTGCCTCGTACGGAGAGAGATTTTCCGCAATGTAAATTCCTTCGCGAAGCGCTTCAATTACTTCTTCATGATTTAAACGATAGGCCGGAGAGTCCTGTAGCATTTTTCGATACACTAGTGTAACGCCGCCCCATTGATTTAAAAGCGGGAGAAAATTCGGTTTTTCACCTGCGGCTACTGCGCGTTCACGTTCCTGCTGGATCAGCTTTCCATGTTCGTAAAACCGCTTTCCGATAACTAATTCTTCTTCATCATACATTTTCCAGAACTCATCTTCGCCCATCTGCTCTTTTAAAAGATCAGCGCGTTCTGCAAATTTTTCCACCTGGACCGGGTAATATGCGAGCGTTTCCGTTGCAGTATCGGTACCGGTCAGTCCGCCACCGATCACGATTGCCGGGAGTTGAACCTGGAGATTTGCCAAAGAATCTTTCTTTGCAGCGCCGGTTAATTGCAGCGCCATCAGAAAATCCGACGCTTTGCGAATTCCGCGGCTGATATTATTTTTCATGGAAATGATCGTCGGGCGTCCTGCTCCTGCTGCCAGGGCTATATGGTCAAATCCCATTTCCCACGCATCTTCTATCAGCATCGTTCCGCCAAAACGGACTCCATCGAGGATTTTAAAAGAATTACGGCGCTCTAAAATTAAATGTAAGACTGTAAGAAAATTCTTATCCCACCTCACTGTAATTCCATATTCACTTACACCACCAAAACCTTCCAAAACACGCTCGTCCAATGGACGCTCGATCTCTTTTGAAAAATCGTACACCGGCTCTGAAATATCCCGTTCCAGAATATCTTTTAAAGCTTCTACTTTTAAACCTTCCACGCCAACAACGGCGAAACCTTCATTTAAAAGATGATTACATAACGTATATCCGGCAGGGCCTAACCCAACAACGAGAACCTTCTTTCCATTATACGGAATCGGCGCCGGACGTTCGATCTTTAAAGGATTCCACCGAGTCAGCAGTGCGTAAATTTCAAAACCCCACGGCAGGCGAAGCACATCGGTCAGGATAGAGGTTTCCACCTTTGGAATATTCACCGGCTCCTGCTTTTGAAAAATGCACGCTTTCATACAATCATTGCAAATACGGTGTCCCGTTCCCGCGCACATCGGATTGTCAATTGCGATCATCGCAAGCGCGCCGATGGAGAAGCCTGTGCCTTTCAGCTTGTGCATTTCACTGATGCGCTCTTCCAGCGGACATCCCGTCAACTTAATGCCAAGCGGATTCAGCTTCAATTCCCCTGTTTTTTCTTTTAAACCATGCGAGCACGAATCTTTCTCCCGCTCGTGGCAGATCAGGCAGTATTCAATTTCCTTCATGGATTCGCGCAGCGTACCGCGATTGTCCGTCAGTTTAAAACCGTCACGCCTGTGAAGTTTATGCTCCGGCCCGATCATGATTTCAGGAATTTTCGCATTCGCCCTTTCTACTTCCACAAGGTTTTCAAAATTCAGTTTTTCCGGCGCCCACGAACTCAACCAATTTTTAAAACTTTCCGGGTAAAGGAATCTTCGTAAGAAATAGTATTCCTCAAGCTGCGCTAATGCTTCTTTTGCTTTTTCGGTTACGGTATCTTTTTCCTGCGCGTCAGATTCAAAAGTTTTTAAAACATTCTCACGAAATCTGCCATTTACAGCATCCTGCATTTCCTCTACAACGGCAGCGAAGGCAAGCTCTTCATCATTATTCCACGGCAGGTTTTTAAAAGCTCCGGTTTGAAAATTCTGATAGAATTGCTCTAATTCTTTTAAACGTTCTTCTGTCTGAATTTGGGGAACATCCTTTTTACGGATCATTCCTTTTTTAACAAAATTCATTTTAAAACGCATCACAAGCTGCTCATTGCTGAGCCGGCCATGCAGAATTTCCACTTCACCTTCGATTTTAAAAAGCTTTATGAGGAACATTTCCAAAGCTTTTCCGGCATTGATCAGGATTTCCGAGATCTGTGGTTGAGTCTTGCCCGCACCGGAATTCCCCCGATATTCATCAAAGTTTTTAAAACCATCGGGATCGATAGTATCATAGAAAAGATTGAATTCTTTTAAAAGATCATGCAGGCGATAGGGATCATACAGATCCGAATATGTAAATCCTTCGATCCCCAGATTCTCTAATATTTGTTGTTCCTGATTCATCGTAACTATTTCTTTTAAAAACTTTTCCTTTTAAAAACTTCAATTATTGCTTTATAAATCGTTGAATTTTTTTGTCGGTATCTGTTGTAATAACGATCGCATAAACTCCAGCTGGCAGATTATTCAGGTCAATTGGTTTTAAAGGGAGTGCTTCTCCTGATAAAACAGTTTGCCCTGTTACTGATATGATCGAATATTTCGTAATATTATCCGAATGAATGAACAGCTTGTCTTGCGCAGGATTTGGATAAATACTTAGTACAGCATCTTGATTATTCGTTTTAAAATCCTCGACTGATTCAGGTTCTGGCGACATATTAAAATGAACCGTGATACGGAGATTTTCTATATTTTCATTCGTATAGAGCGCTTCGGTTGAATCTTTTAAACTGATATTGATAATATTTCCTGTCACTAAATCCTGAATTCTTGCTGAATCTATATATTGTGAAAGTGGTTGCCATCTGATATAAAAATCTTTATAACTGTCATCTTTATCACCCTGACGAACCGGCCCGGGCGCGATTCCCAAATCGTATGTCTTTGTAAACTGAGTTGTACTTTCAAATCCGCGGAAATCTCTATAGCTATAAATATTCAAATCCATTATTGTATCATAGAATGCAAAACGCCCACCCAACCCACTTGGCGGATAGCCAGGGTAAATGTCCTTTTCACCTAAAGCTTTATCGTAGCCATCAGTAGCTCCTTTTTTTATGCCAAATTCCAATGGAACGACAATGGTTTGTCCCGGTTTGCCGGATAGCATCATTTTAATAGTAATGCTATCAGGTTGGGCAAATGCAGAACTATAGCTAATTACCAGTGCTATAAATATTTTTAAAAGATTCTTTCCAGTCATATCTACACCTCTTACGTAGAAGATATGTATAAAAATGGGCAACAACGGATTGCGCCATTGTTGCCCATTGTAGAATTAATTTTCCTTTTTAAAGGAATATTTCTTAGTGCGTTACAGTAATTGTGCGAACGATTACTGTTTCACCAGCAACGAATTTTACAAGATACTGTCCGCTTGGAAGTGTGCTTGCATTGAATGTCAATTCCTGAGTTGCTCCAGCTACTGCTCCACTAACAAGAGTTTGTACTTCCTGTCCAAGAGCATTAAATACTTTTACAGTAGCTACACCAGCATTAGGCATAGAATATGTAATTGTAGCAACATTTGAAACCGGGTTTGGAGATACTTTTACATCAAAGTTAGCTGCACCATTGCTTGCCTGAAGCAATTTAATAGTACCTACTTTCTTATCTGCAATTTGAACGCTCTCTCCTTTTCCAATATTACCAATGATTTCGCCTGTAGCTGCATTTACCACTGTATATTGAGCATTTGTGTTTTCAACTGCTACGTTTACAGGATATTCTGCACCCTGGATTCTGATCGCTGCATTACCAGTAGCAACACTGCTGTTATTAGTAAAGCGTACATCGAATAGATCAGCCGGAGGTAGTGGCGGTAATTCAAATGATTCAGTATTTACTGTTGGATTTGCTATGTATAATGAACCATTATGTGTAGCATCAGTAATACTGATCTTTGCACTATTTGCATATACTTCCTGATTGCTGACAGTATTAGCACTATTTCCACGGGTTTCAGCAATTAGCTTAAGGAATGCTGAACCTTCAGTTACTTTTAACCAGTAGCCAAGCCCTGGAACGAGTTCAGAAACTTCAACATACCCACGATCTGTCACATATCCGTACACTCCACCAGTTCTGCGTGGCGTCGGCTGTCCAGCAATTGGATCAAACTGAATTCTGTCAATATTTACCGGTACTGATAAACTACCGATAGTATTCCATCCGGTTGAGATATTTACTTCATCGCGGAAATCAATTCTCTGAAGGCGCGTACCAGCAACTTTATTGTCAACTACCGGGCCAAATCGAACAAAGTATCCAATTCCAACTTTAGGAACTGCTGCATCCTGATAAATTCCTTTTGAGTAAATAATCGGTTGCTCAGTTAAGCGATTAGGATAGATATCATCCCAGCTCGTGCTTGACGGACGTACCGGAAGAGAAAGTAAATTCCAACCTCTTCTTGTTACCGGATATTCAATTACTTTTGGTAATGTATATTCAATAATAAAGGAGCTAATAGCAGCATCGTTAATTGTAATTGAGCGACGTGTACCACCTAATCCCGTTCCTGCTGTACGCAGGTCAAAGCTAAAGCGTGTTCCATTTAATGTATCACGAATAAATAGTTGTCCTTCGCTTGGGAAATCTTCGGTATCATACGTGACCGTTACCTGTGATGTCGTAAAGCCAGCACCACGCTCAAAACGTACTTTATAGATTAGCGTAGTATCTGCATTAACGTTCCGTATATCACGAGATTCATACATTCCTGTTAAATCTCCCAGGCCATTTACGTGATCTGTAACTTCAGGATTTGTGCTGTATAAACGTGCGCTGAAAACTCCTGTGCCCTGAGGATCAGGATATGGAAATTCTCCAAACAATGTATCTACACCATCTGTTGCACGTAATCCGGTTCCGATCATTAATTTTGAAGTAACCGATCCGGCACCAACACGTGTAATATCAAAACGGATACCTGTTCCACCACCATTTGTATTATTTGGCTCGTTCGGACGGCGAACATTGATATATGTTACTTTCAAACGAACCGGTGTAAATTCTGCAGATGCTGAACGAAATGTGATATAGCCCACATAGATACCTGTAGCATCCAAATCGTCCTTAATCTGAGGATCAAGTTCATTTGGATCTACTACGATACGGAAATTCAATAATGGATCTTTCTGTGTTGTTACAGTTTGATCGGCATTTTGAAATCCAGGACCTCCAGGTCCAAGAATACCATTATCAATGTAATCTATCTCACCAAATCTTCTAGCAGAAGGAATTGGGTTTTTTGCGCCAAAGGTTAAAAACTTTAACCATTTTGAGCTTGACTCAACACTAATATCTGTGAGGCGTGTAAAAGATATTGACGGATCCGCGATAACATTGATCGCCTGTGTACCCCGGCTGTTTGCTAAATTTGGATTGATTGTTGCGCCATCTTCTACTACTATTGGAGTAGTTAACTCCCATAAAGTATTGGAAAGTTGACGCACTTTAGCATCTAAACCAACATTCGGTAAGAAAGAAAAGCGCGGAACATCTGTAACTACTGCATAAATCACACCCGGCTTAATCGGTTCTGCCGGATTTGAAAGACGATCTAATCCAGCAAGTCCAAAATTGAGGTCACCTACTGCCGGAGTAGGATACTCAGGAGTTCCTGGGAATGGGGACTGCTGAGCTATATTTAAGTCATTATACCGTAATGTATCGTTAGTAATAATGATAGGAGTATTTGTTGTACCAACTCCTGAGCTTGTTCCTACTACACGAAAACGGATATATAATAATTCCTGAAACTCACGTGCATTACAATCAACAGATTTATCATATGGATCTGTTTGTCCTGCTGCGGTAGTCGGAGCTAAGGGCTTTGTAGAAGCTCCTGCAATACGGATTCTTCTACCGAAGAAGCGGTTAGGAGTTACTACACCAAGACTTGTCTGATATGTATCATCCTCTGTATCATCAAAGCTAAGATCAAATTCTCTTGCAAGTGAATTAGTATCACTGGAAAGCGGGCCAAAACGCTCAAGGCCTACTGCTCTAAAAATACGCTCATCGTATTGTACTTTAAACTGAAAGCTATAAATCGGCGTAGCATTGAACCTAGGGTCAATACCATTTAAAAAGCAATTTTTTATAAATACAGGCACAAGGATTTCCCGAGGCTCACTATTTAAATTTATTGCTTTCGGTACATATATCCGGTCATCCGGATAATTTGTCCCATTCCCAGTTGAGTTGGGATTTGGACGGGATATCAAGCTCAATTGTGGAACTTGCGGTCTAAGTAGCTGTGCCTGAGCAAATGAGCTGCCACAGATGACCATGCCCATAATCAAAGCGAAAGCTTTCAGGAGACTATTTCTCCCTTGTAACGGATACCAGTTTTGCATAATGCTTTCTCCTAATTTTGTAAATAGGACCATTGAATAAAAACTTTATTTATTAAGTGTTATAATTTCCCTTGTATTAGTAAATACATTCCTTATAACTGCGATGTATTTACCTGCCTCTAATGAATTTTTATCTATAATTATGGAATTTCCTGTACTTCTGTATTTTCCTCTTAATTGGCCCAGGATTGAATATACCATAATTTCATATCTGTCATCTATCTCTATTTTCCAGCTATCTTTTAAATCCTCTACTTTCCATTCTTTTATATTATTTATTCTATCTATTGTATTAATGATCTTTTTTTGGTTTGTAACTGAGATTGACACACTATCTTTTAAAAAAGAAACACACGAGCAATCATTTATATCTTTTAAAACCACATTTATGCTACTTACTTCATTTGTATCTCTTTCTCTTTTAAAAACTGCTTTAATCTTGCGATCTACTGCTGAATTTGTATCCAGATTTTTAAAAGAAATTTCAACTCCCGTTATTGTTGAGTCCACTTTTACAATTTCAATATCTTGCGTCTCTGCTGCTATTTGTGATATTTTAAAACTGGATGTATTATAATCCACTTTTAAAATCCCCTCCCTTAGCTTTGTTCCAGTCGAGGCATTTATAGAAAATATTACCTGCTGAGTAAGAATGCTATCATTAAAATTTAAACTATCTTGTGATGCTTTTACAGAAGCAAATCTTTTTAAAGACTTTCCTTCCTGCACCAGTACTTTTGCATTTACCGTATCGGTAATCGGCCTTTTAAATTCTATATCAAAATATGATATTTCTACATTAACTGTATCTGCACATGTGCTTAGCACAGTACCCAGGAAGGCTATCAGTGGTTCACTCCCTGTTACAGGAATATCTTGGATATTTCCACCTGTCGCTCTTACCACTCCTTTACCGGCAAAGTAACCCTGGGTTGGAAATCCTGTAAATTTTTCACTAAGAGTTCCACTTGTCAACACCTGATCAAACTTTATTTTATTTTGATCAAATTTTAATTCTATGTCAAAGTACAGTAAACTATCACTTTTTAAAACTTGTCCTATTTGTCCTACTTGTCCTAATGATACAGCTACCACTACCCGCTTACTTCCCGAGCAAACATCTACTGTATCAACTGCATATGCAGATATTGTTGCTACTTGCGCCATCAGGGGCTGCGCACTGATAATTAATATCAGTGGCAGCACCCATGTAAGCACTTTTTTTAAAAGCAATTGCTGCATCTTAACGAATTACAACAAGTGTTTTATTCATTGTCATACCTTCTCCTTGTAGGCGATAGGTATATGTACCGGCTCCTACTGAATTACCGCTGTCGTCTGTTCCATTCCATTCAGTTACATTCATTCCCTTATCCATCAGACCTGCTTTTAAAGTTTTCACTTTATTACCAAGCATATCAAATATAGCAAGTTCGTAATTTCCATTTTGTGGAATTGCAACTGTAATAGAAGTTGTATTAACTACAGGATTTGGATAGTTAGATAATGCTTGTGTATTTGCATTTTCATCCTTATTTACCAATATCGACTGTCCTGACTTTTGATTATCATTAAATCGAACTTCATTTATTGTTAAGCTTGCATCTGAAGTTTTTACAGTAATATAGGCAATTGGCTCGTTTGCATTAAATTCGCCAGTTGCACTGATTACTACAGTACTTCCATTCCCTTCAATAAGCACCTTGTTTTCACCAAGTTCTACGCCACTAACTTCAAGAATCTCTCCGTTCACGTTGAATTTGGTTGCAATAGCGCCTTTAGCAAAACCATTTAATTGTACAGGGATACGATATGTATTTCCATCTACATTAACTGGTGTTCCGATTGCTACATCATTTGCAGACTTTTCATTAACACCAGCACGTCCGTAAGGGATAATGGTGTCAAGCAACCAAGGAAGTGTTGGTACACGTCCTGACATGTATAGCATAATTAAAGCAGCATCATATTCCGTTGCTTCGAAGAAGAATGATGGATTTCCTGCAAGAAATGGCAAAGAATTATCTGGTGCCACATTTGTTAAATCATAATCAGACAGATTACGATTTATCACCGAGCGACGGTAACGTGGTACATCAGTTGAGTTATCAGCACTTCTTGTAGAAAAATAATACCGACCGTTATGATTTACATCTCCATGAAAAGCATTGCGCTCGCGAAGACTATCTAATGGACGATTCATTGCTTGTGCACGTAGGATAACGCGAGCATCATTCACTGTTACAAAACGATTCTGTGGTAATCCACGGTGCTTACCAACCTGTGAAAGATCAGCATCGCCATCACCCCAACCACTTACAAGAAGACGTACATTTACACTTAGACGGACAACAGTGTCACTACCACCTGAAGGCTGCCATAAATTTGAAAGGCGTGTACTTGTACGAGCTGTATTAATGTTACCATTAAACTCAAGTGCATTAATATAATCTCCATTTTCCCCTTTAATTCCAACTGACGCGCCTTGAGTTACTACAGTTGAACCGTTTCCACCAATTTGTCCGTATGCAAATTCAATATCACCTTGAAAATTGTTTGTATTTCCTAATCTTAGGCTATCTGACTCATATAGATAAAGTTGAAAATTAGCAACACTTGATGGAATAAGCTCATTATTAATATTCAAATTTTGCCATTGCACTATAAATGCATTTCTGAATGTCCCGCTTCCATCATTTACAGAACGTGTTCCATAAGAAATCTCTGATGGCAAATACTGTGATTCACCAAGTGTTCCCGGACCTTTACGATAATAGTGATCTCCAAAAAATGGAGCAACAATATTTACCGGTTGTGTATTTGTAAACAGTGACTGAGGATTATCTGCCGGAATATTAGGTGGCTGTGTTTTCGTAAACAACACAAATCCATTAATATTTATCCAGACATCACTATAAAGCGTACCATTATAAGAAAATTGGAATGGTAGATTAACTCGAACATACCCATCATCTCTATCAGCAGGATCACTTGATCCAATCTGTGGGGGAAGTCTAAAGTCGTCAGCAGGCAGGACTGTCTTGCTAACCAGTGGAGTATAAGGACGATTGCCTACTTTGGTAGCAGCCCTAAAATCCGCCGTAACATCTGCCTGTGCCTGTTGTGTAGTTGCGCCAAAGTATAAACCTAGAGCTGCACCTACTGCCAGAAGGACACGGTATTTCATAATTACTCCTTTATTTTTTTTAAATTATTATCGTATTAGTAATCTTGCTGAGGGTTCTTTATATAAAGAACCCTCCTGCAAAACATTATTCTTAGCGAATAATCATCATCTGACGTGTCATATTCACTGAACCACTTGATAGACGCGCTACATACATACCTGACGGTAATGCTATGCCATTTCCATCTTTTGCATTCCATTCTATTACGTTTGCAGTCCCTGCAGGATAGAATCCGCTAAAGTCAGCTACTTTGCTTCCTAAAGCATCAAATATCTCAAACGTTACCTTTCCTTCTACAGGAAGAGTAAATTGCATTTTCGTGCTGCCTGAGAATGGATTAGGTATGTTTTGGAAAGATTCGCTATTGAATCCTGCTACCGGCTGCTCGTCTTCTACGCCACTTGCAAAGTCATATCTAATAACGAAGTTGCTTATCGCGTCACGGAAGATAGTAACAGTAATTGTACCATCAGCAGCGCTTGTATCAACATTGATATCTTGAGCACTACGAGATGCACCTGTTCTCATATTGATCGCAAAGATATTACCCTGCGAGCTACCATCTAATAACCACCATGAACTTCCTGCCGGGTTGCGTACTGCATCAGTTTTTGCTGGAACATTATTTTTATTCCATTTGATGGTTACAGGATAATTAGGCGAGGTATTTCCAACTACATCACCCGCCTGGAAGCGGCCTTTGTAATATGCTTCGCCGATCACCCCAGCTACTGCTCTTGGGAAAATATCCCTTAGGGCACCATTTGACGAAGGTATTGTCCAACGAGTGTCATACACATCAATTGGTGGAATTGGAGGTAATTCATATTCACAATAGTTAGAATCGAGTTTACCTACTGCATTTGCAGATTCACCAGTTGTAGCATTGACTGCTGTACCCCATTCAATAACCTGGAATGCGCCTTTGCTATTTGAAATAGTCATTGGTACAATAAAGTCTGTTGGTTGAGATACATTAATTTTATAGCTGATTGTCCTTCTTGCTCCAGCTTTATCTGTTGCTGTAATGTAAAGAGTTGCTTTACCTTGAGCATCAAGAGTATCCTGGAAGTTCGTAGCTGTAATCGTCAGGGTTACTGAATCCGTTGTCTGAGGTCCCGAAATCACACTTGGGGTAACTGTAAAGCCACTTTCAGTTGTAATTGTAACGGTCTCATTTCCATTAGTTCCCTTACGTGTAAGATCAATATCTCTAAGCACGATTGTGCCAGTATATGATTTACCAATCTCAATACATTGGACAGTCGGAATTGCAGTTAGGATCGGAGGATGATTTACAGCTATTACGCGAATTGTGAATGTGCGTACATCTGTTAACCCGCCTTCATCTTTTACAACTACCGTAAATGTTACGGTTGTATCGTTAAATGGCAAGTCTGTTACACGTGGTGTTCCAAAAAGAATTCCACTTACAGGATCAATCTTTAACCAGTTTGGCGCTGTTTTTGAATTGCGCACATCGAATGAACCTGCTTCATCTGCGAAACACTCATCACGAGGGATAAATGTGCTTGTATCGTTAGCATAAAGCAATTTGAATCTCTGATCCTGGCCGAAGTTTGGATCTGTTACACGGACTCGACGTAGTGAATCAAGAAGTGCTATATTATAATCCTGATCTTCGATTGCATCAGGGAAAGTAGCATTCTCAATACGTGGAGCAACGTTTACCATTACACGGCGTGTAAGTGTATTAATTCTTCCATGCCCATCATTAACCACAAATGTTACAGTAGTATCGGTATTTAGAGCACCTTCAAACTGACGTACCGGGGTTAATAAATTATATGCCTGAGCTGAATCAATTCTAATACTTAGCTGCCCTGCTGATGTAAAGTCTGCACCAAATGGATCCAGAGCATTAAAATCACCATATTGTCTAAAGTACTGATTAGACATCCAGGTAGGACGTACTAGAGTCACTTCATCTGTTACTGAATCAGTTGGATTACGGCGAAGTGCAATTGATTGGAATCCATAAGCTGTTTTACCATAACGGAAGTCCCAACCGCGTGCTGCTGCTGCCGCATCTTCAGCTTCATCATCAGTCTGAAGGTCAATCTGGAAACGTAGTTTATCTGTTAAATTTGCAACAAGCATCTCATCTGTTCCACACTTATAAACATTCTGTGTGAAGATAGGATTAGTATCTGTTACAAATACTCTAAACTGATATGTAGCTATTGAATTAGCACCTACATTAATTGTATCTTGTTGTAAGTAGCGTGCATTCGTTACATCATAAGCTTCCGCATGGAAATATGGCGGGAAGATATTAATATATCGTGCAATAACACTATCAGCTAATCCTGCGGCACGTAATGAATCCAATGTGTTGATATTTGGCGGGAAATTACGAATTCCTACCGTTACCATTTCACCACCCGGAACCACAAATGGATTCGTTGGACGGCCACCAAGAACACGATAGCCACGTGCACCGAATGCTGTTCCCTGTGAAGCATTGATTGTTGTATCAGTTAGCCAATATGAAAGTCCAGATCCCGGCTCTACACTATATGTATAGGTTAGTTGCGTGAAATCATTTGGAGTCAATACTGAACGCGGATCGTAGAAGATATTTGAATCTACTCCGCTGATTGTAAAGATTGAATCACGTCCCGGAGCACGTTCTAGATCATTTACATCACGAGGATATGTTCTATCTTCGCTTACAAAGATCATATTACGCAACTCTACCGGCAGAAGATTACGCAGGTTGTTGATGTTACCTGTAAATACTGGAGGAGGTGTTGAAACTCCTACGTTAAATACTAACGCATCATCATAAGCTGCATTTACACCTTCATTCCAAAGTACCGTACGAGAAACTACCCGAACTAAATCTCCATTTGCAACCGGTAACGCTCTATAGCGCTCACCAGCCCAGAAATTAATACGATTCACCCTGTTTTGATCAATCTGACTATTGTCATCG
Organism: Bacteroidota bacterium; assembly: GCA_040386315.1. Lineage (GTDB taxonomy): Bacteria > Bacteroidota > Ignavibacteria > Kapaibacteriales > DASPKH01 > DASPKH01. The sequence continues at coordinate 24,403 of JAZKFS010000020.1, forward strand.
TTTGATATTGGAAGGCGAGGACGATTGCTAAACTGAACTCCAAACTCGTTTGGAGCGCCTAAGACATTCGAACCAGCCTCATACCGGCGTCCGACTAGTGCTGCCGCATCTTCATTTGCTCCATTCTGAGCTAATTGAGCTAACAACTCACGTCCACTACCTAAGTTTGCTAATCCTTCAGCCGAACGGCGGAATGTCGTATTACCAGTTCTATTTGCTGAATCTGGTAGCATTTCAATCCGTCCTCTGAATATCTCGCTAGACGTTGTGACTTGGCGAAGATTCGCACGTACAAAGTCACCCGTTGTTTCGTTGATTACGAAGAATACAGTTTCATTAACTGTAGGAGCATTTGGATGATCCTGGTTACTCAACTCTGCTGTTCCGCTATAATTAGCGCGTGTTTCAAGGAATAAAGGATAACCAATTGGCTGGTCGCCCTTGAATTCACTTTGCAGAGCATTGATATTAGCATCAACTTCAGCTACAAATGGATCACGTCCTAAACGGCGTACATAGCGATTAAATGAAGGCGAACCCGCAGTATTTGTAAAACGACGAATTGATTTTGGAATACCTACAGCAAAGTCCTCAATCGGTGACATGCGACGACGTGAATAATCAGCTGTCTTAATGTCCGTACCTTTATCAAAAAGATCATATATACGGCCCTGCATTAATAGTTTCTCTGGAATACTATTTGCAGCCGGTGTATTTTGATTATCAAATGCTATGTTGCCAACAGGAATTGGCGTATAGTTAAAACGTTGAGAGGATTCAAACGGCCCTTGCTCTTTAGGATTTGAACTATTGCGGATATAACGCAAATGCGTAGTACCGTCACCAGCTACAAAGAAAGTCTCCTGAAGAGTTCCTGATTCCGGTAGTATTGTCGTTACCGGTGCTTCAGTCTGGCCCCAGTAATTACCGCGAAGAGTATCAACACCACCACTTCCAATAAGGCCGGTTGACGAAGTTCCTTTTGTATTAGGAGCATCAGGAAGGCGAATCAGAAAGCGTGCTGTATTATCATACATTGAATTCGCAGCAATGCTTGAAGAAGCATACGGAAGAGGCCCGATAATTTCTCCATAGAGAATTGCTCCCGCAAGATCACTTGATGCAGGGTTTTCTCTGAAAGCCGAAGTTGTCCGGATATATGGCCCTGTAATTGCATTCTGCTCACGGCCTGTATCAGATAATGCAGTATTATTAGTAATAAGTGAGCGCTGGAATACTAATTTTAGATCGTAGTTATCTGAATATACCGCTGCTCCTGTGAATGCAGTATTATTTTGAATACGCACGCGATTAAAGATAATAGAATCAGTACGACCGATATTATTTGTTGAAGCTTCATCAAGAATGTAAATAGCACCACCTAAGCCGGTACCGTTTTCAGGTAATCCTACGCCAGGGTGTGTACGTACTACATCACCTAATTGAGTTGTTCCTGTACCAAGCTGTGCAAGATTTACAACAGCTTCATTATCAATGAATCGTGTAAGCATCCGTGCATCAGGCGGCGTAATTGCTGAAGCAGCATTTGTAAATACTTCATTTGACGAAGTAAATGTCGTTGCTTCACCTGATGGCAAGGTTGTTAACTGATCTAAGTCTGTTAACATATATCGTCTGGAATCATCACCAGGGCTAACCATTGCTACTGCTCCACCATTACTAAAGTTTGCGGTATTCATTACGAATTCCACTCCTTTTAGAACATTAAGAGTAGCGTTTAGCGTATAGATGGCACCACCACCACGAACCAACGCACGGGATGAAGCTTGAAGAGTTGCATCTGAAGTATCAACAAATCTTCCTAGACCTACCACATTGCTGTCCAAGATAGCACGAACTATTTGTACATAGCGGCGCGCTAATGGCAAAGCCGGATCAATATTTAATGTAATAGCACCACCGGAATACCCTGCTGTATTACGTGTAAATTCTACACGGAATGGGCGTGAATAACCAATAACCAGGTTACCTGATACACCACCAGCTCCATATACGGTCATGTTTTTCTGAGCATAGATAGCACCACCATGAAAGGTAGCTACGTTACGATCAAATACAACATTATACCCATAGTTGCGAGTTAAGATAAGTGCATCAGATCCACCAATGATTGGTGATGGGCGTACTTCGCTCAATGTCGCTGAATTACCAACGAAGATAGCACCGCCTCTTGAAGCTCTGTTGCTTAAGTAGTGTGATGGATATCTTGAATCAAGCGTCTGACCGCCACGAACCTGTAAACGTCCTGCAGTAGCATCTACATAAATAGCTCCACCCATTGAATAGCTCAATGAATTTGTACCTGCAGTAGGATTATCACTGATAAATGGAACAATCGCTTGATTAGCATTGAATCTACCGGCAATTGTTACAGATGTCTGCTCACCTACATATAGTGCACCACCACGCGCTCCCAATGTACCTGCATTATTCTGAAGATTGTTAGCAATGTTACCGCTAAAGTTAATATAATCATTAGAACCGGTAGAAATACCATTAACATCATTATTAACACCTAATGCCACTTCAATAGCACTTCCACCATTAGCAGCACTTGCACCGGCAATAACCATTGCCCCACCAAATGCCTGATTTCTGGCAGCTGTTCCATTAAAGGTTGCAGCATTATTTACATCGTCAGTTAAGATCGTACCTACACCCGGTACAAATATCTGGCGAACATTTGCATTAATTACTCTATTTGCATCAAAGTTTAACTGACGAACACGTCCTAATAACACCGCTAAACGTGCATCATCCACACCTTGACGCTGTACATCTGTAAATGGCTCAGCTGTTGCCGTAGCAAGATTATCAATTGCAGGAATAGCCTGAACTACGGCTGCACCGGTTGAATTTTCAGTTACAGCACCGTTTGCAGTACCAGGATAATTCGGAAGCGCTGCTGTTGATACAGTTGGAAATAGTCCAGTTCCAACCGGAGCTTCCAGAAGTTGAAGAGCACCACCGCGATTACGGGCAAAGTTGTTTGTGAAATTACAGTTTACAAGCCACGTACGTGACGAGAAACTTGTAAGAGCACCACCACCACCATTAGAACGTGAACGTAAATCATCATTTACTGCTGCACGTGCTGCTGTTGTTCCACCAGCTTGGTAATAATCTCTTCTATCTACTGTAGTATCTTTGCGGAAATCTTGAAAATTTACGTCACGGAAAAATGCAGCCCGTGCACCCGGAAGAACAACGATATGTCCATACTCACGCGAGAAAGCGTTTACACGGCGACCTTTAAAGGTAATCGTTGATGGAGTAATATTTACACTACTACCATTTGCACGGAGGAATGATTGAATATTAATGTTTGGGTCAGTATTTGCAAACCGTAAGCGAGCTGCTGTATAAAGCAACGCTGCTTCAGGAGTTGCAAGAAACTGCGGAGAATTCGTTGTTGCAGTCGGGTCACTTAAGTTTATTAAGTTACGATTACGCGAATTCGCTGTACCACCGGTTTGACCAGGAGCAAGCGTAGTATCCAGGACAACGTTATAAACAAAATTATTTTTGCCTGAATTTGCAGTATTACGATTTCCTGCTACAGTTACCTCATTCGGTGTTGAAATTGTAAACACACCCGGAGATAAAAAGAAACCAGGATCAGCAAAACCATAAGGGCGCTGGATGCCCGGAGTTACCGGGTCTAGATCAACGTTAATAAAATTAACATTGTTGTATGTTACCGACATACGCCCGTCAGCGATAATACGCCCGCCGGTCGAGTCAATCATACGGCCGTTATCGGTAAACTCTACAGTTGTACCCGGCTCAATAATTAAAGTACCGCCAATAGTATATGTACCATTGACGCGATAGAGAGTATCTCTCAAAAATACTCGGACTTCGCCGGGACTGACACGCCCATTGACTTCCGCAATTGGCGGCGCAGCAAACACTTCAGAAGCTGAAAGTGCAAGCACCATCCATAAAGCTAAACGAAACAAACGTTGCATAGAACCTCCGTTTGGTAAAAAAGAATTAACCACATTATTACTATTATTTATAATTTTTAAATCTGTTTTCATTATTTTCTTAACTGATGTACAGGTATGTATTGGATAGTTTATTCAATTACCGTGCCAAGTCTTCCGAGAGCGCTTTTTGCTAAGCCGGAAAACTCAGTATATTCATTCTGACCGACAACTTCACGATACAGTTTTTCTGCTTTCTGCTTATCATTTGCTTTTTCATAAGCCAGAGCAGCAAAGTATTTATATCGTTCTTCAAGTCCTATTTCTGCTCCGGCAGATGCTGCTTTTTCATATAGTTCCGCAGCATTTTTAAAATCTCCCTTCTCTTCCTTAGCAGCGGCAAGGCCGGCCTGTGCACCCGCCTGTACTAATGGAGAATCCGAATCATCAGCATCTTCAAAATATTTCACTGCCTGATCGGCTTTGCGTTGCGCCAGCATTGCATTGCCTGCATAAAGGGCCGCTACATTTCCGGTTTCCGTCCCATCATAATCACGAACAATCCTCTCCAAACCATATACGCTTTGACCACGAACTTTGCGTGAAGGATCGCCTTTTAAAGCTTTTTCATAATCTCCTGCATCATAATATTCACGAATGCGAGAGAGCGCCAAGGCTCCTTCATTCGTTTTTGCTTCGTTCTGTGAACGGAAAAACAGCCAGGCAGCAGCGGCTATCAGTACAACTGCCGTAATGCCTCCAATCAGTTTGAGGTTTTCCTGAAGTTTCGTCCGTACATTTTGAAGCTGTGTATCTTCAGCTGTAGTCTCTTCAGCATCGTATACCGCTACATTTCCTTTTGGATTTGTATCCATTATCCTTCTCGCTTTCTGGTGATTTTGGAATATTAAAAGATTTTTTAAACACTCTTGGGATAACAATAGTGCGCCCGAAGGGGATCGAACCCCCAGCCTTTGGAATCGGAATCCAACGCTCTATCCAATTGAGCTACGGGCGCCTCTACATTATTATTTTTAAAAGACTGCTGCTAATCTTTTAAAAGCAAGTTGCAAATATAGCAGTCCCAAGCTCAAAAACAAATGAATTTTTTTTTAAAGTTTTTTTAAAAAGCAAATTTTGTGGAAAACTTTTCTACTTTCCCTTTTAAAAAGTGTCAGGTTTTTTTCATAGTGTCAGGTTTATTACACACTTTTTATTCTGACACTTTACACTTTTTAAAAAATCTTTTAAAAACTTGTTTTAAAACTTCACGGTTTTTAAAACAGCAGCTTTAATATCTTCAGAATTTAAAAGAGTGGCAGTTTCCAAAACTTTTGAAAAACCAACCGGAGTAAATTTAGAACCAACACGAGCAACAGGAGCATCCAGATAGCGGAAAAGCTCTTCGCCAATAGCAGCCGCAACCTCACCACCAAATCCACCCATCACTTTATCTTCATGCGCGACAATTGCACGGCCTGTTTTCTTCACGGATTCAAAAACTCTTTCCTTGTCCCATGGAGAAAGCGAACGTAAGTCAATGACCTCTAACGAAATACCGTCCTTTTCGAGTTCCCCCGCAGCTTTTAAAGCGATATGAACGGCGTTTCCGTAGGAAATGACCGTTGCAGCTGTTCCTTCACGGCGAACTTTTGCTTTTCCAAATGGAATTATAAAATCTTCGCCCGGAATGGAAGCGGACGTTCCGCGGAAATTATACAAGAATTTCGGCTCTAAAAACATCGTCGTTCCGCGTGAACGAATCGAATTGCGCATAAGCCCGATAGCGTCATCCGCAAACGCCGGACACACCACGCGAATTCCCGGCAGCGTCGTAAATGTTCCTTCCAAATTCTGGGAGTGGTACAAACCGCCTTGGATATAACCACCGCTCGCCAGGCGAATAACGATATTCGGCGAAAACTGCCCTTTCGTGCGCCAGTAATCATGCGAGCACTCAATCAACTGCTCCATTGCCGGCCAGAAATAATCCGCGAATTCCGCGCCTTCTACCACAACGCGAATATCGTCTCTATACCGCGAGAAACCATTTGCTGTTCCAACGATATAATCTTCAGCTATCGGCGCGTTGAAAACACGCTCATTGCCGAATTCATCGAGCAAACCTTTGCAAACGTTAAAAATACCCTGCTTTTTCTTCGACGCTACGTCCTGTCCCCAAAGGAAAGTATTTTCATTGCGGCGGAATTCCTCGATGAGCGTCTGATTAATTGCTTCGCGAAGCATCAGTTGCGGCTCTTCCGGCTTGCTGGTATATTTTGCTTCGGAATTATCGTCGTAATTCACGATCGGGTCAGGAAGCAAAAACTGCGAATACGATTCCGGGGCAGGGTCAGCCGCAGCTTCACCACGGTCAGCCGCAGCGTAAATCGCTTTCACGTTTTCGTCTTCCAGCTCTTTAATTTGCTCGTCTGTTAGGATTCCTTTTTCAATCAGCAGCGCGCGCATACGAGTAAGCGGGTCACGGGCGCGAACTTCCTCAATTTCTTCTTTCGTGCGATAAAGCTCCTGATTGTCAGAATTCGAATGCGAGCCGATACGGTCGCAATCTGCGTGGACCATCGCCGGGCCTTCGCCGGAAAGCACATAATTACGAGCTTCCTGCATCGCGCGGAATGAATCGAACGGGTCACGTCCGTCACAGTTGATAATTTTTAAATATTTAAAACCAACGAAATTGTCTGAAATATTCGTATTCGCCGACTGCTCGTGAACCGGAACGGAAATCCCAAATTTATTATTCTGAATCACGAAAATCACCGGAAGGCGTTCGCGCGAAGCTCCATTCACGGCTTCATAGAAATATCCTTCAGAGCAAGCCGACTCACCGCCGGAATAAATTGAAATCTCGTCGCCTTTATATTTTTTAATCGCGCGCGCTACACCGGCTGCGTGCTGCGAGTGATTTCCCGTGCAGCTCGAACCGTTCTGAATACGGATAGACGGTTTTGCAAAGTGATTGCTCATGTGACGTCCGCCGCCGGCAACATCTCCGTCCTTGCTCAAACCGTTTAAAATTAGTTCATCAACCGTGATTCCCGCCGCCAAACACGTCATCATGTCGCGGTAATACGGGAAAAGAAAATCTTTTCCCTGGCGGAAAGTCAAACCGGTTGCCAACTGAATCCCGTCATGTCCCGCGAACGGCGCATGATACGACCAGCCCTTCGCCACTTTTAAATACATCGCAGCTTTTTCATCCAGGCGACGTCCAAGATGCATCATTTTGTACCACTCGATTATCGTCGCGTTATCAAAACCCGTCGTATCGAATGTGCTGAAATGATTCACCGGCTGCTTTGCTTCAGCAGGTTTTGCAGTTGATTTCCCGTTTTTAGCGGGCGCAGTTTTATTATTAGAGCCATTCACAGCGGGCTTTTGAGTACCATTTGCTTTTGGCTTTGTTTCTTTAATTGGAGCTTTTGCTTGAGATTTCGTTGCCATAGTTTCCTCTGGAAGGAAATTCCTATATTTTTTAAAACCTTGTTTTTAAAAACTTTTTACTATTTGAGATACCGACTTTTTAAAAGATTCTTTTAAAATCAATTATGCTCTACCGCAGCTTTTTTATCCGAACTGAATTTTTCAAAATCCACATACGTCAGCCAGCCGTGGTCATCTTTTCCGTCACATACGATTGAGAAGAATTTGTCCTGAATTTTATGCGTAATTTCACCCACTGTTCCATCACCGATTTTAATTCCATCTACCGAACGAACCGGAGTAATTTCAGCCGCTGTTCCCGTAAAGAAAATCTCGTCTGCTGTATACAGCGATGCACGTGGAACAGAACCTTCAATCACTTCGTAGCCCATTTCTTTCGCCAGCGTAATAATGGAAGCACGTGTAACGCCCGGCAAAATTGAAGCTCCAAGTGACGGGGTAATGATTTTTCCATCAGCAACAAAAAAGATATTCTGACCGCTGCCTTCGCTTACGCAACCATTTCCGTCAAGCGTGATTCCTTCTGAATATCCGTGACGATGCGCCTCGATTTTTACAAGCTGCGAATTCAGGTAATTTCCGCCCGCTTTTGAAATTGTCGGCATCGTGTTTGGTGAAATCCTATTCCAGCTCGAAACGCCAACATCTACGCCTTCGCGAATTGCATCTTTGCCGAGATATTTGCCCCAATTCCACGTTGCGATAATCAGCTCAACCGGGCAATTTAAAGGAAAAACACCAAGTTCTTCATAGCCGCGATATGCAAGCGGGCGAATGTAGCATTCCTCAATATGATTTTTCCCGACAATATCAAGCGTCGCCTGGCAAATCTCATCAACAGAATATGGAAGGTCAGCGTAGTAAATCCGCGCCGAATGATACAGCCGCTCGATATGCTCGCGCAGGCGGAAAATCGCCGTTCCCTTCGGAGTTTTGTACGCGCGGATGCCTTCAAACCAGCTCGAACCGTAGTGCATTACGTGCGAAAGTACATGTATTTTCGCATCGTCCCAGCGCACAAATTCGCCGTTCATCCATATATAATCTGTCTTTGGCAGAGGCATAGTGTTCCTCGTTTTTTAAAAAGAATACGGTGAAAAATCGCAGCTCTTTTTAAAAGCTTTCATAAAATTTTTACTTTTAAAAACTTTACAAAAGCTTTTGAAAACTGCTTTCCTGTTTTTTAAAACCCCCTTTCAACCCAACTGCTATGCGCTCTTTTTATGCTTGCTCTAAATGCTTTTTCAATGTTTCTGTCACAAGGCGCGGATTGCCCTTGCCCTGCGTGGCTTTTAAAACTGTTCCGACCATAAACCCGAAAAGATTCGTGCGACCGGCTTTATATTCTGCCACTTTATCCTGATTTTCTTTTAAAAAGTTGATGACCAGCTCATCAATCATTCCCGTATCGGAAACCTGCGCCAATCCGCGCTTTTCAACGATTTCCTTCGGCGATTCACCTTTTAAAACATCAGGGAAAATTTCCTTCGCGATTTTACTGCTAATCACATCCGCCGCGAAAAGGTCAACCAATTCCGCCAGCAATCTCGGCTGAACTCCGGTTTCCTGCGCTTCGATTTTTTTATCGCTCATAATGCGCATCACGTCCGTCATCACCCAGTTGCTTACGAGTTTAAAACGGTCTTTCGATTTTTCAGCAAGGAATTCGCAGCACTCTTCAAAATACGCCGCGAGAGATTTTTCCTCAACCAAAACCGCCGCATCATACTCCGGCAAACCATACTGGTTTTTAAAACGGTCACGTTTTGCGCCCGGCAGCTCCGGCAGCTCATGCTTCACGCGATGAATCCACGCCTCGCTCACATTCACCGGCACTAAATCCGGCTCCGGGAAATATCTGTAATCGTGCGCTTTTTCCTTCGTACGCATTTCACGGGTTTGCTGCTTGCCCGCGTCCCACTGAAGCGTAATCTGGCGAACTTCACCACCCGATTTCGTCAGCTCGATTTGCCGCTGAATTTCATATTCCAGCGCTTTTTCCACGTTGCGAAAACTATTCAAATTCTTCACTTCGGTGCGAGTGTACAGCTTATTATCGCCCTTCGGACGAACCGACACGTTCGCATCACAGCGCAGCGAACCTTCTTCCATATTCCCGTCGCAAATCCCAAGATACATCACGGTCTGGCGGATATGCGCGAGATATTTATACGCTTCCTGTGGCGTGCGGATATCCGGCTCGGACACAATCTCAATCAGCGGCACACCCGAACGGTTCAAGTCCACAAGCGTGTCAATATCAAGGTCGTGAATGGATTTACCCGCGTCTTCCTCCATGTGAATCCGCGTAATCCCAATTTTCTTTTTTGCGCCATCGTGCTCGATTTCCACATGACCATCATAGCAAATCGGGTCTTCATACTGCGAAATCTGGTAGCCCTTCGGCAAATCCGGATAGAAATAATTTTTGCGCGAAAAAGTCGAAACCGGGCGAATATTGCAATTCGTCGCCAAGCCCATTCTTAATGTGTACTCGACAACATTATTATTCAAAACCGGCAAACATCCCGGATGCCCGAGGCACACCGGACACGTATTCGTATTCGGCGAAGCGCCATACACCGTCGAGCAACGGCAAAACGCCTTCGTCGCTGTCAGCAACTGAACGTGAACCTCAAGGCCTATGACCGCTTCAAAATCTGCGTGCATCTATTGAAAATCTTTAAAATTTTATCGTAAATCTTTGTCAATTCTCTTTTTAAAAACTCCGCATAATCTTTTAAAGACCGCGCCTTCACAAGACTTAGTAGCTTTTACAGGCATTACGCGAAAGTCTGCAAAGATACGAAAAACATTCTAAACTTTATGTTTCACGCCGCGAGGATTTTTAAAAAGTGTAGTTTTAAAAACCTTTTAAAAAGAAATTCATAACAATTTGGTAACATTGCCGCAGAATCATTGTTTTAAAAGCAAATCATCGCACTTTTTAAAAGAGTTTTTAAAAGAACATGCCCGAACCACGGCGCTTCGTCATCTCCGACATTCACGGCTGCGCAAAAACATTCCGTGCGCTTTTACAAAAGATTCATCTGCATAAAACCGACACGCTCTACCTGCTCGGCGACTACGTCAATCGCGGCCCCGACAGCAAAGGCGTTTTAGACTACGTTTTTAAACTTTTAAAAGCCGGCTACGATGTGCGCGCCTCGATTGGAAATCACGATGAATTGTTAATCCGCGCGTATGAATTTCCTGAAGTAATTGATTTTTTTAAAAAGGGAAAAGCAGGAAAGCGAACGCTGAAGAGTTTTGATGTGAAAAGCGCAGACCAGATTCCGGCGAAATATTACGAATTTTTGAAAACCCTGCCGCTGTATTTTCTCCTCGATGACTTCGTGCTCGTCCACGCCGGCCTGAACTTTTCAAAAGACGACCCATTCGAAGACATCGGCGCAATGATGTGGACGAAAAACCACCGCGTTGTCCGCAAGCGGATAGGCGGCCGGCGCATCATCTCCGGACACTCCCCCAAGAAAAAAGACGCCATCGCCAAAAGTCTTTTAAAAGACAAAATCTTCATTGACAACGGCTGCGTAAAAACAAAAGTCGGCGGGATGGGGAGTCTGTGTGCGCTGGAGCTGAATGCGATGAAATTGTATTTTCAGGATAATGAGGAGTAGATTTTTAAAAAGATTGTACAGAAATAGAGGTCGTTTCCTGTGATTTATTCCGATGCTTCACAGCATTTTCGCCATCGCCAATCGCTTCATACGCTTCGGCGAGTGTAATGTGAATTTTCCGCTCATCGCTTTTCGCATTACTTTCTGTCACGATTTCCAGGCTTTCTTTTAAAAGCCCGATCGCTTCGTTAACTTTCCCGGTTTTTAAAAGGATGTTTGCGGTTTCCGTCAGGCACGACGCTTCGCCCATTGTATTTCCGATCGCGCGGAAAATGGCGAGCGCTTCGGCCAAGTATTCCAGCGCTTTTTCATTGTCTTCCTGCCGCACGAATGCACCGCCGAGTTTTAAAAGCGTGAGCGCTTCACCTTTTTTATCGCCGATCTTCCTGCGCAGGTCTAAACTTTTAAAATGATAATCGAGCGCGGTGGCATTATCGCCGAGATGCGCGTAATACGAACCAATATTATTCAGCGAACTCGCCTCGCCGAATTTATCGCCAAGCTCACGTTTTATCTCCAGGCTTTGAAACTGATAATTCAGCGCGCGTTCGTGTTCGCCCATCGCGCTGTAGAGATTGCCGATATTATTCAGCGCGAAGGACTGCGACTGACGATTGCCATTTTCCTCGTGCATTTTCAGGCTTTGCAGGTAATGTTTTAAAGCGCGCTGGTGCTCGCCCATGTTTTTAAAAGCATTGCCGATATTATTATGCGAAGCGGCAACGCCAAATTCATCACCGGAGGCCTCAAACATTGCCTGGCTTTGCTGCGCATATTGGAGCGATTTCGGGTAATTTCCCAGATCATAATACACGGTTGAAAGACGGTTAAAACTGGATGCTTCGCCTTTTACATCGCCGATCTTTTTAAAAATCGCGGCAGATTCTTCAAATTTTGCAATTGCCGCCGGTTGCAATCCAACTCGCCAGTAACACGTCGCCGCATGCTGAATACTTGTGGCAAGCCCGATCGTATAGCCCATTTTCTCGGAAAGGCGATATGTCTCATCGCAGATTTTTAAAGCTTCCTGCGGGTCAATTTTCGACTTGTACATCGCCAGCGAATTCAGCGCGTCAATGCGTTCGGTTTCCAGCGAAAGCGTTTTGATCTTTTCTTCTAAAGCGCGAATTGTGTCAGGAATGGAATGCGTGATTTCCGCTTCATTTGCAAGCGGGATCTCAAACAAAAATGCTGCGCCGTGGCCGGGTTCGCTTTCGCACCAGATCTTCGCGTTCATCGCTTCGCTGAGTTTTTTTACGATCGAAAGTCCAAGCCCGGTGGATGATTCGCCACCCGTTGGCAAAGCCGAAAGCCGGGCGAATTTTCCGAATAATTTTTGCTTGTCGTCATCATTCAACCCCGGCCCTTCGTCCTGCACTTTTAAAACCGCCGTTTTTAAAACGCTTTTTTCGATGCTGATAGTGACGGATTTTCCATGCGGCGAATATTTTATGGCGTTGGAAATAAGATTGTCGAGAACTTCCTGGAGTGCGTGTTTATCAGCTTTTACCGTAAGCGAATGAAGCTGCGTTTTAAAAACAATCGAAATATTTTTAGCATTTGCGCGCTCGCGATATTCTTCACTGAGCTGCCGCGCGATGGAAACAATATCCAGCACTTCCAGCGAAATATTGATCTTACCCGACTCAATTGCATTCACGTCCAGCAGGTTTGAAACGATGTCGCGCATCCGCGTTGCCGTTGTTTCGATGGACTTAATTTTATCGAGAATTTTCTCTTTTGAAAACCTGTCGTAGTAGCGCGAAAGGATTTCCGACGAAAGAATAATCGCAGCAAGCGGATTTTTTAAATCATGCGCCGCGATGCCGAGAAATTCATTTTTTTCGTTATTTAATTCCGTCAGATATTGATTCGCTTCCAGCAGATTTTTATTTAAAGCTTCGGTTTCTTCCTGCGAATCCACAAGCCGCTCGTTCAGCATTTGCACTTTTTCGAGTGCCTGCGCAATTTCCACATTTTTTAAACGGTAGATTTCCGCATTTAAAGCTTCTCGTTCAGCTTTTTCCTTATCGCGTTTTAAAATTGAAATCCTGTCTGCCAGCGCAACGGAAAGCAAGACAACTTCAAGCGCCGAGCCAACCTGAACGCCATATTGCGTGATAAGATTATTCGGCAAAACGCCAACCGTTTTTAAAACAAAAATGAAAAGCCCGGCGACAAACACAGCCCACGCGCTCACATAAAACCGCGCCGGACGATAGCCGTTTTTCAAACTCAAAATCGCCGCCGCGATCACCATTCCAACAAACGGAAATGCCATCGCAATTGCAATACGGATGAGAACGGAATATTCTATAAAAAGCGAAAGCGCGATCAGCAGCAGACTTGAGTACATCTGCCACGTGATGAATTTATTAAGCTTCGGAGTGTTGACTTTAGTGTTTAAAAATTCCTTCGTAAAAATGAGCGCAAAACACTGAAACGCAAACGCGGAAAACATCAGCGCTTTATTCGCCCACCACGGCGACTGCGGCCATAGATATTCAAACGACAGCCCGTTGATCGTCATTTGAAAAAGCGTGAAAAACACGAGGTAGCCGGTGTAGGAAACGTAGGTGCGGTCGCGCAGGAAGATAAAAACGGAGAGATTGTACAGCACCATGATAAGCATAATGCCGTAATACAGCCCAAGCACGATCTGCTCTTCGTGGTCTTTCGCGATGAATGCCTGCATGCTCCAGAGCGTGAGCGGGATCTGCACCGAACCGCTTGTTTGCAGGCGCATGTAGTAGGTGTTCGACGTGTTTTTTTCGAGAGGAAGGCGGAAAATAATATTGCGGTGCTTCAGCTCGCGCATTGAAAACGGGAATTTATCGCCCGAGGCAACTTTTTTAAAACTTCCGTCCAGCTGCGCTGTATAAAGCTGTGCTTCATCAAGAACGGGATAGCTCAGTTCCAGCAGCCATTCAGCCGATTCTTCCAGCGAATTAACCACCGTAAAGCGCACCCAAAAAGCAGATTTCGTCAGGCCGTAGCCCGGCACATCTTCCTTGCTTTTTAAAAACTTTCCTGAATTTTCGGGCGACGAAACATTTGCAATGGTGAGCTTCCCGGCTTTATCCTCCAGAATTTCAAGATGTTTACCAAGCACAACTTTGCCGGCTTTGTCGCTGAGCACAGCCGTTTCCTGCGCCGCGCCTTTAAAAGGCAGACAGCACAGGAGGAAAACGAATATTTTTAAAAACTGCGGAAGGCGCGGCTGTGCTGTCATAAAAAATGGGGTGGTGAAACCTTTTTAAAACTTCTTTTAAAAGGAAATTTGGGAATTCTTTTAAAAACCTAAGCTCAAATATACCAATTATTTGCCTTTTAAAACATCAATCGTCCCACGAATCTGAAACAGCTTCCGTGCGATATCCGATTGCTCTTCAGTATGTTTGTCGTAGCGCTTGCTATCTTCCGCGATTTCTGCCAAATATCTCGTTCTCTCCGGCGGAATAATATGGATTTTCTCACTCATTTCAGCGGTAATTTCATATTTTGAAGCCCAGTCGAGCTTCATTTTCTCAGTGATCTTATTGATAATTGCGCGGTACAAAGAATTCGTGCCGGGGTCATTAAACTGCGCAGCAATTGATCCATACACCGGCATTTCCTCAAGCGGCTTGCCGAAAAGCTGGCGGCTGCGCTGATACTGCTTGCGCACGTCGCGGATCGCATCGAGTGCACCACGTTTGTCAAATTTATTTAAAGCAATAATATCGGCATAATCAATCATGTCAATTTTTTCAAGCTGCGTCGCGGCACCATATTCCGGCGTCATCACGTAAAGCGACACGTCGGCGATTTCCGTGATTTCCGAATCGCTCTGGCCAATTCCCGCCGTTTCTACAATTATCAGGTCAAAGCCCGCAGCTTTTAAAACTTCCAGCGATGTCTGCACATTTTTGTTTAGCGCCACGTTTGCTTCGCGCGTAGCGAATGAGCGCATGTATACGCGATCGTTGCTCACGGAATTCATGCGAATCCTGTCGCCCAAAAGCGCACCACCCGTTTTGCGTTTCGACGGGTCAACTGACACAACAGCAATTGTTTTATCTTTAAAATCCACGAGGAATCGGCGAACAAGCTCATCCGTCAACGAGGATTTCCCCGCACCGCCCGTTCCGGTAATTCCCAGAACGGGAATTACTTTTTCTTCAGCCGCACCCTGTAGCCCTTTTAAAAACTTCGCGCTTTCTTCCGGATTATTTTCAATGAGCGTAATCGCCTGCGCGATCGCCAGCGGATTCTTTTTAAAAACTTCGCTCTGCAGATTGTTTTTAAAAGTCACCGGCGTTTCATAGTCCGACTGCTGGATTACGTCGTTGATCATTCCCTGCAAGCCTAGCGAACGTCCGTCATCCGGCGAATAAATTCGCGTGATTCCGTACTTGTGCAATTCATCAATTTCTGTGGGCAGGATCGTTCCACCGCCGCCGCCGAAAATCTTGATGTGCCCTGCACCACGTTCTTTTAAAAGGTCGAACATATATTTAAAATACTCAACGTGACCGCCCTGGTAGCTCGTGATCGCGACAGATTGTGCGTCTTCCTGTATCGCGCAGTCCACGATCTCCTGCACTGAGCGGTTATGCCCGAGGTGGATCACTTCCGCGCCCGTGCCTTGCAAAATTCGGCGCATGATATTAATTGCCGCGTCGTGCCCGTCGAAAAGCGATGCGGCTGTGACGATGCGGACTTTATTTTTTGGTTTGTATGCTTCGGCAGGGGTGGTCATATATTTTTTTAAAAGTAAAGTTTTTAAAAGTGCTTTAAAAATGAAACTGACCGCTTATATAAAGAACGGTTGCAGTAAGATTATGCGATAAAGCGGGAATTGAATTACTATATTTACGCCCAAAATTTTCAACTGATGCATCATATTTCGGCGTTACAAAATCCGGCACCACATGTTGGCGTACCGATACATGATATGATACACTCGGAGTTACATAATATCCAACTGAACCACCTATCATCCACCCGATTAAAGATTCAGCCTTTTCAAATATCAGCGGCGGCTGGGGTTGAATTCCTTCATCCGCAGGAGCAGGGTACGTAAGCCTGCCATTTACACTAGCATTTGTAACTGTAGCTCCAAGTGCAATGGAGGTTTCAAATCCTGCCGGGCTTAAAACCAATGGCGAATTAATGATGAACACTCCATATACTGTACCTGATAGGGTGCGTACTGCATAGAAATCCTGATCTTCAGGAAACGGCTCATTGAGTAATTTACCCGGTAAGAACTCAGCCCCGATACGTAAGCGACGTGTTATAGAATATTCAGCATTAATGGTGTAGCCAAAATAGCGTGTTAAATTAATCTCCGTTGGAGACTTGATATCAGGAAGTGCGGCGGCTAATCCCAGGGACAGATGAAATCTTTTCATATATGTCTTGGTTTCTTCATCAGTGATTGGAAGCTTGCTCTCTTTTAATGCCTCTGCTGTTTCGATTGATCGTTTCACTTCCGGTGGAATTCGTATAGTATTATTAATGATAGATTCACTCTCCAGTATACTTTGCCATTGATTAAAGATCTCCTTTCTCCTTCCGATTATTATATCGGAGTATTGGGTGTATCCATATAGCGCGCCATAACCTGCGCCTAGAAGCATACTTGGAACTATATCTATACTATTATACTGCCTGCTAATCCTCTCCATAATATACCACCCTAAGGCTCCCGCTGTAGCTACGGTTCCGGCTTTTACTGAAGTATTCAGCAGTGGCCGGTCTTTAAAATGGATTTTATCAATATCCTGAAATGAAATAACCTGAATATTCTTCTCTGCTTCACGCCAGCTATATTTCTCGGAATTCTTCCAGATTCCGAGCAAGGAATCATTGACGAATAATAAGCGACCGCTAATATCTCTACCTTCGCTTGTCACCCGCACTACTTTTCCATCCGCCGGTTCTATTTCAGATATTCTGACATATTTCCGTACTACAGGATTTGCTTTAAATCTTTCCGGCTCTTCAGCATTCTCGATGTATGACTTTATTTCTTCTGCATCTTTAAAGCTGATCGTAAAGTTTGTATCATTACGCTCTTTTCTGGTAATGATTATTGTAATAGAATCAGCGTTTTTCTCAGCTCTTGCCGATACAAATCGTCCAATATCATAAAACAGTCCGAAATATACACGTTCATCCGCATCTATTCCATCACCTACACGTTCACTTATCCTATACTTTTCGCTCTGACCAAAACTTACTACAAATCCGATAAAAAATATAACTACAATCCTTACCAATAGCATTTTCAAATCTCTGTAATGAATTCTAAAGCACAAAATTACGAAGTTTTTAAAAGATTATTCTGTTTGTCATCTGTTTTTTAAAAGAAAGCCAATATACTCTTTTAAAAGCTTGTTGTAAAAATGTTTTTAAAAGGATTTTACCAGCGAACAAAGCGTTAATTTTGTAATCTTTTATAAATTTATAAATCCTTGTAAAACTTTGTCAATCTTTTAAAAATAGAAATTATGTTCAGACCAGTTTCCCCAGCCGAAGCCGTTTCCGTGATAAAATCGGGCGACCGCGTGTATGTGCACAGCGTTGCCGCCGCGCCGCAAGTTCTTATTAATGCTATGACCGAACGTGCGAATGAACTTAAAAACGTAGAAGTTGTGCATCTTCATACCGAGGGCAATGCGCCGTATGCTGCGCCCGGGATGGAAGAGAGTTTTTCGGTGAATGTGCTTTTTACGGGTGCAAATGTGCGTGAGGCGGTGCAGAGTGGCCGCGCGAATTACGTTCCGGTATTTTTGAGCGAGGTTCCGGCGCTTTTCCGCTTGAAAATTCTACCGCTCGACGTAGCGCTGGTGCAGGTTTCTGTGCCGGATAAGCATGGATATTGTTCGCTTGGAATTTCCGTTGATGCCACGCTTGCGGCGGTGCAGTCGGCGAAAGTGACGATTGCGCAGATGAACCCGCAGATGCCGCGCACGCATGGTGACAGTATGATCCATATCAGCAAATTCCACGCGTTTATTGAGGCGGACGAGCCGCTGTGCATTCATGAAGAGCATCCGCCGTCGGAGGACGAACTCGCGATTGGGCGTCATGTAGCGGAATTGATTGAAAACGGCGCGACGCTGCAAATGGGTATTGGCGCGATTCCGAACGCGGTTCTGGCGTCGCTCACGAATCATAAAGGGCTGGGAATCCACACGGAAATGTTCTCTGACGGCGTGATTCCGCTGGTGGAGCGTGGCATTATCACGGGCGAGCACAAGAAAATTTATAAAAATAAAATCGTGTCGGGTTTTGTGATGGGCACGCGAAAATTGTACGATTTTATTGACGACAATCCGAAGGTCGCCATGCTCGACATCGCGTATGTGAACGACACGGCGAATATCCGCAAAAACCCGAAAGTAACGGCGATAAATAGCGCAATCGAGGTGGACCTGAGCGGGCAGGTGTGCGCGGACACTATCGGCACGCGGCAGTTTTCCGGTGTGGGTGGGCAGATGGACTTTATCCGCGGGGCATCGCTCTCGGAAGGCGGCAAGCCGATAATCGCGCTGCCATCAGCTACAAAGCGCGGCGAATCACGCATCACGACGTTTTTAAAACAGGGCGCAGGCGTTACAACCACGCGCGCGCACGTGCACTACATCGTAACGGAATACGGAGTGGCCTATCTCTACGGGCGCAACATGGCGCAGCGTGCCAAAGCGCTCATCGCCATCGCACATCCCGACCACCGCGAACGCCTTGAACGCGAGGCGCATGAGGCGCGGTTGTTGAGGTTTTAAAAAAGTGTTTTTAAAGGAATATTTTTAAAATGAAATCCTGCTTTCGGGCGGGATTTTTAAGAGAGTGTTTATACGATGTCAGTAAGCCAGCTTCTTCAGGTAATGAAATATATGTCTCCCGGCATCCCGGATGAGGAATTGGATAACTTACTGCTAATGCTGAGCGAAGGACAGGTTTCCCGTGGTGAGCATCTTGTGACTGCAGGCCAGAATTTCAGGTTTATAAACTTTATTACGAAGGGTGCTGCCAGGATGTATCACCTTCATAAAAACGGGAACGAAACGAATATAATTCTTGGTGTGGAAAATGACTTCGTCCAGGATTATGAAAGCCTGATAAAAGGGAAGACCTCTGATTTTTATGTTCAGGCGACCGAAGATTCATCCTTTATTCATATTGATTATAATAAATTTGAAGAATTGTTGGGCTCTACCAAACACTGGGAACACTGCGGACGGATGATAAATCAGTTCGTACTGCTCGGTGTTTTCGCTAGCGCGCAATCCTTTATGTTTTTGACGCCGCAGGAACGCTATCTGAAACTACTCCGTGAGCAGCCCCGCCTTATACAGCGGTTTTCGCAGGAACACATTGCGTCGTATCTTGGCATAAAACGTGAATCTCTGAGCCGGATAAAAAATCGCGTAGCACGACGATTTTAACCAAAGTCACATATTTTTATACCGTCGGCTCTGCATTTTTGTTTTTATAAATAACCACATTTTTAAAAACATCAATCGGAGAATTCCTAATGAAAATTACCATCAGGGAAGCCGCACTGTGGCTTGGCATGTTTTTCTTTTCCATTCTCATCGGGGCGACAATATACCAGATGCTCGTCATCGTACCCGAGTTCACGCGCGACATACCTCATTCAATGATAAACTTCGCCCGGGGCAATATCCACACCTTTGCTTTTTGGGCATCGCCTATCCTGCCGGTGGGGTTCTTTCTTGTAGTAATTGCCCTTGTTCTCAACTGGAAGACGCCGCGAAAAAAATGGCTGATTTTTTCAATTTCACTGGCTGTCGTGGGAGAAATAATAACTATTCTCCTTGTTTATCCGCAGCTGAAGCTAATGGGCCTTCTGGACGGAATGCCAACTACCGATGTTTCTCTTCTGGCCGCAACTATAAAAAACTTCGTTGTAGCCGACCAACTCAGATTTTTCCTGCTGGCAATTCCTTCATTTTTCTTTTATCTCAAGGCACTGACTATAAGAGTTGAGTAGTTGTTTAAAAAAAAGAAAAAGGAATCCAGCGGATTCCCATGTTTATAGAAAATATGTCCGAATAATGTTTGTGCGACCCCAGCCGGGGTCGAACCTTTTTAAAAATGCTTTGGAGCTATAAATCTGTAATCCCTCTGGGATTATTTTTAAAAGAAGTTTTTCTGTAATTTTAAAAAGTGCTTTTTAAAAATTATCACTGAGCTTTATGTCTGAAGAAAAGCTGACACCGACGCGTTTAGTTTTTATACCGTTTTTGATTATTTCTATTCTATTTCCAGTAATTTATAGCCTCCTACATTGGCTGCTTCTTACGAATTACGAAATTTTTGAATTTGACATTTTGGTTGATTATTTTCTACCAATATTGCTTGCTTTGGGACTTTACGTAGTATTTATAAATTCACGGATTGACTTATTAGACCATACAATAACAGATAATGTGCATTATGATGGAGGGAAATTTCTTTTTATAATTGCGGCGATAGGGATTACAGTACCAACGATAATTCTTCAGAAGACCGTTCATGAAATAGCAGGAAAGATAACTGAGCTAGGAGCAATCAGCGAAATCAAGCAGCACCGACCGACAAAATATTATAATTTGAAAAGTTATTTCATAGAAAAGAATTATCCTGGAATTTATACAAATGAATGGAATTATAAACTTAACACCAATTTTGATGTATATATAGTCGCTCCTATACTGAATTCTGCTCAGGATACTAATTTGCCAAAGTATGATGCTTGGATAGGAAAAATTTATCGCTTTGATATTGATAAAAATGAAAACAGCAAGGTGAAGGAACAAGCATTTGAGAGTTTCACTAATAAAAGCATCGAAAGTTTTAAAAATAGTACGTTTACCGGCTTTAATCATTTGGAGCGAATGCGACAAGACGTTTCGGCTTATCAGCTAGCGGCATATCAAACTGATAAGGCAGATACGGAGCCGATAATTTTTGAGGCAAAGTTTGAACCTTTTGAAGCAAGAGCAGAGGGTGACTTAGAGCTTTGTATTTTTATTTACTGTATTTCAACGGCAGCATTCTTTTTCTTAACCTATAATAAACCATTTAATAAATACAGGTTAAGCCGCTTTTTAAAAATTCCTTACGAAGATCAACGCCAACCTGTAAGAGACCCGAATTACAAATCAAAAAAACGTCGCAATCGCTCGCAGAATCTTTAAAATCCAAACAAACCTCTCCATATTTCGTCCTTGTGTCGTAAATTTGCAGGAGTTTTTAAAAACAACGGACAGCACTATGCAAACCCAATCTACGACCGGACATACAGATAATATTACGAATGGAAAAAACGGCCACGCAAATGGCCACGGGAGCGAACTTGTCGCCGAGCTGGAGCGTCGCTATGCGGAGCTGGAGGCACGGCTTTCGCCCGATGTGCGCGAGCTGCTTAAAGGGTGGGAAGCCAAAAAGCAAAATTACCTTGATGAGAATTTCACCTACACCGTTCGTGGGAAGGATATTAAGGTGAAAAATTCTACGAAGTCGCTCAGCCAGCTCGATATTCCGAAGGTGTCCGTGCCGAAGTACAAGGATTGGGGCGAAATCGTGAGCTGGTCGCTGCAGGAGAATTTCCCCGGCGAATTTCCGTACACGGCGGGCGTGTATCCTTTTAAAAGGCAGGGCGAAGACCCGACGCGGATGTTTGCCGGAGAAGGCGGGCCGGAGCGCACGAACCGCCGTTTTCACTATCTGAGCTTAGGAATGCCGGCCGCGCGCCTTTCGACGGCGTTTGACTCGGTGACGCTGTATGGCGAAGACCCCGATGAGCGCCCGGATATTTACGGCAAAATCGGCAATTCCGGCGTTTCTATCGCGACGCTTGATGATGCGAAAAAGCTGTATTCGGGTTTTGACCTGTGCGCGCCAACAACGTCTGTTTCCATGACGATTAACGGCCCGGCGCCAATGCTGCTCGCGTTTTTTATGAATGCGGCGATTGACCAGCAGTGCGAAAAATATATTGTTGAAAATGGTCTTGAAACTGAAATTGAACAAAAATTAGAAGATATTTTTAAAAAGAAAGGAATCGAGCGTCCGCGCTACAGCGGCGACCTGCCGGAAGGAAATAACGGCCTCGGGCTGAGGCTTCTTGGCGTGACGGGCGACGAAGTTCTGCCAGCTGACGTGTACGCAAAATGCAAGCAAACCGCGCTGCAATCGGTTCGCGGAACGGTGCAGGCGGACATTTTAAAAGAAGACCAGGCGCAGAATACGTGTATTTTTTCGACGGAATTTGCGCTGCGCATGATGGGCGATATTCAGCAGTATTTTATTGAGAAAAAAGTCCGCAATTTCTACTCGGTTTCCATTTCGGGTTATCACATTGCCGAGGCCGGTGCAAATCCTGTTACGCAGCTTGCGCTCACGCTTTCCAATGGTTTTACCTTTGTGGAATATTACCTTTCGCGCGGTATGCACATTGACGATTTCGCGCCGAATCTTTCCTTTTTCTTTTCAAACGGCATTGACCCGGAATATTCCGTGATTGGCCGCGTGGCGCGCCGCATCTGGGCAAAAGCCATGAAGAACAAGTACGGCGGCAACGAGCGCTCGCAGATGCTGAAATATCACATCCAGACCTCGGGACGTTCGCTGCACGCGCAGGAAATTGATTTTAACGACATCCGCACGACGCTACAGGCGCTCTATGCGATTTACGACAATTGCAATTCGCTCCACACGAACGCGTACGACGAAGCAATCACAACGCCAACGGAAGAGTCCGTTCGCCGCGCCGTAGCTATCCAGCTTATCATCAACCGCGAGTTGGGTTTAGCCAAAAATGAAAATCCGCTCCAGGGCAGCTTTATTATTGAAGAATTGACCGACCTTGTAGAAGAAGCTGTTTTAAACGAATTTAATAAGATTGCTGAACGTGGTGGCGTTCTTGGCGCGATGGAAATGATGTACCAGCGGAATAAAATCCAGGAAGAATCGCTCTACTACGAAATGCAAAAGCACACGGGCGAATATCCAATCATCGGCGTGAATACATTCCTCAGCAGCAAGGGTTCGCCGACGGTTATCCCGCAGGAAGTAATCCGCTCGACTGACGAAGAAAAGCAATTCCAAATCAACACCGTTCGCACTTTTCAAAAGCGCAATGAAGCACATTCAGAAACAGTTTTAAAAGATTTGCAAAGCGTCGCGGTGCGCAATCAGAATATTTTTGAAGGTCTGATGGAAGCGGCGAAGGCGTGCTCGCTTGGGCAGCTTTCTCATGCGCTGTATCAGGTTGGCGGGCAGTATCGGCGGAATATGTAGGAATTTTAAAAAGCTTTTTTTTAAAGCTCTTTTGCTTCATTGCAGAAGGGCTTTTTGCTTTTTAAATCACTTCTTTTAAAAAGGTATAATTAAAAAACAATATGAAATAATACAGTATTTCGGTATTTTGCTGAATATTACAAAAAAACAGTTTATAGAAAAGAAACTTTCTGCCTATATTCTTTTAAAGATCATTATGAGTTTTTTATGAACTCGCCACCTATAACTGATAAAAATACTCCTCCCGAAGATGAATGGCCGGATAACTTTGGCTATCAGTTGCTGTTTGAAAAGCACCCGAATCCGATGCTTATTTTTTCTCTCGCTGATTTTACAATTCTCAATATCAATCCGGCCGCAATAGAAAAATACGGTTACTCACGCGAGGAGTTTTTAAAACTCACCATGCTGGACATTCGCCCCGCAGAGGACAAAGAGTTTTTCCTGAATTTCATGGCTTCGGCAGAAAAGAATTTTCGTATAAATGGCCACTGGCGCCATCAGAAAAAAAACGGAGAAATAATTTTTGTGCAGGTTTCTTCCCAGCCGATTACGTGGCAGGGGAAGGAAGCACGGATTTTTTCCATCAACGATATTACCGAGCTTAAAAACACCGAATACCGGCTGCGTGAATCAGAGAAATTATATAAACATGTTATTGAAAACGCTGGCGATTATATTTATACCACTGACGCCAACGGATATTTTCTTGACGCAAACGAAGCAGCTTTAAAAGTATCCGGCTATACACTGGAAGAGCTGCACGGATATAGATATATTGACCTCATCGCACCCGACTTTCGCAAAAAAATCGCCTATCGCTATATGCGGCAGTTTTTAAACCAGGAAAAATCCCTTCATGTGGAATTTCCTTTTGTTACCAAATCCGGCGCTATCAGGTGGTTCGGACAGTATTCTACCTTGATTTGTAAAGAGAGCGAACCGGTTGGATTTCACGTCATCGGTTACGATATTACCAGCCGGAAAATCGCAGAAGTGGAACTCAATAAAGCCAATATCGCACTTGAGCGCCGCGTAGAAGAGCGCACAGGAGAGCTTGGCAAAACGCTGGAGCGCCTGCAGGGAGCGCTTGAAAGGGAAAAGGAATTGAGCGAATTAAAATCGCGGTTCGTTACGATGATCTCGCATGAATTTCGCACACCGCTGACGAGCATTCTTTCTAATACTGAGATCCTGCAACGCTATGGAGAACATATTGAAAAGCCCAAACGTGAGAAAATGTACACCGTCATAGTAGAATCCATCCGCCACATGACGCATCTTCTGGAAGATGTGCTGGAATTCAGCCGGGCAAATCATACAAAACTTTCATTTCATCCCGACTCTCACAATCCGCTCACAGTATTTGAGGATATCGTCGAGCAGGCACGCACCATCCATAGCGAACGGGAGATTTTACTTCAATTTTCCGGGAAACGCGAGAATGTTTGTTTTGAGCGGAAATTGTTGCGTGTAATTGTTACAAATCTTCTCTCCAACGCTTTAAAATACTCACCGAAAACTTCCCCAGTCGAGATCACTCTCCACGTCGAAGAGCGCACCATGCACTTTACAGTTTCCGACTACGGAATAGGAATGAATGAGGAAGAATTACAAAATCTCTTCGAGCCATTCTATCGCGGAAAATCTGTCGAAACGATTCATGGCACAGGACTCGGGCTTTCCATCGTACAGCAAAGTGTAGAGCGGCATGATGGCAAAATTTCCGTGCAAAGTGAAGCAGGGAAGGGAACACGCTTTTCCGTAGAACTTCCCATATCAGAAGTGCACGCCTGAGTTCTTTTAAAAACGAAAAACGCCGCCTTTTTTAAAAGCAGCGTTTTTAAAGATATTTTCTTTTAAAAATCTTAATTCTGCGAATGCAGCGCCATTTTATTCCCTTCGCTGTCAATGAATACCGCGCAATGTCCATACTCCGGCGTGATCTCCGTTTTTGGCATGATCACTTTTCCACCCGCCGGCTCGATACGATTTAAAACATCTGTCAGGTCATTGCCGCAATTCAAATATACCATTGTACCGTCAGCGCTTGGTTTGTAACCTTCGCCTGCTACCACTGCACCGCTCACTCCGCCGCCTGCGAAAAAGCCCATGTCAAGATTGCCCATTTTATTGACGGATAAATCCGCTTGCAGGATCTCGCTATAGAATTTCACAGCGCGGTTGAAATCCGCTGCGGGGATTTCAAACCAGTTTATCGCATTTGGTTTTTGCTCTTCCATCGTCTTTCCTCTTTTAAAAAAATGTTTGGTGAAATATGCTGGTGAGCGAAACTTACTAAAGATTTTGGTACTGAAACTGTTAAGATTTAGATAAATATTAAAAGTCTTTTAAAAGCATTTTGTAATTCTGAGTAGAGCGAAGAATCAACGCTAGAAGTTCGCGTTAGGATATTCCGCCGTAGATTCTTCGCTCTGCTCAGAATGAAATTTTCCGTTTTAAAAACTACTTATAAAAATACTTCGGCGCCCACTCACCCGCGCCGTTTTCCAGCAAGTCGAATAAATACCACACGCTGCAATAATTATCGCCGGGGCCGAATTCATCTTTGGCGACACGCGTGATATTGCCCATGAAATCCTTTTTAAAAGTGGAAACGCCGGGACCCACATAGCTCATGCCGTCCTGCACATACGCAAAACCCATGTCGGTCGTAAATTCCTGCGTGGCGTCGCTCATCATCACGAATTCCCAGCCGCGGCTCCCGGCAAATTCGCGCTGCACGTCGGGTTCGTCCGGCGAGACAACGACGAAGGCGGCACGGTCGTTCAGGTGCTGCCACACGCCGTTGAAACCGTCGGCCCAGAGCGTGCAGTAGGAGCAGCGCTTGCCCATGTTGTGAATGAGGATCAGCTCATCGCGCTCGCCGAAAAGCTCCGCCAGCGACACGTCCGCGCCGTCCCAGTCTTTAAAAGAATATTCCTTTGTCATCGGCTCGGGCTGTGATTTTTTCAGCTCCAGCAGGCGACGCTGCCGTTCGGCGATCTCGTCGGTAAGCTGCTTGATTTCTTCTTCGCGGGTGAGTTCTGCGGTTTCCATCGGTGTAATTCCAATGTTTTTAAAAACGTCTGGTGAATTTTGTGCTGTGGCAAATTAGGAAAGTTTTGTGAGGTTTTAAAAGAATTTTTTTCGTAGTTTTTGGGAAATGTTAAATGCGAACTTTTTAAAAAGAAATGAAAAAGAAACTGTTCTATATTTCGCTTGTAATTTTAATCCTGTTTTTCCAGCCTGCATTTCAAAGACCACCAATTGAAATTCAGATTCCAATTTTAAAATTTATTATTCAATTCTCATTTTATCTCGCTTTAGCCACTTTATCAGTTATTACTGTTTTAATAATTCCGGAAAAAATTTCGGAAAAATCTTTCCAGATATTTGCTGTTATTCCAGTTATTCCATTTTTCTTTTTTGCGCTTTTCGGCTTGATCTTTTCCACATTTAGTTCAAATTCATTTTATAAAGACCAATATTCTTATATAAACGCCGTAACAAATGAAAAATATATTGATCAATATAATGACCAAGGTGCATTGGGCGGTACTTCACGTTTGATTCATGCACAGGAAATTCTTGGCGATAAGATTCGCTGGTTTAATAATGTTAATTCTCAAAATTTACCAAAAGGGAAATGGTATGTTTTTGAAAATGATAGTTTAAAAGATTCAATTCTTGTCCATTAACTTTCCCTTTTTAAAAACTCCCTTCTCCGTATCTTTGCGGATTAAACTTTTTCACCGAAAGTAACTATCTTCACACCAGATGTTTTATTGAATGGAAGTTGCTTTTAAAAACTATTCGGGCTTTATAAAAAATGAAAAAAGTGCTTATTATTCTGGGCGGGCTGCTCGTTGTTTTTGTTGGCGCGCTCGTGGCGGTTCCTCTCTTTTTTAAAGATGAGATCACGGCGCTCGCCAAGCAGACTATCAACAAAAATCTGAAGGCGGACGCGGATTTTAAAAGCGTGGATGTGTCGCTGCTGAAGGATTTTCCGCGGCTGCATTTTGCGATGGAAAATTTTTCCGTGGTGAACCGTGCGCCTTTTAAAGACACGCTGGCGTACATTCCGTCGCTGGGCGTTTCGCTCGATGCGTGGGATTATATCACGTCGCAGAAGGTTTCGATTCTCGCGGTGAATGTCGAAAAGCCGCGCATCAACGCGCATATTTTAAAAGATTCCACCAAAAACTGGGATATTTTTATTGCCAGCGACAAGCCGGGTTTTGCTTCTACGCAAGTTGATAAAATTTTAAAAGATATTTCCGGTGAACTCCAGGAGTTTTCGGTGAATGATGCGACTATTATTTTTACCGATGATGCGGGTAATAAATCTGCGCTTTTAAAAAACTTTTCAGCCAGCGGAAACGGCGATTTTTCAAAGCAGGTTTTCGTCCTCGAAACAGAAGCGAACGGGCTGACAAGCTTTACTTATGGCGGCATTCCATTCCTGCGTGAAGCTGTTACAAAACTCAACGCCGACCTGCAATTTGACATGACGAAAAAGCAAATTCTTTTAAAAGAAAACAACCTGCTTTTAAACGATTTGCCTGTTGGATTTTCCGGCACGGTTGACCTTTTGGAAAATGATGCGTACGGCGTGAACATAGATTTTAAAGCAAAGGAAAGTTCTTTTAAAAACTTTTTGTCGCTCATTCCGGCGTTTTACACGAATAAAGTGAAGGATTTTAAAAGCTTAAAAACTGCCGGAACGATGGCGCTTCAGGGAGCGGTGAAGGGAACATATTCCGACAAAACTTTGCCTGGATTTAACGCTACACTTCAGCTCAATAACGGCATGTTTCAATATCCTGATTTGCCGTCGGCAGTGCGAAATGTTGCGGCGGACGTGCGTATAACCAATCCTGACGGCGTGCCGAATAACGCGGTTGTGGACGTTCGCCGCGGCCATGCGGAAATGGACGGTGACCCGTTTGATGCGAAACTGCTTTTAAAAACGCCGATTTCTGACCCGTATATTGACGGTGCTTTTAAAGGAAAAATCAACCTTACGAACGTAAAAAAATTCTTCCCGCTTGAGCCGGGAACAGACGTGGGCGGAATTGTTGGTGGTGAGATAGTTTTAAAAGGAAACCTTTCGATGCTGGAAAATAAGCAGTACGAACGCTTCACCGCACAAGGCGCGGGCTATGCGCAAAACCTCGTTGTGAAAAGTCCGCAACTTGCCGAAACGGTGACAATTCAAAACGCAAATCTCGCTTTTTCGCCACAATCTGCGCAACTGACAAACCTCGCGATGAAAATTGGCGGAAGTGATTTAAGTGGTTCGGGACGGTTGGATAATTTGCTGGCATATGTGCTTAAAGATGAAGAATTACGTGGCGAAATGAGCGTAAATTCCAACGTGATGAACCTCAATCCGTGGATGCCGAAGGAAACGAAAGCATCGCAGCAATCGGCGTCAACGCAAAAGCAATTTGACAAAACGCTTGTGACGGATTTGCCCGAAAATCTGAATTTTAAAATCAACGCCGTGATGAACCGCGTTCTGTATGATAACCTGATTTTATCGAACGTGAAGGGAATTCTGACGCTGGCGAATAAAATTCTGCGCATCGAGCAGAGCCAGATGGATTTGCTTGGCGGGAATATGGCGATGAGCGGCACGTACAATACGCAAACGCCGGGCAAACCGCAGTCGGCGCTGGATATGACGGTCACGAATTTCAGCTTTGCGGAAACCTACAAAGCATTTGCTACGGCGAAAGCGTTCGTGCCGTTCATGGAGCTGCTTAAAGGAAGCTTTAATGCGAAAATGCAGTTTGCCACTGACCTTGACGGAACGCTGATGCCGATTTTTCCGTCGGTGACGAGCGTTGGCGGGCTGGCGATTGACCAGGTGCGCGTGGAAGGTTTTAAGCCGTTTGCAAAGGTTGCCGAGCTTTTAAAAATGCCGGAGCTGGCGAATCCACAGCTTACGAATATCAAGCCGAGTTATAGAATTGAAAAAGGGCGGCTGTTCCTTCCGGCGTTCGCTTTTAAAGTTGGCGATAAAGACGTGACGATGAGCGGTTCGAGCGGGCTGGACAAAACGATTGACTACGTAATGAATATGAAAGTGCCGACGGGAACGCTGGCGTCGCAAGCAAATCAGGCGCTTTCGGGGCTTTTAAAAACAAATATCAGTGCAATAAAAAGTTCGACGGTGGACGTTGCGATAAAAATCACGGGAACATTCGACAACCCTAAAATATCAACAACGCTCGGCAACGTCGTTCAAGACCAGATTGATAACACAAAACAAGCGCTCGAAGACGAAGCAAAGCGCCGCCTCGACGAAGAAAAAGCCAAAATTGACCAGCGTTTAAAAGATGAAGAAGCGAAACTGCGCGACAAAGTAAACACAGAAGCGGAAAAAGCAAAGCAGCAAATCGAAGCAGAAAAAGAGAGATTGCGCCAAGCCGCTGAAGCCGAGAAAGAACGCCTCCGCAAAGAAGCTGAAGCGGAAAAAGAGCGTTTGAAAAAGAAAGCGGAAGAGGAATTGAAGAAGAGATTTCCGTTTAAAAAGCCGTAGTTGTTGACTTAAGTTTTAAAAAGTTTTTAAAGGGCAGATTTTTAAAAGAATCTGTCCTTTTTTATTTTTAAAATGAAATAAGATTTTAAAGGTTTTATGGTTAAAAGAAAAGCATAAAAGCATATTTTTGTACGCTATCATTTTTATCTTTTAAAAACTCTCTTATGAAAATACGCTTTCTTTTTCTATTCCTACTATGTTCAGTATTGACGCCGGCTTATTCGCAGAATAAAATCTACTGGCAGGAAAATTTTGATAAAAATGAGCGGGGATGGCTGACCGGAGACCGCGGTATTTTCTCTGGAAAGATAGAAAACGGAAAGTATATTTTCACTCAAAAGAGGGAAGGTTCGTTTGGGTTTCAATTTAAAAGTGTTCCTCTTGATCCTGACAAGGATTTCACCATTGAGTCGGTGATCACGCAAATTGAAGGTACAGATAATAATGGATTTGGAATTGTCTGGGGCGCTCTTGATATAAACAACTTTAATATTTGCCTCGCCAAGAGTAACAGCATGTACGCTGTATTTATAGTGCGGGATGGCAGATTGCAGGTTATTAAAGACTGGACAAAAGCTGATTTTGTAAAGCCGACGGGAGAAAAGAATACTTTTAAAATTATCCAAAAAGGGAAGAATCTGCAATTCCTTTTAAATGATAGCGAGGCATTTTCGGGACAGGCGCCCAAGTTTGCAGGCACGAATCTGGGGATAATTACCCTGACTGCGATGACAATAGCATGTGAAGGGATCACGGTAAAACAGGATAATCCTATTAATGTTGTTCCTAAAATAAAAAAGGGAGTTTTAAAAGAAAATCTGGGTGAAAATATTAACAATCAGTATGAGCAGGTTGTGCCGGTCATAGCGCCGGATGGAAACACGCTTTATTGGTCAACGAGCTTTTCCCCTGAAAATACCGGCGGGGCATTAGATGGAGAGGAAATATGGTATTCAACCTTACAGAACGGAAAGTGGAGTAAATATAAGAATATTGGCAGGCCTTTGAATAACAGGGAGCCGAATTGGGTGATCTCCGTAACACCCGATAATAACACCATGCTGATAGCCAATCAATATCGAGCAAACGGTGAGTCCAATGGTGGCGGCCTTTCTCAGACGCATCGAACAAAAGACGGCTGGAGTCTTCCTGAAAATGTCAATATTAAAAATCTGGACAATCGCGGTACTTCCTATAATTTCTGCCTTTCTAATGACCGAAAAATTCTTCTCATGACAATAAAGCGCGGCGATACGTACGGCGGTAATGATGTGTATGTATGTTTTTTGCAGGCGGACGGATCGTGGTCTGAACCAAAAAATTTAGGAAAGACGATCAATACATTTGCTGATGAACTCACGCCATTCCTGGCAGCGGATGGTATTACGCTTTACTACAGTTCGATGGCAAAACCCGGCTATGGCGATGCAGATATTTTTATGTCCAAACGGCTTGATGATTCCTGGACAAACTGGAGCGAACCTAAGAATTTAGGCCCTGAGATCAATTCAC
This sequence comes from Bacteroidota bacterium, assembly GCA_040386315.1. Classification (GTDB taxonomy): domain Bacteria; phylum Bacteroidota; class Ignavibacteria; order Kapaibacteriales; family DASPKH01; genus DASPKH01. The sequence continues at coordinate 55,821 of JAZKFS010000020.1, forward strand.
CAATGAGAGATGCCGGTTTTACTCTGACTGCTTCCGGTGAATATGGCTACCTGACATCTTCCAGCAATTCGCTTGGCGGTAGTGATATTTTTAGAATGAAAATACCCGATGCGATTAAACCAGAGCCTGTTGTGCTGGTATATGGGAAGGTTTTAAATAGTAAAACGAAAGAACCGCTTGAGACAAATATCATCTATCGCGAACTTTCTACGGATAAGGAAGTCGGCCTTGCACGCTCTAATCCAAGCGACGGAAGCTACAAAATCATCCTCCCGGCAGGACGCGCGTATAGCTTTCTCGGAGCAAAAGAGAATTTCTATTCCATCAGTGAAAATTTTGACGTAAAAAAACTTTTAAAGTACAAGGAAATTGAAAAAAATCTATTTTTAACTCCCGTGGAAGTCGGCGCAACAATCCTTTTAAACAATATTTTCTTTGATTTTGGAAAAGCTGTTCTGCGCTCTGAATCATTTCCTGAACTCGCCCGCGCGGTAGATTTTTTAAAACTCAACCCACAGATCAGCGTGGAAGTGAACGGCCATACGGACAATGTTGGCAATGACGCTAACAATCAAAAGCTCTCGGAAGACCGCGCAAAAGCTGTCGCAGATTATCTCGTTTCTAAAAATATCCCACGCGAACGGATTTCTTCAAAAGGGTACGGAAAAACCAAGCCAATTAAAACCAATGATACAGAAGAAAATCGCCAGTTTAACCGCCGTGTGGAGTTTACGATTTTAAAGAAATAGCATTAAAATAAAAAAGGCAGGTTTTTACAAGATCTGCCTTTTCTTGTTTTAAAACCTAATCATGCTTCGTATAAATCAGTTTCGTCGTGTCAAATCCGCTTGATTGTGCAATTCCCACAAGCTGATTTTTCACAACATCATTCATCTGCGGCGTGCGTGAGAGCAGCCATAAATACTCACGGCTCGGCGTTCCTACAAGCGCGTGCTGGTAATTCTCGTCCACATATAAAATCCAGTAATCTCCGCTGAATGGCCAGAAAAATGTGACTTTTAATTTCGAATTCGTTGTTTTGTCCACGACTTCAGCTTTTCCTTCCACATCTTCCATTTCACCATCGCTTTTTAAACATTTATTATACACTTTTATCGTGCCGTCGTCATTGAGCGAATATTCGGCGAATGTATTGCGGCAGCCGGATTCCTCGCGGAAAGGCAGGCGCGCGACTTCATACCATTTCCCGGTATATTTCTTTAAATCTACATTTTTTGCGGTTTCAAGCGGCGGATACTTGTCGTCCTTTTTTAAAAGAAAATACGAGCCGGCGAAAATTGCCGCAGCCGCCGAACCCATGATAATTTTATTCCGTGTTTTCATTGTTTTTTAAAAGTCGTTTTTAAAAGTTTGTACGGAAACGTTATTTTGGCATAAAGTATTCCGCACTTTTCAGAAATCTTTTAAAAACATGAGCAGAAAAAACATCTCCAGCGGCGCTCCGTGGGAAGCAACTGTCGGGTATTCACGCGCTGTAAAAGTCGGAAATTTAATTTTTGTGGCGGGAACGACTGCAACAAATTTTGACGGGGAAATTGTTGGAATTGGTAATGCGTATGAGCAAGCTGTTTTCGTTTTAAAAAAGATTGAAACAGCTTTAAAAGAAGCTGATGCGTCTTTTAAAAACGTCGTTCGCACGCGGATTTTTGTGAAAAATATGGACGACTGGGAAAGTATCGGACGCGCTCACGGCGAGGTTGAAGTCCGTGCGCGTGTCAGCGTCGTCGTCGTTGAGGTGAGCCGGTTTATACACAATGATATTTTGGTGGAAATTGAAGTTGATGCGGTGATTGATTAAGTCGTTTTTTTAAAACGAAAAAAGGTTTTAAAAGAATTGCTCTTTTAAAACCTTTTGCTTTTTAGAATCTATTTTTAAAAACTTAGTCCAGCATCAGTTCCGGCATTGCAAAATGCTTTTCGGTTGCGCGGTGGAGAGCTGTTTCTGTGATGTACGAGTGAGAGTCATTCCACACTGCCGCGCCATCTTTAAGCAAAATGACCTGCGGGCTTTCGTGGCGGACGTTTAAATGTTCTGCGGCTTTATTTGAAGCGGGGCGCGCTGCCTGAACGGTAATCACGTAGTGCTCTACGTCATCGTGCGCGTTTTGGAAATACGAATGAAATTCGTCAAAAGCATTGGCGCTGACAGGACATGTCACGCTGTGTTTAAAAAGCACAATCGGCTTTTGGTGTGATTTTTCCATCACGTTGTTGAATTCTTCGATTGTACGAATCTGAGTAATGCTTTTGTTCATAAGCCCCTGGGAGGAAAAAGGTTTATAAAAATTTTCACATAAAAAAAGCAGAACAACTGCTTAAATTGTTCTGCTCTAACGATTTCCGATTTTCTTTATTGTTTTTCGCTTCCGAACATCATCATTGGAGCCTGCTGCTGATTTTGCTTTCCTTCCAAAGCCAGCTTAATATCCTGCAAAATATGCTCGCGGTGCGCCGCAGTTTCTACGTCGCCGCCTTTTGCCGATGCCAGCATTTTCTGGATATTCTTAAGCGAATAGAGAGCCATGCTTTGCGAAGGATTGTCATATTGCCCCCACATAGCCCTTCCTTTTACCATGTCAATCAGGTCGCCAACGTATTCGAGCTGCAGATTCTGGCGGAATGTATTGACCGCGCTCTTCGCATCATCTTTAAAAATTGCATTCGTGAGATCAGTCATGTACTCGCCGAGAGTATATTGATTGCCATAATTTTTTGTGTCATTAATTCTTTTTAAAACAACAGGACTGGTCAGGTGCATGAGAACACCGCGCTGCATATTCAAAGCCCGGTCATAAATTTTCGGGTCGCTGCCAACGTTGAATCCACGGCGCTGCGGCTGTAGATATGCGTATAGTCCATCCCAGCTTTTAAAAGCATCCGGCGCAAAAAGATGTTTTGAAATTGCTGTCATCGCGCGCTTCTGGTCTGCATATGGAACAGGCGTATATGGCTGGGTTGCGCCCGGCTGGCCGATCATCGAACGGTCGATATACACGCCGCCGATGTAGCGGGAAATAATTCCCGCCGCTTCAGCTTTTTGTGATGACATCCAGAAGAATGCATCACGCATGTCATGATATGATTTGCCGGGTTCGGAATAGCGCGTTTTTACTGTTTTTAAAAGCGTGTCAACGAACTGCATTCTTTCGACCGAATAGCTGATGGCATCGCCGGACATATCACCGATCATGACGCGCGGGTCTATTCCGCTGTAACCCGGAACGCGCATGTCGTCGGCATCATTTCCAAAGGTCAGCTGTGGGTCGGATGAACGTGCGAGGATTCCGGCCAGGCGAATTTTTTCCGCTTCTTCGCTTTCGCTTGCAGGCGAGTAGCCGAATTCAATTGCCCAATTGTCGTACGGCCCGGGCGTCGTTGTGAAATACTGTCCCTGGTTAGATTTGTCAAGTGCAAGGTTCACGGCAGGATAGTCCATCACCGAACCCGTTAGACCAACTTCCGCTGTGCGTGCAGCATTGTGAATATCAGCAGGCATCCAGATCTGGCTTGATTTCATGTTGTGGTTCAAGCCCATTGTGTGGCCCATTTCATGCAGTACAAGGTAGTAGAGAGATTGTTTTAAAAACTCGCTTTGCTCCACTTCAGAAAGGCTTCGCGCTTTTAAAGCCGCTTTGCCGAAAAGTGACTGCATGCGCACATAATCTCCTGCGGCGCATCCTTTGCTGTGGTTGTGGAATTTCTCGAATTCTTCATAGCTTTTAAAAGTGCCGCTTTTCATTGCATCGTAGGCATCCATGTGGGAAAGCCCCGCACGGTCAAACAGCTTTTCCGAAGCTGTGCGGTTCACCATATAGACATATTCGAGCATGATGTCAGCACCAAGGATTTGTCCCGTGCGCGGGTTTGCAAAGCTCGGGCCGTAGCCGCCAAACGGAGGATTCGGCGAAGACGTCCAGCGGAGCACATTGTAGCGAATATCGCCCGCATCCCAGTCCGCATCGTCCGGCTGCACTTTCATCACCACCGCGTTTTTAAAACCTGCTTTTTCAAACGCTTTATTCCAAGCGTTCCCGGCGTCGATAATCGTCTGACGGAATTCCACTGGCGTTGTATTTTCCACCCACCACGTAATTGGCTCAACAGGTTCGGAAAGAGCTGCGGTCGGGTCTTTTTTCACAAGATTCCAGCGGTTGATTACATCGCGATACGGCGTAACACTTGCTGATGTCATGTCATCAACCTGCTGTCCAAAGTATCCAACTCGCGGGTCGTCGTAGCGCGGTTTAAAATCATTTTTCGGCGCTTCAAGCAGCGTGTGCTGGACCTTTACACTCACGTAGCGGTCGTCCGTTACCTCAGAGCCGCCGCTTACCATCGGATACGGATTTTCGTACACATACTCGGAAACGACATTCGTATTTTCAGGATAGTTTTTTAAAGAAACATATTTCGTTTTTTCGCGGCTGAGATGCCCGAGATTAAAGAACATCTGTCCCATCATTCCCGGCCACGGCGAAGGTTTGATCTGCGAGATATTTTCTGTTAAAAAGAGATCGTCCGCTTTTATCAGGAACTCAGCCTTATTAGAATCCTGCGCTGCAATTCGCTGCGACATGAACGGCGATTTGCTGATATTCGCTCCCGCCGCTTTTGAAATCGCGTTATTCGGGTCAAAGTAGAAATTCGGATTTTCGGTTGTAAATTCAATCCGGTCATAATATTTATTCACCGAAAAAATCTTGCTGTCGCGGTACACGCCACGGTTCAGCCACAGCGACGCAGGACCGTCAACGGTTTGGCTGAAATAAATAAACTCCTTCCCGATCTGGTCTTTTTTCACGAGCAGGTACGCCGAACCCGATACGGTGTCCTGATAAATCGTGAAAAGCCCGTCAATTTTGCGGCAGGATTTCACCGTTTCCCCGATGCTTTTCGGCTTGTCGCCCTTGCCGCCGCCCATCATGGACATATCGCCCCCGCCACCTTCGAACATAAACGGCGGCTGAGCCTGAGTAGCACACGCGCCAAGCGACAGCGCTGCAACTATGGAAAGAAGTTTTTTCATAGCGAAAACCTTTTTAAAAGAAATATGAAGAAGCGAAGTGTGTGGCTTTTTAAAAAACGAGCAGACGTAAAATATGAAAGAAGAGTTTTTAAAACAAATTTATTTTGTTAAATAATTGTGAATATTTTAAAAACTCTTCCCAATATCCGTAAATATATCAATCTACTAAAATTACGGAATATGTTATAGCGCTACCTGTATGCTGATTTAAAAGAGTATAGAAATATGCTCCAACCGGAAGACTGCTCATGGGAATTGCCAGCTTGCCAGAATATGCCTCCGCTGTCGTTTTAAAAACTACCTTTCCCAGAATATCAGAACAGGATATGCTGTACAAGCATTTATCTGTCGTACTGCACTCATCCTGGAGCATAAATGTAACATTTTTGTCCGCACTTTTTGAGAATGGATTTGGATAAATGAAGCCCGCACGGAGCGTATCCTGTGGAATTTCAACATCGGTCTTTTTAAAAGTTGTTATTGGTTTTAAAATGATATTATCTGCCAATAAACTGTATTCAAAACCTTTTGGATTTTTACCGACACTTTTAAAAGTAATTGTGTGGTTACCTTTTTTAAGGAAAATACTACTGTCAATAAGAATTTCCGGTGAACGGATCGGGTGTCCGAAATCCAAATCAACATACCCGTCAAAATACGCCAATGGAATACTGTCTATTTGGATTTCATACTGTCCATAGCGTGAACCCATTGTTAAAAAGGTTGATAGTCGAAATGTATCTGTATCGGGAAGGGAAAATATAAAGGTGACATGTCCTCCACTATCCGGATAAAAAAAGAAAGCATTTTGTTGACTCCACTTTTCGTAACTCCAGTAGCCCAAACTAGTACTCGGCTCTCCAACTCCCGATACCATTTCCTTTACGGTCATGTCTTCTATTTCATAATTAAGGGTTCTCGTTTTAAAAAATGTATTAAGGGAAAGTACTGTAAGGCCATTGGAAGTCACACCTTCAACATGGTAATATCCTGTGTCAATTTGTGGGATCGTAACATATGTTTGAAAAGAATACGAGGAATCAGCCTTTGCAGAGCCACAATGAATTCCATTTACATACAGCTTAATATTTTCATTAAGTGCAAATCCTTTCCCGATTATAGCTAAGGTATCACCGTGATATAACCCATGAGGCAATGAATCCTTACGGCAATACATAAGAGGGCTATTTAATATCGCAATCTTATGTGTGTATTTTTCATTATTAATTTCAAGATCATATAATCCGGCTTTAAAAATATCTGAGACTGTTGTAGTAATTTTAAAAGCTCCTTTGTCATCACACTGAGCTGAAAATATTTCTACTCCATTAAGTTTTCCTATTACCTGCTCCTGAAAATCATATCCACTCCCGGCAATTTGCCATGTCTGGTCAGATACAATTGTATCGGTGTTAGTCCAGTAGCGCGTCCATTGTTTATAAAATAATCCAACAGTTCTATAAGGCGCCGGAAAATCGTTACTTACTCCATGTTCCCAATCTATATCCAAGGACTTTTTAAAATCAATAGCATCCAGGCAATGAAACCTGTACATAAATTTTAAATGTGTCGGGCAGCCGGCAAATGGTAGTGCAAATGCCCCATCAAAAAAATACCATCCACCATTGAAATAATCTTCTGTGCCCGGATATTCCATATAATTTTTAGGCATTGAATCTATGGTGATGTGTGGATTGCCTTCGAGATACGTTGGAAGGTTTTTGCCTTTTTGACGGACATCCATGATAGTTCCTATGTACCGTCCTTGTCCTCTTGTCTTGGCAACCTGATGATAAACTTTATATTTTGCCTTATCTATGGAATTAAATTGAGCAAAGAAATATCCGTGCTTTTGTATATCAATTTTTTTATCAAAGTATTCAACCTTACTTTCAATTTTAACATTTTTCCTACCTCTGTTAATAAGACGGAGATGAGCATTAACAGCAAATGGCATGGGAAAATAAGCAGTAAGGCCTGAATCTATAGAAGCATGGATATAGTATGATGTAATATTGCGCAGACTATCCGATACCAAAAAGAAATCACTGACCGGAACATCTACGGCAGGATACGGCGAATTATCCCAGAAGATCTGCAAAATCAGGCTATCTGCTATTAAATCTTTGTAACTATCTAATTTCAGATGTATAGCGCTAATGATTCCACTTTTATTAATATCTGCTAATAGTAGCGTATCTGAGTATTTCATAGATTTTGATTGGATAGCGGAAGCCATCTCTACACTATACTCAGGTTGTCTCCTTTCCCATGCATCTTCGGCTATTTTCTGCTGTAGCGCTAGTTCCGTTGTAGTATCCATGGTAAAGCGAGGGGGCGTTATCTCAAGTGGTAAAGGGCGCCATGAAACAGCCCAGAACAAACACCAGGGCGGTGAGTTTGATGTAATATAAATACGGAACTTACTTTGGTATGCCATCTGCACATTACATATTATTCCTCCCGACATCATTGTATCTAAAGGTGCTCGGAGTAACCCGTGATTATTTTTTGAAAACAAATCTAATGTTTCTGAAATAACAAGTTTATCATCAATCCAGATATTTATAGTGTCATCTAATATCACACCGGGATTTGTCCAATCGAAAGTAAGCCATATATGAGTTATTATCCCCGAGCCCGAATCCTGTATATTACGCGCACTCGGGCTTATTCCGCTTGAAAATTTCTGCGGATACAGCGAATCAATATAGGTAATGGCCAATGGGTCGGTAAGGCGCTGATACGGATTGATTTGTCCATAAAGAGCACAAGAAGTGAAATACAGGAATGCAGTAAGGCATATTTGCCGGATACATTTATTTTTCATTGAGATTAGCGTGCTTTTAAAAGAAGTAGAGATAAGCTGCAAGATATGAAATAGTTTTTAAAAACCAATATTCCAGAACTCTTTTTAAAAGCCGATTCAGCTATTTCTCATAATTTTGCTTTTAAAACGTCACTGCATTCTTTTAAAAACCACCTGACTCTAAACCCAAATGTCACAACTCGATAAAGAAATTTCACGCCGCCGGACTGTTGCTATCATCTCACACCCGGATGCGGGGAAAACCACGCTCACGGAAAAGCTGCTTTTATATTCCGGCGCAATCCATACAGCCGGAAACGTAACAGGCGGAAAGCGCACCACAACGACGTCTGACTGGATGGCTATTGAGCAGCAGCGCGGGATTTCGGTATCGTCGAGTGCAATGCGTGTGGAGTATGGCGATGTACTTTTAAATATCCTCGATACGCCGGGTCACCAGGATTTTTCCGAGGATACATACCGAACACTGATGGCAGTGGACTGCGCGATAATGCTTCTGGACGCGGGGCGTGGTGTGCAGGAGCAGACCATTAAGCTTTTTAAAGTGTGCCGCGACCGTGGGATTCCGATTATCACGTTCATCAATAAAATGGACAGGCCGGCGCTTGACCCGTTCGAGCTGCTGGATAATGTTGAAAAAGTGCTGGGCATTACGGCTGTTCCGCTGACGTGGCCGGTGGGCGACGGGCCGCAGTTCCGCGGTGTGTACGAGCGTAGCGACAAACGTTTTCACCTGTTTGAAAAAACGACGGGCGGTATGTATAAAGCGCCAGTTTCGATCTCGGACATTAATGATGAATATATCAAAAATCTGCTTGGCGGAACGGCTCACGCAAAGCTACTTGAAGATTTGGAAATGATCGAGCACGTGCTCCCGCCATTTGATATGGAAGCGTTTTTAAAAGCGGAAATCACGCCGGTTTTCTGGGGAAGCGCGATTACGAATTTCGGCGTTGAAAGCTTTTTGCAGCATTTAATTGACCTTGCGCCACCGCCGCAGCCTTTAAATTCTTCCGCCGGAAAAATTGAACCGGAAAAGGATTTCTTTTCAGCATTTGTCTATAAAGTGCAGGCAAATATGAATAAATCGCACCGCGACAGGATTTCCTTTGTGCGAGTAATCTCTGGCAGATTCGAGCGCGGCATGACGGTGAAGCACCCGCGTTCCGGCAAGGAAGTGAAATTGAATTACCCGTTCCAGCTATTCGGACAAGACCGTGAAATCCTTGATGAAGCATTTCCCGGCGACGTAATGGGTTTGACGAATCCGGGATTATTCTCTGTTGGCGATGTAGTCACGAGCGGACAGGAATTTTCCATTCCGCATTTTCCGCGTTTCGCACCGGAGATTTTCGCGCGTGTATATCCGGCGAGCCATTCCTACAGCAAGTCTTTCCGTAAAGGGATTGAGCAGCTCGGCGAGGAAGGCGTTATCCAGATTTTTACCGATGCAGAAGGCAGCCCATCGCCGCTTGTCGCCGCCGTTGGTGAACTCCAGTTACAGGTTTTCACGTGGCGAATGGAAGCTGAATATAATGAGAAAGTGACGTTGGAAAGATTGCCATTTACGCGCACGCGCTGGCTGGGTTCTGATGTTCGCCCGGCCACGGCTACGACAATCGCTTATGACGAAAAAGGCCGCGCGGTTGCACTTTTTAAAAGCGACTGGGAAATGGCGTATGCAGTGGAACGCACTCCGGGATTGGTTTTACTTGAAACGCCGCAGCAGGAAGAAGTTGTAAAGTAGTTTTGAGTGGTAAGTGTTTAGTTTTAAATTTTGTTTAAATATGTTTTTAAAACTATTCTTTCTCAAAAAAGTAATCGGTTTTGCTCGGTAATTGGCGGCTTTTAAAACCAAATTTTTTCATGTACTCCAGGATTTGCGGCTTCTCTGTCTGATCATGAAGTATTTCACATACGATCCGCATTCGCTTATTCTCTGCCAGCAGGTTTTTCATTCCTTTTAAAACTTCAAGTTCGTGGCCTTCCACATCAATTTTTATCAGGTCAATTTCACCCGTCGCGACATTATTTTCTTTTAAAAATTCATCAATTGAGATCGTTGGAATGGTAAGTGTCTGAGCGCTCTTCGTACTATCGGAAACAATTTTTGACATGCTCGAATTTGTCGCCGATATTTCAAATGTCATCTCTCCTTTGGCCGATGAAACTCCTTTATTGACCGCAACAACTTTATCGGACATCGCATTCAGCGCAATATTCTGTGTCAGATATGTATACGGTTCGGGCGTTGGCTCAAAAGCATACGCCTTTTGTGCGGTTTTTCCGGCAACAATGCTCCACTTACCGATATGCGCGCCAATATCCAGGAAAACTCCCCGGCAGCTTTTAAAAATCTCCGCCAAACCCTCTTCGTGCATCGGATTTATGCTGTAATCATAATCTGAATGCGACTTTATTTTCCATTTTCCCAGGTTATTTTGGAGGATGTAATCTTCTTTAAAAAGATACGGAAGTGGAAGTTTGGTTTTAAAAGTTTTATTGATGAGCAGGACAGGGATTTTTACAAACTTCTCCAGCGCATATTTAATTTTAAAAGGCAGCGGAGCGTTGATCTCTTTAAAAATATAGGTAAGATAATCCGGCAGGTTCATAGACGAAGTTTTTTTTAAGCACAAAGAATTAATTCGGAGCAAAGTTAACCATAAAAATTCAACACTCAAAACTCACCATTCAAAACTACTCCCACGTATAGCCGATCATCAGCCGGAGTCCTGCGAAATACTGCCGCCAGTTTGCATCTTTTAAAATTGATGTCTGCGGGAGAATTGCACACACCTCAGCGCTTGCAGTAACAGGCCCAAGTGTACCGCCCCAGCCGATGGCAACATCATAGGCATACCGAAAGCTATTGAGTTCGCTTAGGCGAACATCATTCATGAGTTGCACGGTATCTCTATCATTGGCATAGCGCAGTTCGTCTTTTGCGTTAGCGATCTGTACATATTGTGTTGTGCTGCTGTACAGAGCGTAGTATCCCGTCACTCCGCCATAAAGATAATAATATGAGGCCAGCCCGCCAAACTCTGTCGCGCTCAGGAATGCTCCATAAATGGGAAGCGTAAATCCGGCTGAACCTTTTAAAAGATATTCATTCATGGCAATAACGCTAACTTCCTTCAAAGGCTGCCGGTGGCCTGCAAGGTCAAGATATTCGCGCGATTCGTCATTTGAAAACAGCATGGAATTGTTATGATCAAATCCTGCGCCCAAACGGATAATACCCGGAAATGGGAGGTAACGCTGATATGCCAAACCGTAGTGTATTGTTTCGTGTTCAGGAAATTCATCATTCCGTTCTTTGCTGCCGGGTTCTATAAATTCCCGCTGCTCATCGCTTGTAAATGCATCAAAATTTGTGAACGGATATTTTGTATTTTTAAAGCTTTTCGAGCGGATATCATGCGCCCGCTCTATGTAAAAATTAGGCCAGGCCGAACTGCCTCCTGCATAGAATATCGTCTGCCCCGGGCTTGGCGTTGGGAACCAACCTTTTGAATAATGCCCGATCAGGTCGCTTTCAAATTCAAAATTTTCAGGATACAAGCCCTCTTCGTCTGTTGTGTCCTGCGCTTTTAAAAACGTCGTAGCGGCAAATATCAGCAGAATTATTTTTAAAACGCTTTTAAAAATCATCTTCACGGGATCACCATCATCTGTTGAAGCGCTTCGCCGGAATTCGTGAAGAGCCGCACCCAATACACACCCGCCGCAAAATTCACATCCGGAATAATTGAAAATGTATGAATCGTTGCTGTCTGCTCGCCAAGGTCTTTTAAAAGAATTTCTTTTCCCAAAAGCGTATAAAAACCAAACGTAACATTTGACGTTTTATCAAGCCGGTACGCCCACGTAATTTCCTGCCCGCGCGATGCCGGATTTGGAAAACCCTCTATCAATGTTGCGGGGCGAATGTATGGTAGTGGCGCACCAATTGATTCCGTGATAATTATTCCTTTAAAATCGCTCACCGCAATTCCGTCGATCGTCACATTTTTAAAAGAAATCTCACACACGGAATCCGAACCCGCAAGCGCTTCCCCTTTTAAAAATATCGTGTCGCGTGCCGAAAAACTGAACGAATAGACAGAATCATTTTCCCTTTTTAAAACAACAGAATCTGCTTTTAAAAACTCTTCGGGATAAAAAACCGTTGGATTGCTGAGCAAAAACTGTCCGGAAATTTTCACAATTTCCTCGTCAGGTTTATCAACGATCAGGCGCAATTCCACCTTCTCGCCAACGATCCCGTGCGCCGTATCAGACTGCGCGAATGCAAAAGTTTTTAAAAGGAAAAAACTAAAAAGTATTATTTTTTTCATGCTTATTTATCTGTAATAATAAATTCCGTGCGCCTGTTTTTCCGGCGATTTTCTTCCGTATCATTTTTTGCAACAGGGCTGTTTTCACCAAAACCTTTTGACTTCAGTCGCGACTTGGCAATTCCCATTTTTAAAAGCGCGTTCATCACCGATTCGGCGCGATCTTCGGAAAGTTTCATATTTGATTCTGCACTTCCCTCATTATCCGTATGTCCGCGAACTTCAATTTTCAACGAAGAATAATTTTTTAAGACATCTGCAATTTCCTGAATTCGTGGTTGCGATTGAGCTTTAATTTCCGCGCTTCCCGATTCAAATTCAATATTCACCAGCGCAATGCTTCCCGTTTCGTCAAACTTTGAAAAAACCGAGCGGTCGTACTCGCCCGATGCTTTTAAAACGTCGCCCAGCTCGGGGATTTTTAAAATCACATTTGCCGTATGGAGCGCCTCGCATTGCGGCGGCGTATAGGTTATTTTATAATAATTATTCAGCGAACGGTAAATATCAGCGAAAACGTACGGAAATTCCTTGTTGGAATAGATCCTGTAAAACCGCCCGCCGGAATATTGCGAAAGGTCACGCAGCGGCGTTTCATCCGTCAGGCCGTACGCAACGGAATAAATCGCGGCATTATTATTTTTGGCAAACCGCACGATAGAATCGAGTTTCGCACCCGAAGAATTATCACCGCCATCAGTAAATAAAATTATCGCTTTTTTAAAACCGGCAGGCGCTTTATTTATCTCGGAAATTCCCGCCGATGTCGCATCATAGATCGCCGTTCCACCATCATAATCTTTTAAACCGTTCACTTTAAAAAGCTTTTTAAAACTCGCGCTGTCACCTGTGAGCGGCACTTCAATAGTAACATTTTTTGTAAATTTTATCACTGAAACCTGATCGCCCGGCTTGATAATATTCAGCGTGCGGGCAACTGCTTCCTGCATTTTTGTCGCGCGCAGTTCACCCATTGATGGCGAATGGTCCAGCACAAAAGCCAGCGCATACGGCTCGCGCGTATCTTCGCGAACTTCC
>JAZKFS010000020.1:69088-76610 GCA_040386315.1 Bacteroidota bacterium
TAAAATTTTCAATCAGCAAATTTGTGCCGCTGCATGAGTCATAGAGCGACGTCCAGTAATTTTTCCAGTCGCCGCTTCCCGCAAAATTCGGCGGCGCCAGCCCTCGGATAAATCGTCCGGCGGTGTCCGTCACGACTGCGCGCAGTTCCACTTCATTCGGGTAATTCCTGTCATTGACCGCGCGGATCTCAATGCGGATCGGAGAGGTTTCATTGGTAAATTGAGGTGAATTTCCTGCAACCGGAGAGTCTTTTAATGATGTATCGCCGGGAGCTTTATACTGCTCCAGCAGTTTTTTAAAAGGAATGGTCGTGGTAGTGTAGATCGGTTTGTAATCCTTCGGCGGCTGCAACTGCTCCACCTGCTTTTCGATCATATGCGGGCAGCCGGAGAGCGCTACCAGCAGAATACTGAAAACTGTCGTTTTTAAAAGAAATAGCTTCACAGGAGGAAATTGTTTTTAAAAGAAAGAAATGCCTTTTCTGCAATGACGCTTTTTTTTGTAAAAGGTTACTGCGAATGGACAAATTTCTTTTAAAAACTCATTTTAAAGCTCCGGCGCATCACTTTTAAAAGCATTTTTAAAAAAATCGAAATCGGGGAAATCCACGTATTGTTTCGGGACTTTTTCCGTCAGCCACGTATCATCGTTTGTTTTAAAAAACGTAAAACCATCTTTCGCCATTTGTCCGGTTTGGACAACTAAAACAATTGGTTTCCCGTGACGTGCGCCAACTTCCAGCGCAGTTTCTTCATCGCCGGAAAGATGAACATAATTTCGTGCGCGCCGCACAATTCCTTCTTTTTGCAGATTATCCAAAAATCGGATCGCTGTACCGTGATAGAGAATTTCCGGCGGCGTAGCAGGTTCCAGTGCAAGGTCAACCGGAACGGAATGCCCGTAGTTCGCCTTGATCTTCGTTTCATCCTTATTAAAAGAAAAACGCGGTTTGTCATTTTCCTGCATCATTTGGCGAATTTCATCTTTTGTGAAATTCACACCGAGATTTTCACCGGAAAGTTCGATGAGTTCATCCACATCTACCCAACCGTTTTCGTCGAGCATTACACCGATCTCTTCCGGGCGATGACGCAGGATCATGCAAAGAAATTTGCTGAGAGTGACAAGTTTTTTATCCATTTTTAAAACGTATTTTCTTTTAAAACCTTTTCTATTCACAAGCAGTTTTTAAAAACAAAAGTTTCCGGTTATCTTTTTAAAAACAAAAAAGGCATACATTTCTGTACACCTTTTTTAAAGATCCTTCTTAAAAACTTTTCAGCTTTTAAAAAATTACATCGGGTTGCGGTTTGAGCTTGAATTGCCGCCATTATTCTGATTGCGATTTCCGCCATCATTTGAGCGGCTTCCGCTTAAATTACTTCCGCCTTGATTGCTGTTTCCGCCCTGATTGTTACTGCGGTCTAGCGAGCTAAGGTCAGACGGGCGAAGGTTGCTGTTTTCGTGAATGCGTGTACCAACGGAACGATTACCGCCGATATTTGCGCCCATGCCTAGTCCGCCGCCGAGGTCGCCTGCTAATTTCTTTAAAGCAGGAATTGCTGCGCCGTTAGAATATTTGTGTGCTGCGAAAAGCCCGCCCGCAATTGCTGAAAGTGCGAACCATTTTTTGTCAACTTTCGAGCCAAGCACAAGGCCGATCGCTGCAAGTCCTGCGGCTCCTGCTGTAATTGATTTTTCTTCGTCCCACTCGCGGATCACTGTGTTTAATCCGTCTTCCAGCGAAGAAAGGCGATTTTCAAGCATTTGGCTGCCGCGTGAAGTAAGATCGTTAAGGTTTCCTGAAAGGTTTTCTACATATTCCGAACCTTGTGAAGCAAGATTCTGAGCATATTCAGCGCCTTGAGAAGCAAGGTTGTTTACTGTATTTGGAAGATCGCCAACTGCGTTCTGAACAAATTCAGCGCCTTGTGAAGCAAGATCGCTTACTGTATTTGTGATATTTTCTACGAAACCTTCGCCTTGTGACTGGTTAGGGTTTCCGCCGCTGTTGAGCTTTACGTTTGACTGTGCCATGATAATACCTTTTAAAAGAAAAATTGTATAAAAAAATGTATTGAAGTTTTTTGTGCGAGTGCGCTGTTTTTGCAGTTTTTAAAAAGTGCATAGCGCCGTAGGGTTTATAACAAAACACGTCTTTTTAAGTTCCGGTAATCGGAGAGTTTTAAAAGCATAAACTTTCGTAATTTTCCGTTTCAATTCTACAATTCATAATTCAAAACTTACAACTCAACACTAAAAAAATGCCTGTTTCAAAGATCTGCGTGTACTGCGCATCAAGCAATAAATGCGACGAAATGTTTTTAAAAAGCGCCGAAACGCTCGGTAGTATTTTAGCAAAAAATGGTAAAACGGTTGTCTATGGCGGAGGCGGTTCGGGGCTGATGGGACGGCTTGCGGACGGCGTTTTAAAAAGCGGAGGAAGCATCGTTGGCATTATTCCAAATTTCATGCAGGAACTGGAATGGGCGCACACGAAGCTTACGGAGTTACGCCTTGTATCCACGATGCACGAGCGGAAATTAATGATGATGCAGGAGTCCGACGGGATCGTCGCACTGCCCGGCGGAAGCGGTACATTTGAAGAATTGCTGGAGGCGATCACATGGAAACGCCTTGGCTTAATTACCTCGCCGATCGTGATCGCAAACCTGAATAATTATTATGCGCCGATGATAGAAATGCTGGAGAAAAGCGTGGAGGAGAAATTTATGCGGCCGGAGCATTTACAAATGTGGAGCGTGGTAAATTCTATTGAGGAAATTCTGCCTGCGCTGGAAAATGCTGCCCCGTGGAGCGAAGATGCAAGGAGTTTTGCGGCTGTGTAAAATTGAATATGTTTTAAAAACTTTTTAAAAGAGATTCACGTTTTCTTTTAAAAGCTTTTCAAATGTATCATATTATCCCTCTGTCCTACGGACATCTCCCTTGAAAATGGAGATACAAATTCAGAGTATCCCCCTTTTCAAGGGGGACACGGCGAAGCCGAGGGGGATTACTCGTTAGTTTTTAAAAAGGTTTAGATAACTTACAAAAATTCCTCTTCCTTTTTTTAAAACAATCATGTTCCGTGTAAAATATCTTTTCGGTATGCTGATCGGCGGGCTGAGCCTGGTGCCGCTGATGTTTGCTACGCTGGGGATGAAATATACGGATGGCGAGTACGACAGGCCGATCACATTTATCATTTTTGTCGTGCATGCATTTGCCGCGGTGGTTCTGTTTATCAGCAGCTATCGCGACCGAGTGAAAGAACATAAGCGATTAGATGAATTATTCGGGCTTTTAAAAGAGATAAACGGCGGGCGTGTTCCGACAGATGAATTTGCTGAAATTGCGGGAATTTCACTGGAGGACGCGCATTTATTTCTGCGGCGGAAGTCGTCGAACCGGATAAGTTCTTATGCAATAAATAGTGAGGGCAGGCTTATTCAACCGTTTGACTTTGAAGATAAAGATTTTTAAAAGTTTTTTTTATGTCCGATTCATTGTGAACTTTTAAAACACGCTGCCACAGCATTTCATACGGTAGCACTTCCATTCCTTCGATAAACTGTTCCATCGTCAATGGGTTTTCCTGAAGCTCGTTGTAAATGCTCATGTCCTCCTCATGATCTTCGCCGGGCGCGCGGAGGAGTTTGACAAAAAGCAGCAGCCGGTGATGCGTATCGTCAGTAAAATTCCGCTTTGTATATTGTTTTAAAAGCTTAAGCCGCTGGATATATTGCCGTTTATCATTTTCCACGATACAGCAGAAGAGCCGTGCGATCTGAAGTGCAGCGTTCAGCCCTGCTTTTTCCTTTCCTATTGCGTCAGTATTCTGCCAGATGCGCCGCAGATCGGTCGTTTTTAAAAGATTTTCCCGCAGCTGCACCGAATTCTCACCCGGCAGATGAAATGCCACCCAAAGGTATGCCCCGAAGATCATCCATTTTTCGCGTAATATATCCGGTAATATGTCGTGGTTTTCATGTTTTACTACCGCCTCGTAGGCTTCGTATGCTTTTTCAAAGTTATTGCTGTGCATAGCCGCAAGGAATATTATTTCCTGTGTGGCGTGCCAGTTGTGTCCGCCTGATCTGTACATCGTCAGGCATTCCTTTCCCTGCCATATCACTTCCTTGTAGCTTTTCAGCGCCAGCCAGCAGTTCATTTTTCCTACGGTAAATTCTGTTCGGCGGGTAGCCGTGGAAAATCTGTGATTGCGGCGCAAATGTGCCTTTGCATCACGGCACACATCGAGTCCGTCGTTGTATTGGTGGCGAAGCTGCATCAGCAGGAGCTTTATACGGAAATAATACATCCAGAGCGTGTCTGATGGGGTTTGAGTAAGCGATTCTGCTATATCTTCCAGATAATTGGCGGCTTTCTCTGCTATAGCATTTTCTGTTGCAGCCGGGGTGAGTTGGCTTTCAAGCAGCTGGCAGTATTCCTCGGCGCGGTCTTCGGCAGCAAAACGCAGGATCATCGCCTGTAGTGCAGTAGCATACTCCTTATATTTTTGATCATCACCGTCGAGTGCGGCGCTTTCGCGCAGTATCTTCAGGCAGGCGATCTCTATTTCCGTATAGTCCCACAGGCGCGCTTCTTTTAAAAGCTTTTCCGTCAATAGCACCCCTGTATCGTAAAATCCCAGCGCAAGCAGCTTTTTAATAGCAAAAATATCCCTGTCGCATTTATCCTTTGCTACGGCAAGCTGCGGCAGTGGTTTTGAAAAGTCGTACTGTACTACTATCTGCAGCAGGTATTCCGTCAGGCGCTTGCGAAGCATCTTATATTTTTTGTCGGACGCTGCCGAACCGTATATGAGCGCTGCGGCTTCATTATCCGTTCGCACTTTTCCTTCCAGAATTGCTGTATAGAGCGCCAGCATCTTGCCGGATATGCCGCTATGCGAAATATTTTCTATGGGCGTGATACGCGCAAATGTTACCAATTTGACGATTTCAGCCAATTCTTTCATAGTGCGATTTTTGTTAAAACATTATACAGCAAGGACTTCACCAAAATCATCGTTTTAAAAAGGGGCAAAAAGCCATGTTACCTTTTGCGATATTTTGTCCGCCTAAAATATTTGCTCTTTTTCTATCTTTGTCCACCGAATCTTCACAGCGCCTTTTTTTAAAGAATACGAGATACTTTCACCCATACTATGATATTCTTGCCCATTTTCACTTTTTTTTCATTTGAGGAGAAAACCATGCCAACCACCGTCAGCTCGATGGATACCAATCTCTGTATCCTGCTCTATCTCGAACTCATCACCACCGGAATTCCCTACGAACAGGACTATATATGCGAACTACTGGAAGACAACCAGTCCGATGTCAATGCAGTAAAAAGCAACGCTACTCTCCTGCAGCAGGTAATTGATGATTTCCTGACTGCGGCACAGGGAATGGTGATACTCAACCGCCGTGAGGAATGTATTAACCCATAGCTCAAAAGGCAATTTACGGACAGCCGGATTCATAGTCAAGGAGTTTTTTAAAAACAGCTAAAAGTTTTTTATGGCGCTCTACAAACTCGGCTCTTACGGGCAGGAAGTTCACGATATCCAGCAGCGGCTCACCGAACTCGGGCTTTACCGCAGCCCTATAGACGGCAAGTTCGGCGGGGCTACGCAGTCGGCGGTCATTATATTTCAGCGGAAGCATGGGCTGACGGCTGACGGGAAGGTTGGCGCGCAAACGTGGGGTGAGCTTTTTAAAGAAAATATCCCATCGCCGCCTATCCGGCAGAAGTCGCTCGACTATCGCTGCCTCTCCCTCACCGCTTCCTTTGAAACAGGTGCGGGGATCCCGGACTCTTTTGCAGGGATTTCGGGAGATTTCGACGGGCAGGGCATCAGCTTTGGTGCGCTACAGTGGAATATCGGGCAGATGTCGCTCCAGCCGCTTTTAAAAGAAATACTCCGGCGCTCTCCCGCTGCCATGCATGAGGCGTTTGGTGCAGAGCTTTCCGTGCTGGAGGCCGTGCTGCATGAAAACCAGCACGACGCACTCGCATGGGCGCGCTCCAGACAGCACCCGCAGAAACATTTCATCCACGAGCCGTGGCGCGGGAAGTTCAAAGCATTGGGGCATATGCCGGAGTGCCACACCGTACAGGTGGACTTCGCGCACAATAGGTTTCTCAGGGCGCAGCAGATGGCTGCTGCCTATGGGCTGCACTCTGAGCGCGGCATCGCCCTGATGTTTGACATTACCGTGCAGAACGGCTCTATCGGCGCTACTACGAGGTCACTTATTCTTCACGATATCCAGGCGCTCCCTGCCCGCCTGCCGGAGGAGGAACGCGAGGTCCGGAAAATGCGCATCATCGCCAACCGCCGCGCCGAAGCCGCCAATCCCCGCTGGACGGAAGATGTGCGCCGACGCAAGCTCTGCATCGCCAATGGCTCCGGGACGGTGCATGGGATTTCGTATAATTTGTGGGAGCAGTTTGGGATAGGATTATGAGTTAGCTTTCTCGATCTGCATGGTTCATACTGACACGATAATCAGTTGACGGAGAAGATAGCGGAGAGGTTGTGAGAGTGTAATACCAGTATTACTAGGTTTATGCAACAGAATGTGACTTATTTGAAATGGTGAAGTGAATATAAAGAGAAAAACCGACAAAAAATCAATCAAATAATTTATCAAACAAGCAATCCAATGAAAAAAATATTATTGATGCTTTTTATAATAGGGGCAATCCTATCTGTAACCCCTCTGTATTCACAAAGAATTAGCCCACTCTTCCAATATACTACTTCTAATTCTTTACTTGATAGACCAGTAGAATTTAGAGACTTGCAAACAAGTTTAGATAAAGATCTTTATGATATAAAGCCTGGATTAAAATTGAATTATCTATATAATCAAGTATCAAATGCAAGAACAAAGTTATTTTCACAAATAAAAACCCCCAAAGTAGAATTGGAAAAAACTGATGCCGAAAAAATTACTATAAAATGGTACCTTGATTCATCTGATAAGAAACCTATAGAAAGTTTAACATTAACAGTAAATACCCCTACTCTAAAAAATATATTTGATACAATAGAAGTACAAACCAAACAAAAATTTATTGAAATAGTAAATTCAACATTACCAAAAGATAAAGAAATTAGAGAGGCGATTTCATATGGTGTATTTCAATTTGTTAATACTAGTGATTTAGAGCCTTATACAAAACCAATTCTTAATTCAAATGATTATTCAGTACTAATAGCTGAAAAAATTGCATCTATTTTAGTAAGAAGTACAAGAAAAGAAATTGAAGCACAACTAAGAATATATTATCCTAATTTGACATCAGATGATTTAGTAATCACAATATTAGATACCCTTAAAAAGAGGATAGATTTTGTTTTTACTAATACGGCAGATAAGTTAAGAACAAGGTTATCTGAAGCATTTGATAAAGCAGAAGACGAAGCTGCAAAAGTTATCAATAATTATGCGACTACTATGATTGCAGCTAATACTGGAATAGCTATTTCTGATGGGGATG
>JAZKFS010000020.1:76620-78592 GCA_040386315.1 Bacteroidota bacterium
AATTTATCCGGTGGAATTCATATTGCTTATACATATAACAACCTATTAACCGCTGGTTTTTTTATAAATGGTGAATTTGAAAAAAAAGATACTATACAGCAACCAAATACTAAACCTCAACCAACCCAATCGCTTGTTGGCGGGCAAATACGGATTACCTTAGGTGCTTTTCAAATTGATGGTCTTGGTTCTATTTTATTTGGCGATTCAAAATATACTTTTAACGCTGAAAAGTTTTGGGAAGCAGGAGTTTCAGTACAGGTAAATATAAAACAATCAGTGATTTTAGGAATAGGTGGATTTACCTTAACACGTAATACGGAAGATTTTAAACATATAGAGTCGTGGGGTATTACTATGAGAGCTGCGGTACCAAATTCTCCTACTTTTTTAGTTGGAAAGACTATTCCTGGGAATTGGGTATTTCAAGCTAATTTTCCTATACCAGCAACACAGTTCAAATAGGAGGAAAAATGAAAACGATTTTATCAATTTTATTTCTAGTGCTATTATTTTCAAATAACTTACATGCTCAAGATGCCGATTTTAATATTCTTAGCTATTATGGAGTAGGAAATTCTTTAGATGGACAGCCATTAATTGATAAAACAAATGCACTGAGATTTTATCCTGTATTTGCTATGAGGGATGGTACTGATTCTGTAGTTGTAACTATTTATTATGGTTTTGGAAGTAGTCTGCCATACACATGCGCTGCAACTCGTATGGATGAAGGTCGTTATTGGCAAGTATTATTACCTGTATTTACTTTAGGTGAAGCTATACAGCGAATAGAGGTTGCAGTTTATAGTAAATTAAGACCATTACCTGGAATTAAAACTTATGAATATTTAAGAGATAAATTTGATGTAAGTGATGAACAGCTTAAAAAATTCATACAAAATGCTTTAGCTGATCTAAATAAATCACAAGGGGATATAAAAAAAATTAAAGAGAGAATTGATGCTACAGCTAATAGTATTGATCCTAGAGTAATAGAATTAAAAAGTCAGAAGATTATATCTTTTGATTCATCTGCTAATAAATTAATACAGAGCATTGAAGGGAGAATAAATGATTTTTTGTCGCAAAATGAACCATGTAGTACATATGTTGATACACTTCGGAATATTAAGATTTCTTTAGATTCCATACGCCTAGATACAAATATTAGTTCTATAAAGAATAATATGGATATGCTGATTAAAGATTTAAGTAGTATAAAAACTACAGCTTCAATTTTGGAAACAGTAGCTAATTTAATGGATAAACAGCCTAGTGCAATATCTGATGTAGAAAAAAATGTAAAAAGTTTTACTGAGTTAAGAGAGAGTCTATATATGGCTTTACTTAGGGACATTGAGTCGAATTTAATTGACACTAATTTTTCAGGTCCAAGTGTAAAGCGATCAGATATAATTATAAGTGATGATTTTAAATCTGTTAAAATACTATATCGAAATTATAAACCTGGTCTCCGCCATCTTCCTGCTCTTGATCCTGCTGAACGTTTAGGAGTTTTTCGTGCACGCTATGTACCATTTGCTATAATAGGTAAATCACTGCAACGCCCTTTTACTGGTAAAAACCAAGCAATCTTTGAGGTAGGTTTAACATTTGGAGATGCTATTGTTTCGGGAGATGATTTTGTATTGCCAGAATTTTCAGCTCGTCGGTTAGGAGTTGCATTCGCTATAAGCGATAAGCTTTTTGACAAAGATGCTGAAGTGATGGCGTTAGCACTTACCTATGATTTTAATTCATTTGGAAGTATTGGAGTAGGATATAATTTTCCGCCTAATAAATTACAAAGCTATGTCAGTTTTGGTATTAATAAAAAGGCATTTGAGGTACTTTTAGGACAAATTCAAAAACTATTTAACTAATGAAAACTAATATTTCTCAAGAATAAACCAATATTTCCCAAGAAAAAACCATTATTTCCCAAGAAAAAACCATTATTTCCCAAGAA
>JAZKFS010000020.1:78692-113301 GCA_040386315.1 Bacteroidota bacterium
CCCAAGAAAAAACCATTATTTCCCAAGAAAAAACCATTATTTCCCAAGAAAAAACTAATATTTCTCAAGAAAAAACTAATATTTCCCAAGAAATAACCAATATTTCTTAAGAAAAAACCATTATTCCTCAAGAAAAATCTATTATTTCTCAGGAAAAAACCATTTTTTCCTAATAAAAAACCATTTTTTTTCAAGAAAAAAGGAGAATTTATTATGGCAGACTTCATTCCCTCCAACGACCGCGAGTTCCTTGTCTGGTCACAAAACTTCCTGGAGGTGGCTACAGAATTCCAGGCGGATCTGGGACTGACGCCGACACAGATACAAGATATAGCTGATCTCATTGGAAACTTTGTGAATGATCTCGGCACGTCAGAAAGGTTGACGCAGCAGGCTAAAATTGCCGTACATAATAAAAACGTATCGCATGAGGCGCTGGAAGAGCACCTGCGCTCGCTTGCCCGCCAGTATAAGGTAAAGCCGGGGCTGGCAGACGCAATCCTGATGGCGCTACGCCTGACAGTAGGCGACAAACAGCCCACGCATCACGCTGTGGTAACGCCGGAAAATGTAATGGTACACATGGAGGCCGACGGCAAAGTGCATATCGAATGGAATTCCAGTGGCAATACTGCCGGTACGCAGTATATAATCGAAAAACGCAAGCTGCCTGCTGGCGAATACGTAATAATAGGCAGCACCCCGCGCCGCAGCTTTACCGATACGACACCAGACTCCGGCGCCCCCGCTTCCTACCGCATATCAGCCCAACGCGCAGGTGACACAAGCGCTCCATCCGCCGGGGTTACCTTCGGCATTGATTCGTAAAGGCATTCTTGTTTAAAAGCCATGAGCCGTGAGGTTTGTGGCTTTTTTTAACCATATACATATGAGCTATTGAGTCAAAAAAATAGTAAAGAAAGATAAATAAATTTTATAAAGGATAATAATTATGAAAATAGTTTTCTTTATTATAGTTTCTATTATTTTACAGAGTAATTATGCCTTTACACAGGATACACAAGAATTGAAATTAGAATCTTATGAATCAAGTTATGTAGGAATTACTGATGATAATGATGATGAATTATTTATGGATTTTAAAGTCTCTGTAAAGTATCCAATTCCTTTTGATGGTCTAATTTTTAATGACTACCTAATTAACCCTTTTTGGCTTGCTGATCGGTTTAATATAATAATTGATACTATTCAATATAAAGACACTTTATATGAACATAAATATATATTCGATCATAAAAGCTTTTTTGCTTTTACAGGTCGTTTTGGCCAATACATTAATACAAGGGAATCTGCACCAGTAGTAGGGAAGCGCTTTAACCCTTATTTTTTTGAGAACTTCAAATGGACAGAAACTCTGATAGATAGAGAGGGGTATATCAAAGGAGATAACTCGGATGAAGATAGAAAATTCTTAAGGAGTATTAACAATACTGTTTTTTCTTTAGGATTTGGTTATGCACATGAATCAAATGGAATGGATATTATTGATTCTATAGCGTATTGTAATAGATATTTAGATATACAAAGAAATGATTCGACAGCAAATGCGCAAGAGGAAGTTAATGATTATATAAGCCGTGGTTGGGATTATGTAGGTGTGGATTTAGAATTTCATAAAATGCTTGATACTACTTTATATTATTCAATTAAGTCACAGATGAAGTTTTTTCTCAATGATGGAAAATTTCAAGGATTGAAAGAAGAATATAATTCATGGGAAAAATCCCAAAGAGATTATAATGAAAGAGGTGATGTAAATGGATTTAACCTTTCATTTAATCTTTCAAAAAAATTTAAATGGGCGGTTTTTTCGGATTTTTATGCTGGTGTAAATATTGAATCAGGTATATATAACTGGATTAAACCTGAGCTTTCACCGCATGCTGAAATTGGTGTTTCAATATTTGAAGTTCCAGTTATTGTTTGGGGAGAATATGGTTATAGAAGTGATTTAGCACAGTTTGGTAAAAAAGTAAACAGCTTTGGCATTGCATGTCGATTATCATCTTTTTCAAGAGAATTCTTTTAATGACAATCTATTCTTGAGTCCTATTTTCTCCATATCTTTGCCGCGCACCAAATCGTTTTTTAAAAAGCTGGCGAAAATAACCATGAATCAACTGATCCTCGGCGATAACCTGGAAATTATGAAGAATATGGACTCGGAGTCCATTGACCTGATCTATCTCGATCCCCCGTTCTTTTCGAACAGGACGTATGAGGTGATATGGGGCGATAAGGGCGAGGTGCGGTCGTTTGAGGATAGGTTTAGCGGGGGCATCGAGCATTATATCGCGTGGCTGAAGGAGCGCGTGGAGGAGATGCACCGGCTTTTAAAACCAACCGGAAGTATTTTCCTGCATTGTGATATTCATGCTAATGCTTATATCCGTGTTATGATTTTAGATAGGATTTTTGGTGAAAGTAATTTACGTGGTGAAATTTTATGGCAAAGGAAAAAGTCACAAGGAGATGCCAAGAACCGTCTTGCAGTATTTACGGACACAATCTGGTACTATTCTAAATCAAGTAATTCCACTTATAATGCTGTATATGTACCACATTCAGATGATTATAAAGATGAATTTTATAAACTAGATGATAAAGATGGAAGAGGAATATATAGATTAGATAACATGTCTGCTCCTGCTGGTGGTGGGATGTCTGCAATTAGAAAAGATACAGGTAAACCTAATGGTTGGTATGTTTATAAAGGATTTCAACCGCCTGAAAAAGGTTGGAGGTATTCTCCTGAAACTATGGAAAAACTTGATAAAGAAGGTAGAATATATTTTCCAACTTTAAAAAATGGTGAATTTGATTATTCAAAAAGACTTTATTTAAAAAGATATATTAATGAGCAAAAAGGTACAATTCTTGGGAATATTTGGACTGATATAAATAATGTTCAGGCAAATTCTAAAGACAGAATTGGCTATCCGACACAAAAGCCATTTGACCTTTTAAAAAGAATTATCGAAATGGCAAGCAACGAAGGCGACGTGGTGATGGACCCGTTTGTCGGCGGCGGAACCACCATCGTTGTAGCGGATAAGCTCGGGCGCGACTGGATAGGCATAGACCAGTCCGTGCAGGCGGTAAAGGTTTCCGAGATGCGCATCAACAGTCAGCAGGATATGTTCTCAAAGCCGTACTTCGTAAAGCTGCACAAGTACGACTACGACACGCTGCGTTTTAAAGACGCCTTTGAGTTTGAGAGCTTTATCGTAGAGCAGTTCGGCGGCGTGAGCAATAAAAAGCAGCGCGGCGACTCCGGCATAGACGGCCGCGCGCGGGACGGCTCGCCGATACAGGTAAAGCGCTCCGACGGCATCGGGCGCAATGTGGTGGATAATTTCTATTCCGCCGCGCAGAGATTCGACAAAAAGCTGCTTGAGCGCAATAAAGCGGATAAGCAGCCGATCGGCACGATCATCGCCTTTTCCTTTGGCTCCGGCGCCGTACAGGAAGTCGCGCGTTTGAAAAACCACGAGGACGTAATAATAAAGCTCGTGAAAGTGGAAGACATTATACCGATTGCCAAAAAACCGCAGCTTGAATTGAAAATACGCGACCTCAGCATTCCGCACGATGTTCCCGCCGATAAGCCGATGTTCGAGGGCATGCGCGAGATAGAGTTCTCTGCGCCAGGGGAAAGTCCGACGCAGGAATAGAATTCTACTCATGGGACTGGGACTACGAGGACGACACCAAGATTTTTAAACCCGAAGTATTCGTAGACAAAGAAGGAAAGCAAACCCGCATGATGAAGCCGGGCAAGTATATTATTGCTGTAAAGGCGATTGATAATGACGGACTGGAAGCTGTGGAAGCCGTGCGGCTGAAAATAAACGGCGGTGTGAGCCATGAGAAGATATGATGAGCGTGAAGAAGAGAGAACCTTGTATGTAAAAGATGCTGAAGAGCGTGAGCGATGCAATAAGTTTTTTGCTATTCTCTTTCGTGGCCTGCATGGCTTTAAAAATTTTAAGATTATAATAATCACAGACCGGAGCAGAGAAATTTACGAATATCCTCCTCCTTATAATGAGCGCCATCTACCGGGTGATGATTGGGCTCATCTGCCAATTGCGGGAGAATACAAGGTGAGATTACTTCCTTATAGATTTATAGAAAGTATCGAACGAATTGAACAAAAAGAGCAGCAAACTTTAGAGTTTATCGTTACATGCAAAAAAGGAAGTAAGTATGTAATTTTCAATTGGGAAACCTGTAAAAAAGAATTTTATGAGTTGATGTAAAGAGGAAGTCTTTTAAAGGAATCAAATAATTTCCCTCTCTCTCTTGTTACCACATACTTTTTTAAAAACCAACGACACGAGAGAAAGGAAAATAGATGAAACTCAGCATACTCGACCAGTCCATCGTTCGCCTGGGCGCCACAGCCGGCGACGCCATAGCCGAAACTATTGCCACCGTGCAGCGGGCCGAGCGGCTGGGCTACCACAGGTTTTGGGTGTCGGAGCATCACAATTCGCGCATGATAGCAGGCTCCACACCGGAAGTGCTGATGGTAAAGCTGGCGGACGTGACGGCGCGCATCCGCATTGGCTCCGGCGGCATCATGCTCCCAAACCACAGCGCCCTGAAAGTAGCAGAGAATTTTCGTATGCTGGAAACGCTTTTTCCCGGCAGGATAGACCTCGGCATAGGACGCGCGCCCGGCACAGACCGCATTACATCGCAGATGCTCAACCCCGCCAATACATTCAGCGAGGAGAGCTATATAGAGCAGCTGGCGCACCTGCAAGCATTTTTTAAAGACGAGGCGAGCACGCAGTACGGGCGCATCCTGGCTGTTCCGCAGGCGCCGACGGTTCCGCAGCAGTGGATATTGAGCTCCAGCGGAGGCAGCAGTATTATTGCGGCAAAGTTTGGGCTAGGCCTCGCCATCGCACGCTTTATCAACGGGCAGGCAATGCCGGACGTGGTGCAGATCTACCGCGACAGGTTTGAACCGTCGGAAAGTTTCCCCAAGCCGCACGCGCTCCTCGCCATACAGGTGCTCTGCGCCGACACTGAGGAGAAAGCCGCCGAGCTGCGCAAAGTTTCCGACTACGTGCTACTGCAATTTGAACGGGGAAAATTTTCTATTCCGGGCAGCTATGATGAGATACGAAACCACGTTTTCACCGACTATGAGCTGGAGCGCATCCGCTACAACAGCGGCCGCATTATCTCCGGCACAAAGGAAAGCGTCAAAGAGCAGCTTTTAAAACTTGCCGATTCGTTTGGGATTGACGAAGTGATCGTTTCCTGTATGACTACCGAGCCGGAAGATAGAGCACGGAGTTTTGAGTTATTAGCCGAGGCGTTTGAGCTGAAATCTCAATGATAATGAGTTTTAAAACACGTTGTCATTGCAGAACATAAAAAAAAACTTTTAGCTTGGCACGATGATTGTACTATCTTTTGGTAGCGGCCTGAATTGTATGAAGTGACAGAGAGGATTCCTATCACCGAAAAGACGCAACCGGAACTGCATATCCGCGAGATGAGTATAGGTCATGAGGTTCCTACCGACAAGCCGATGTTCGAGGGCATACGCGAGATAGAATTCTACTCATGGGACTGGGACTACGAGGACGACACCAAGATCTTCAAGCCCGAAGTTTTCGTAGATAAGGACGGCGTGCAGATACGCAAGATGCCCCCGGGCAAATATATCATAGCGGTGCAGGCGATAGACAATGACGGGCTGGAAGTGGTGGAGGCGGTGAGATTGAAGATTAATGGCGGGATCATGCGGGAGAAGGTGTAGAAAGATAATCCCCCTCGGCTACGCCGTTTCCCACTCCCGGGGGATACCTTGAATTTGTATTTCCCTTTTTAAGGGAGATGTCCGCAGGACAGAGGAATTCTCTTCCGCGCCGGGGTTTTAAAAATGAGCGCCTGTAAAGAATAGTTCTTTTGTCTATCTTTGTTTTTCTACAATAAGGGCCATTCTCATGAAAAAGCTTTTTCTGCTGTTATTTGTTGTCTGCGCGCTCCCTGCGTATAGCCAGGATTTTAATCTGGTGAAGGAAATTGGTTTTGACCTTGCCACGCCTGTTGATTCTATCCGGTCATACTGGGCAGCCAGGGGCGCACAGATCGAAGAGGAAGAGCATGATCCTGAAGAGTCGTCGTACGACTTTTATATTACCAATACAGGCGAGGCCTTTTCAGCAGCGCCAGAGCGTATCCGGGTAAGCGCGCCGGGCATTGGGTGGAAGCTGGATGGTAAAGCAAAGATAAGTTTAATTGAAATAGAATACACTTCCGATAAAAGTACTGGCGGCAAAGCATACGAATATCTGAAAAGCGTCGTTCCAAAAAAGGATTTTCAAAAGAAAAAATGGGTATTTGGCACAACCGAAGCGACATGGGCTAAAAGAGATGGCCGCTTCATGGTTAATTTTTCAATGGATTACGCCGGTATCGCAAAACGCCTGGAGGCAGAGGAAAAAGAAGATAAAAAAACAAAGGTCGCAGAATTCAAACCGGTAGTTCCGGGTAAATCATACGACGGCACTATTGTCAATTTTGGTGATAATCTCAGCGCTGCCAGGATTCGGCTCAGGGACGGCTTTTTTCTAATGGACGACGCCACGACAGACCCAGATTTTATCCAGGCAGCATTAGCAGGCAGTGAGAGTATGCAAGTACGGGTGTACCTGACAAAGGAAACCGGCGCCTATAAAATAACGATCACCATGGCGGACAAAATTTTTGACGGGCAGTCTCTGGATGAGGTCGCCCAAAGCACATCTGAGAAGCTACAATCTGAAAGCACGAAAGATGATCTTGGTAATTACCGGTGGCGGCTGCAGTCCGGCGATCATCATGCTGTAGATCTGGCCTTATCGAAAACTCCCAATGGGTTTGAAATGACGGAAACAGACCTGGCGCTTGAAGAACAGGTAAAGAAAAAATAATGAATATTATTTATCTTCCTGATCAATATATTTTTTTTCTCGTATATAATTGATTTAAAAATGGTTATACCTTTTACACTTCGTGGCGATCTGGCTACTCCTCCCATATTTACGGGGCGGAGGCGGCGTATATTGCGGAATTTTTTCACGCGGCAGCGGTCAAAGTCTGTAAAGGAACGCGTATATATCAGCTACAGCCACAGAACCGACAGGGGTTTTAAAAAATTTCTGGAGACGTGGGCTGAGGGCTCCGACTTTATCTTTATTTTCAGCAATTACACTTCCGGCATAGACCCCGATAGCCGTGAGGGGCGTACCATAAAAGCCGCCATCACAAAAAAAATGCGCAAAGCAGACTACCTGCTCGTACTCGTTGGCGAAAGTACGCACGAGGACAAATGGGTTTCGTGGGAAATAGAGCGCGCACAGCATCCGGGCATCAACCTGAAAATAGCCGCCGCAAAAACAAGCCAGTCCACTCCTGCACTGCCGGAGCTTCCCGCTACCGGGACATCATGGTCTATTGCATTTACCAAGCACAGCATCCTCACTGCTCTCACCGATGCAGGTAGTAAGTAATAAGAAATACGTACATTGGATTCTTTTTTTTTAAAGCAAAAACTGCGCTACGGGAATATTTCCATAGCGCAGTTTCTTTTTAAAAAAGCGTGTTTTTAAAAAGCGCAGTTTATTTCACACGCAGCTCTACGTCATCTATGTGTCCCCACGAGACTTTGCGCGTTACATGTGAATCTTCATTGCTTCGTACCTGTACTGCAATTCCTGTGTAATTATTATCAGCTATCCAGTCAGGAATCGTTTGCTTTTGCCAGTCCAGATTGCGTAGAGTAACGGCCCCGATCAGTGCGACTTTATTGCTCACCGGCTGCCACTGTGCATACGAAATCTGCTCATTAAAAGCATAAAATTCAACAACTGCGTAATTAAGATTGACCGTTGAACTTTCGATCATCACTTTCCCCATTGCAGTAAGCGAGTATTTCTTTCCCTTAACGATTGGAGTTACAAGTGTCTGCATGATGCTTTCGCTGGAGGAATTGTCGCCCCACATCTGCATAAATCCGCGTGTTGTAGTATGCGAGCCGTAGCCGGCCCCGATCTGCGGAGAACCTGTGGCGGTAATCCAGGGTTTTGCAGAAACATAATCAAGATCACGAACCATTGTATTCTCAGTATCAAATCCGGAATTTGTAATTACATTTCTGCCCGCATCCTGATCAACAGGATCGGTTGGATTGTTTTTATCCTCACAACCTGAAGCCAGCATACCAACAGCAACGATCAGTGCCGGAAATAGAATTTTTGCTTTCATAGTGCATCTCCTTTAAACAAAAAGTTATGGTTTTAAAAAGTTTAAAAAACTTCAGCATTTTACTTTGTGATCACAAAGCTTTTCATCTGTATAAATGATTTTCCTACCGTGATGCGGCAATGATACGTGCCTGAAGAGAGATCTGATATATCCACAACTGCAGCATAAATTCCCGTCTGCATCTGCTGGTTGACGGGAGTTTTCATTACTTCGCCGCGTGCATTTATCACCTCTATCCGTACCGGAGCCGCAACGCCAACCTTATACGACAGTATTACCCTGTTGCCGGAAGCGGGATTTGGGCTGATATTGGTAAGCTGCGATTCCGAAGCTTTGTCCTCTTCCACCGAATTTGGAATACCCTGATATCTTACCGAATCAAGTGTGATATTTATCGCGCCATTATTCAGCAGCAGCGCCCCTTCAGGCGTTAGTTTTGGCGATTGCGCATAGGCAATTGCCGACACACATAGAATAGCAGCGAAACACAGTATAAGATTTTTCATACTCTCACTTCCTCCTGAAAAAGATTCAGATATAGTTTTAAAGAATATCTTATTATTACACATTCTGTACCATTTTCATATCTACATTAAGTTTTTAAAAGAAATCAAAACACAACCTGTTGATATTTAAAAAGTTACGCTCTTTTAAATATTCATTGCCAGAGTTGCATCTTTTAAAAGTGTCAGGAATTTTCTTTTAAAAAGTGTACATTTTTTCTTACACTGTGAAAAATATCTGACACAAATTCTTTTAAAAAGAACTTGCTTTCGCGCGCATTGTTGTTTAAGTAATGTGACAAAATTAATTTCTACAATTAAAGGCTTCGTAGGGGCGTAACCCGCCCTCTTCTAAGAGCATCATGCTGACGTGGCTTTCTGACGCGGGGGCGGGTTTTAAACCGCGCCCCTACGGAGAAAGATTTGTTACTTTAATTATGTCCAAGTACATAGTTTGGTTTTAAAAAACATATTCTTTTAAAAAGCTTTTTAAAAATATACATGATCCCGTCTCCACTCGCTGACCGCATCCGCCCGCGCACGATCCACGAAGTCGTCGGACAAAAACATCTCCTTGGCGAAGGCGCGCCGTTGCGTTCTTTTTTTGAATCGGGCGAATTTCCTTCGATAATTCTCTGGGGCCCGCCAGGCGTTGGGAAAACAACAATCGCGCTTCTCATTGCGAAGGAAGTGAATTACAGCTTTATCCGCCTTTCGGCAATTGAAGCCGGTGTAAAGGATGTTCGTGAAGTCATCGCCAGCGCGAAAAACCTTTTAAACATGAATCAACGAACGCTGCTTTTTATAGATGAGATTCACCGTTTTAATAAAAATCAGCAGGATGCACTCCTTCATGCAGTGGAAACCGGTATTATCACGCTCATCGGCGCGACTACGGAAAATCCTTCATTTGAGGTGAATTCCGCGTTACTATCGCGCTGCCAGATCTACCGTTTAAAAGCGCTTACCGATGAGGAAATTGAAGAACTTTTAAAGAATGCTTTACAAGCCGACGAGCTTTTAAAAGAAAAAAATATTGAAATTGAAGACTGGGAATTTCTTTTAAAAATATCAGCAGGCGACGCACGAACAGCTTTGAACGCGCTTGACCTCGCTTTAAAAACTTTTAAAAAAGACGAAGAGAAAATCGTCATCACGCGCGACGTTTTAGAAAAAGCGCTTCAGCAGAAAACCGCACATTACGACAAAAAAGGCGAATCGCACTACGACACAATTTCCGCTTTTATAAAATCCATGCGCGGCAGCGACCCCGACGCGGCGCTCTTCTGGTTGGCAAAAATGCTTGACGCAGGCGAGCAGCCCGAATTTATCGCGCGGCGAATGGTGATCTTCGCAAGCGAGGATGTGAGCAATGCGGATGTTTTCGCGCTGCAAATGGCGGTAACGGTTTTCCAGGCGGTGGCGATGATCGGGATGCCGGAAGCGCGGATAATTCTCGCGCAGGGCGTGACCTACCTCGCCGCCTGCCCTAAGTCCAACGCGTCCTACCTCGCCATCGGCGAAGCGCTTGAGGAAATCAAGAACGGCGCTGACGCCACCGTGCCAATGCACCTGCGTAATGCGCCAACACGCTACATGAAGCAGGAAGGTTATGGCAAAGGCTACCAATATCCGCACGATTTTAAAAATCACTTTGTTCGCGAAAACTACTTCCCCACCGGCTACACAGCCCGCGCTTTTTATAAACCCGGCGCCTTCGGGAAAGAAAAAAGCTTTCAGGAATGGCTGAAAGCTTTGTGGCCGGAGAGGTATGATTCTGAATAACTACTCAAAGTATTCCATTCCGCTGCTGTCAATATATCCCGATTTACCTTTGATCTTTACCTCATAGATTCCTTTAAAATCAAAAGTTTCCTTGAGATCGCCATATTTTAGCGGGGTAACTTCTTTTCCTGTTTTATCAATCAAACCCCACATATTCCCTTTCTTTACGATAGCCACACCCTTTTTAAAAGGTTTTGCCTCGTCATACTGAAGCGGGATAATTTCCTGCCCGCTTTTGTCAATATATCCCCATTTTGTAAAGCTGCGATTTCCTTTACCAACTGCTGTTACGCCGTCGTCGAAAGGATAAACATTATTATACTTATCCGTTGGCGGTATGACCGTTTCACCTTTTTCATTAATGAACGTCAGCTTGTTGTTCACATACGCCGACATCATTCCCTCTTTAAATTGCCCTACCAGGGAATATCCTCCGGGAAGCGGAATTTCCCCGCCATTTTCTTTTAAAAGAATGGTGACTGTATCGCGCCGGGCGCTTGCTATCCCATTATTGAATCCACCAAACATATCGTCAATAGAGGAATATTTCGGCTGAATAATAAAATTACCTTTTGTGTCAATAACGCCGGTGCCTTTTTCAGTTTGTACAATAGCGCGGCCATTATTAAAATCCTTACCTTCGAGGTAGCGGCAAGGGATCACCTCCTTACCTGTAGAATCAATATAGCCCCATTTACTATCAGAGCTGCGGCGTACAAAAGCAAGGCCATCATTCAGATAGCCGATATAATTATACGGCAGTGCCTTGCTAACTTTCCCTTTGTGATCGGCAAAATAGAACTTCTTTTCAAAAAGCAATTTTACAAGATTATCGCTAAAATGCTCGGCTGTTCCATATTGTACAGGTACAATCAGCTTTCCCGTCTTGTCAATAATTCCATATACCCAGTCGTTGCTGATAATCGCCGCGCCATTATTAAAATCCTGTCCGTAGCCGTAAATAAATGGAATAACAGTTTTACCCGCTGCATCCACATAACCCCATTTGTCGCCTTTCTGCACGGCAAAAAGCCCGTCGCTGTAATTTCCCGCATACGCATATTCCACAGGCACAATTTCCTTACCTGTAGCATCAATAAATCCGGTCAGATCATTCTTTCCGACTTTTGCAAAACCGTTTTTAAAAGGTTCGACATAATCATACTTTGAAGAGATGATAATATTCCTGCTTCTGTCGGAAAATCCCCACAGATCTCCCTTCCTATACGGAATCATCTCCTGCGCAGAAGACGCCGCTCCGCAGAGAAAGATGATGAGAAAAGTTTTTAAAAGGTTCATAGAGATATGGTGAAAATTGGTGGAATAGATCTTTTACTAAATTACATTATCTTTTAAAAGTTGTAAAGCCGGAAAACATAAAATTCTTACTAATCCTTTTAAAAAGAAAAAAGCTTTCAGCAATTACTGAAAGCTTCAAAAGGTTTTGAAAACTTTTACATTATGGCGCTTTTAAACTTATATCATTATCCCCGTCAGCCGGTAATTCCGGCACAGCAGGTTTCCCATTAAGTTGCTCCGGTGCAGAAGCAACACTTGGTTTTAAAATCGTGCCGGTCTGCGCACCACCACCAAGAGATTCCGAGAAATTCCGCGCCAGTTGCAGAAATTCCGCAGGCATCATAATTACCGTTGTTGTATTATTCTCCGCACCGATCTCCGAGAGCATCTGCATACGGCGCAGCTCCAACGCAACAGGATTTTCAGCAATAAGTTTTGCAGCAGTTGTCAGTTTTGCAGACGATTCCAGTTCGGCTTCAGCTTTTATAATTCGCGCACGTTTTTCCCGCATTGCTTCAGCTTCACGCGCCATCGCACGCTGCATGGACTCGGGGATTTCCACATCTTTCATTTCCACCAGCTCGATTTTAATTCCCCACGGCGCGGTCGCCTGATCTACAATCTGCTCCAGCTTTTCATTAATTGCATCGCGGTCTTTTAAAATCTCATCAAGATTATGCTGTCCCGTAATATTCCTCAAGCTCGTCTGCGCAATTTGGTACACTGCCTGTTTGTAATCCGCCACGCGAATGATCGCCAGCTCCGGATCGGCAATTCTATACCACAAAACCGCATCAACTTTAATCGTCACAGAATCCTTCGTAATCGTTTCCTGCTGCTGAATCGAAACCGTCTGCGTGCGCGTGTCAAGAATATTTCCCGACTCAATGAACGGAAGCAGATAATACACGCCCGGCCCGCGAATCCCGGTATTTCTCCCTAACCGAAACACAACCGCACGTTTGTATTCCTTCGTTACACGCAGCCCGGAAAGTGCAATTACGAATAGTACCAGCAGAATAATTATCATTGTCGTTACTTAAAAAGGTTTTTAAACTATCTTTAAAGTTTTTAAAGATTAGCAGTAATACGTGTTTTTAAAAGCCATGTTTCGGCTTTTTTAAAGGTGGTGATGAATTTCAAACGGCTCGGTCCTTTTAAAAGCGCCCATCAACATTGCGCCTGCTGTGATCGCAATGGTAATTCCCCATAAAATTGATGGCATCAGCCACTCCCACGAAGCAGTTCGCGCACTTTCGGGATCACCAGGCAGATATCGTACCTGAACACGTTCACCAATATCATAGATGGGTGGATTACTTCGGTGCAGACCTTCAAATTCAATAACCTTGCCCTCTGCGGTTTTAAAACGAATAAGCGGTGAGTATGTAACACTTCGCCTTTTGTTAGGAATCAATTCAATGACTTCACCTTCGGCAGTACGCGAGGCATTTTCAAATGAATATGTATCCCATGTCAGCCAAATACTTGCTCCAGCAAAAATTACAATCAACGGAATAACAATGAGCTTGCTAAGATTTCTATCCACCCAGGATTGCTGCATAACGCGCCTCGCATTTTTAAAGTATTTTTTTAAAACTACTTCATTTCTTCAATTTTCATTTCCTGCTCGATCACGTCCACAGCTTTCGTCGCCTCCTGCAAACTCACGCCCATTTCATCTTTATAATGTTTTATCGCTTCCAACTTCTGCTTTTTCCGCAGGAATTCCCGCACTTCTACCGTTGTGTCAAATTTTGTTTCTTCGTCAAATTCTTTTGTAAAATCATCATCAAAATCTTTATCGAATTTTTTATGAAAGTCTTTAAAATGGTCCGGCTCCGGCGCTTTTCCGCGATTTTTAAAATCAAACACAAAACACACCGCCGCCACAATCAGCAAAATCGCCGTCACACCCGAAAAAATCCCCGGCAACAGCCAAATCCCATTCGCAATTACAGCATCGTGCGGGTTGTCCTGCATATAAAACACATCAACTTTTTCACCAATGGCAAATTCCGGCGGACTGCTGCTCACCGAATTTTCAAACTCAATTTCCTGTCCTTCTTTCGTTTTAAAACTGACAATTGGTGTATAGATCGTGCCGCCTTTCTGCCCGCGCGTTCTGAGATTTTCGACAACGGTGCCGCTTGCAGCAATTCCATTGTCAGAATATTTCTTCGCATCCAGCACCATCCACGTAGCGAATGCGCCGAAAAATAATCCAATCGCGAGAACGATAATTCCGCCAAAACGGCTTCCACTCCAGTTGCTGACATTCATTTTTAAAATCCTTTTTATTAGTTTTAAAAATATATTTCTTTTAAAAACTATTTTACCAATTCTTCTCCAAAAGCTCGCGCGTTTCCTTAATAGCGACTTGCCACAACGCCAGTATTTCCTCATCGCTGCGACTAAAGTAACCGCCGAAATTTCCTTCCTTTAAAAGCTCGCGCACTTCTTCCGGATTGCTCAATTTCAATGTGTCAAAATCAACCATTTCCTTTTGTTCAGTTGGTTGCAGTACGTTTTCAAGCCGAGTCCACGGGAAATTTTCCATCCACGACGCGTGCGAAGCAACCGGATCAATTTCCTGCACTTTCGCCCACGTTTTCGGAGCATTCCACCAGTTGTGGAATTTTATTTTGATGTCGTCGCGTCCCGCTTTCCATTGCGCCAATTTCCATTCCTGGATGAAATTCGCTAACGGACTGTTGCCGCCATGCCCATTTACAATCAGAATTCTTTTAAAACCATGATGCACAAGCGAATCCAAAATATCTTCAACGACGCGGCACAACGTATCAATGCGCAGCGTAATCGTACCCGGATACGCCATAAATTGCGGCGTTGCGCCATACGGCATCACAGGAAAAACGGGGATTTTTAAAGGCTTGGCCGCATCAAGCGAAACCTTTTCAGCGAGAATGCTATCGGTAGATAAGCTCAAATACGCATGCTGCTCGGTGCAGCCAATCGGCAGGACACAACGGTCGTCGCTTTTTAAAAAATCTTCGATTATTTGCCAATTGCAAGTGGAAACAAGCATAGTTAGATCGGTAAAAACAGTTGGTGAACTTTTAAAACCAAATTACTCATTTATTTGCTTTTAAAAACAAAAAAAGCAGGTTCTTTTAAAAACCTGCTTTTTAAATCTCATGAATATTTTATCTTTTAGAACATCTTTCCTTCTTCCAGACAATCGCACAATCTCTCATACACACCGTGCAGATTCTCCCGCGAATCATCTCCATTTAAAGCTTTTGTAATTCTCCGCGCAAGCGTGCCTTCATGCGTAATCGTTTGTAAAGGAGCCGTCCATTTATCAGATTTCATTATACTTTTCGGCAAAACTTCTTCCGCCAAATGCTGCCATAATTCCGATGCACGGCATTTATTTCCGCTTTTAAAACCAAACATATCAAGATATTTCTGGTCGGTAATTATCGCTTCGTCTGCATCTTTGATTGAATGCAACATCATCCCATGCAGCGTGTCAACTTCCCACTCTTTCTGACGCGCGAGCTTTGCTGAAAATTCCTGTGTCAGCGCTTCGACTGTTCCAATGACAAGCGCTGCGATGGATGCATCAGCCAATGGACATTCCTGTACATCCAGCACGCGGATTTCAATTGCACTCCGGTCAAATCTGGCCGTCGCGCCACGCGAATTCAACCATTCATGCTGAAGAACTTTATCCGGGTCATACGGCGCAATTTCCTCGAACATTCTTTTAAAAATCACTTCATCGTAATCTTTCTTTGTAAAAACCGCTTCCGGAATCACTTTTCCCGCGACGCTTGGAATCACATTCGCATTATTGCGATAGACTTCCAGGCGATTGTCCATCAGTCCTGTAATTTTTCCGTCCATCACAGGCGAACTCGCCGCGAGCGCAGGCAAAATCGGCAGTACAAGCCGAATAGCCGCATGAAGTTTTGCAAATTCAGCATCGCCGGAAAACGGAAAATTGATATGCACACTCTGCAAATTCGCCCAGCCGTGTCCCTGCGTGTTAAAAATTTTATTAAATGCTTCGTACACTTCATTGTAGCCATGCGGCCATAGCTTCATCTCGCCAATCGGGTCCATCCACGGGTGCATCGCCGACGGCATCAGCCGCGCGCCCATCCCTTTTAAAATCCCGTTCATTTCCTGCACATTCTTTTGAAACGAATCGGCCGCGCGTTCGATGTCGTGAACCGGATTCGTGGTTTTCATTTCAACGACGTGCAGCGCGAGCTCATTCGACCAGCTCACATCGCCACGCTCCACCTCGTCCTCGTAGCTGCCCGCGATACTTTTTAAAAGCTCGTCCGTGACGGGCATCACGTTGAGATTATTCTCGCCAACGATCATGTATTCCAGTTCTATGCCGAACGCTTCAAATAAGTGCAAATCCATTGTTTTCGTGATGCGTAATGTGTGATTCGTGATGAGTTTTTTAAAAACTCTTTTTAATATTTTTACTTTTACCTTTTTACTTTTAACTTCCTCTTCGCCGCTGCTCAATTCTCTTGATAAAAACTTCCAGAATCTTCGTGTACAAATCATCTTTTAAAACCACGTCTTCGTAGCCGGCATCAATATTCGGATTGTCATTCACCTCAATCACCATCGGCTTTCCATTGAACTCCTTCATGTCAACGCCATACAGCCCTTCGCCGATGAGATTCGCCGCTTCAACAGCTGCTTTCACCACTTTGCGCGGCGCCATTTCCACCGGAACGGTTTCCACTTTGCCGAAGCTTTCATTGCCGCTGCCGGAGTCTTTGATAATTTGCCAGTGCTTTGGCGCCATGTGATATTTGCAGGCGTAGAGTGGCTTGCGGTCTATAATACCGATGCGCCAGTCGTATTCCGTCGGCGTGAATTCCTGCGCGATAAAAAGCTCGGACGTTTTTAAAATTTCCTCCGTCGCTTTTAAAAGCTCTTCTTCAGAATTCACCTTCGACATGCCTTTTGAAAACGAGCCATCAGGCGGTTTTAAAATGCACGGCAGCCCGACGGCGGGAATAATTTCCGCAATGTTATCGCGATGCCCGACAATCGTTTTCGGCGTCGGGATTTTATTTCTTTTAAAAAGTTCGGCGTGATACACCTTATTCGTGCAGCGAACAATCGTTGCCGGGTCGTCAATCACCACCAGCCCGTCCGCCGCCGCACGCCGCGCAAAGCGGTATGTATAATGATTTACATACGTTGTTTCCCGCATAAAAAGCGCATCGAATTCCGACAGCCGCGCGTAATCATCACGCGTAATTAATTCAACATCAATTCCCAGTGATTCACCGATTTTTACAAATTTCTGCAACGCTT
The DNA here is from genome assembly GCA_040386315.1 of Bacteroidota bacterium. GTDB lineage: Bacteria > Bacteroidota > Ignavibacteria > Kapaibacteriales > DASPKH01 > DASPKH01. Next base: position 95,891 of record JAZKFS010000020.1, read on the forward strand.
TTTCATTTGACGGCGGTGACTGCTCTTTTGGATTCCACAAGATCGCTAAATCGTAGCGCGATGCTGAACGTTTGGGAATATGGATTTTCTTGCCGGTAAAAAACTCCTTCGCTACTTTTTCAACGAACGCCTGTTTTTCTTTTGAAATCTGGCTCGCCGGAATGGCAGCAACTTCTACTAAATGCCATTTGCCTTCTTCATCCTTTTTAAAACTCGCGCACATCATCGGCGCCTGGAAAAGACCGTAGAGCGCCGGCCCGAGTTTTTCAAAACGCTTTTCTTCGGTGCGCCCGAAATACACGTGAATCGTAAATTCGGGTTCGTCAACATCTTTTAAAACTTTTTGAAAAAGCTCTTCAACATCTTCCGAAACAAACCGCGTCAAGCTTTGCGACTTCATATCGCGCACCGTCATCACACTCGGCAGCGGACGATGCCCGCGCGCCTCCGCCAGCAGTGAAACGTAATAGCCGATGCTCTGGTAGCGATAGGATTTGCAAAGATTGAAAACGCGTGCGCCGCGCAGCTCGATATATTTCGGGTCGGTTAGGTATTGCCGCGATGGAACGACTTCCACGTCAGGAATATCCAGCTTCCAGTTCGATGAATTATCTACTATTATTAAAATCGCCATTAAATATTCTCTGTATTTCCTTCTTGAAAGTTTTCAGGTTTTATAATTAAAAAATTCGCGTCGTATGTCAAAATTCCAAGCAACATTGCGTTAATCACACGGTCCATACTCCGCGTATAAAGATGAGTGGCAGAAAACTGCTCGGGATGCAGCGGATCCGCAATCAGCACATTTCGCTCCTCGCGGTCGTAGCCGCACAATACCACAAAATGCCCACTCGGCTCACCCCGCACGTCGTCTTCTACATAGTCATCCAGCCCGCGAACAAGTTCCCGTTTCTCACGGTAGAGGTAGGTTGCGCTGAGTCCGGTTAAAATCGGGATAGAACGTTTTAAAAAAGTACGAATAAGCTTCGGCGTCAGATCTTTAAAACGGATTTTCCCACCAGCTTTTAAAAACTCAATATACGCTTCCGATGCAGCAGCCACACGCGTCCCTTTTTTAAAAAGCATCTGCTCGGTCAGCTTTTCAATCAGCATTTTGCGCGTATATTTCCCTTCAAACCAAGTTGGATCAAAAACCGAAATATTATACGTATAGATCATCGCCTCATAACCGCGATTCAGCGCGTGAAATCCCAGGTTCACCGCCAATGTACCGCCTGCTTCTAAATACGGAACAGTTGCAATGACTTCTTCCAGCGAGATATGATCATTGTAATATTTATATACTGCCTGGAGCGATGTCGGCCCGCACGTGTAGTCATTTGGCTGGCGCTGCATGTCCAGATTGAGCCGCATTCGTATCATTTTTTAAAACTGTTACTTTTAAAAACTATTCTGAGCGAACCTAACATTGTACTAAGAATCGCTGTTCCCTTTTAAAAAGAAAAAGCAACTTCAGACTAGACTGAAATTGCTTTATAATAATTACACATTCTTTTAAAAAGATTATTCTATTTTTTCTGATACTTCCCCGTTTGGAACTACATCAACACGAATCATATTTCCTTTTATAAAAGTTTCAACTGCGAATTTTCGAATATCCTTTGCATGAACTTCTCCATATTTTTCTAGGATTGTATGAATTCTGTTTGCATCATTCCAGAAAAGAACCTGGCTCGCGATGATATCCGCTGTTCCTGAAGATGTTTGAAGTTCATGTGCTAACTGGGTTTGAAGTGAATTTTTTGCTTTTAAAAGTTCATGATCTTCAACTTCTGTTTCTATTATTTTTAAAAGCTCATCCTGTATTGCGCCTTCTAATGTTTCACATGAAACATTTTCATCAGCCGCGATTGCCAAAACAGTAAAGAGTGAACTTCCCTCGCGCTTATCTACAAATGCTCCAACAGATGAAGCGATCTGCTTTTCATAAATGAGTGACTGGTATAACCTTGCGCTGCGGCCTTCGCCAAGTAGAGCAGCAAGAATATCTGCCGTATGAATGGAATCTTTTAAAAACCCGTCAATGTGAAATGAGAGGAAAACTGCATTAAGCGGAACGGAATCTTTTAAAACATCATAACCGGACTTTCTCCATTCGTTTTTAAAAGTAAGTGCGGGTTTTAAAACTTCGTTCGGGCTGATCTCGCCAAAATATTTTTCTGATAATTCAAATGCTTTCGCCTCTGTAATATCTCCGGTAATAACGAGACACGCATTATCCGGGCGATAAAATTGTTCATAAAACGATTTTACATTTTCCATTGTAGCCGCAGCTACACGCTCTTTACTGCCATAGACTTCCCATGAATAGGCGCTTTCAGGTGTGTACGCAATATTTCCCTGCACAGTTCGCCACCGTCCGTATGGCTGATTTTCCACTGTTTGGGAAATCTCTTCGGTTACTACTTTTTGCTGAGTTTCCAATGCTTTGGGTGTAACGGCGAATTTCAGCATCCGGTCAGATTCCAGCCACATACCAAGTTCGGTCTGGTGTGATGGCAAAACCATGTAATAAGTCGTCTGGTCATAGCTCGTATAAGCATTATTCGTACCGCCGGCTTGTGAACAGTATTTATCGAATTCACCTTTTGGCACATTTGCCGAACCTTCAAACATCAGGTGTTCAAAAAGATGAGCGAAACCTTTTATGTCGGGTGTTTCATTTTTAGAACCAACTTTATAACTTAACGTAATACAGACAACAGCTGCATTATGATTCGGTGAAACAACAACACGCAAGCCGTTTGGTAAAGTTTTTTGATGAATTGTAAGAGTATTTTTTGACATTTGTTTTTTGGTTGGATTTTTACTGTTTATTTTTAAAACCTATTGAAACTTAAAGAGTTAGAGAAATATTTCTTTTAAAAGAATTGAGAACCTTTCCAAAACTCTTCTGTGTTCTACTGCTACGAAATTATAAAATGTATCTTTAGTAAAAAATTTAGTTTGTAAAATGGTTTTGTAAACCTATTTTTGCGCGGCTTGCATAATTGAAGTTTTTAAAGGAACTTTTTAAAATTAAAGATAATTACACACTACCAATACTAACTACTACTCTCTGAGGAATTGAAAAATGTTTTGGACGCCTGAATTAGCGTATCATTTGGAAGACGCGCCGTGGCCCGCTTCTAAAGAGGAATTATTAGATTATGCCAACCGCATTGGCGCTCCTTTGCAGGTGATTGATAATCTGATGGAATTAGACGACAACGACGAATTGTACGAGGCAATTGAAGATATCTGGCCTGAATATGAAAATACAGGCGATGACTTCTTTTATAATGATGATGAAGAAGAAGAAGATATTTATTAATATCTGCTTCTTTTAAAAATATGCGACCCGGGCTTTTAAAAAGTTCGGGTTTGCTTTTCCTACAAGAACTTTTCCATTCCCGCGTGTTGTTTTTTTTAAAGCTAATCAGCTAATATTCCATAATCTTAATCATCACTTACTCTGAATCTTTGAAAAACTGCTTGAAAAATATCTTTTTCTGTTTTGTTTTCTTTACATTTCCGTTACTTTCTGTAATTGCACAGCAGGATACGAGTAAAGTGACCAAAGGCAGGGCGGTGCAGCGCCCAAAGGATTTTCAGTTTGAGATACAGAATGTTGCTTTTAAAGGAAACAAGTTTTTCGGTGATGACGAACTATTTACTGTGATAGATTCACGCAATACAGATCTTGGCTTTTTTCAGTATCTGATCCGTTATTACGGCGAGCGTGTAAAGCGCAATCACGCAGCCCCAAAGGAATTACGCCGTGCTTTTGATAATGTCGTGCGTGACCTACAGGGCGAGATCCAGTATTTCAACCAGGAAATCGCCAACCGCGATGCACGTGCCGTTGAGCAATTATATAATAAAAGCGGATTTCACTGGACAGAAGTTACCTATAAATACGGCCGCGATAGTATCAGCTTAATTAAAACCCTTACCTTTGAAGTGGCTGAAGGCGATCAGGCGCTGCTTGATACAGTAGTTTATGCAGGTGTGGATAGCCTGCCGGAACCGGTTTTAAAAGAAGTTTTAAAAACAAAAACATATACCCCTGGGAATATTTATAGTGAAGAAGAAATTCAGAAAAATATCAATGCTGCTTTTACCATTCTTCAGGACAGCGGATATTATTATGCTAAATTCGCCCAGCCATTTGTAACAGTCCTTTCCGAAACAAAAAGCGACAGCGTTTTTACACAGTTTACACCGGGCAAGCGGCAACGTATCTCACAAATCATCCTTACAGACAGCCTGAATGATCAATCTGCCGTATCGCTTGATATGCGCCGTTTGCAGCTTGAGTTTCACGAAGGTGAATGGTATAATCGCGCGGCAATTCAGCAATCAATAAAAAATCTCTATGAATTAACGACTTTTGATGTAGTTTCCATAGATACAATTGGTGATGGTGATAACTCAGATACGACTATTTCGCTGGAAGTTCTCCTGCGCTACCGCAAGCAGAATGAGCTTAATCCTGCCGTGGTTTTAAATCGTACAACGATTGATAATTTTGTAAATGCCGGAGTTGATTTAACATATACTAATCGTAATATCTTTGGCGCTGCTCAGAATCTTACGTTATTCCTTCGTCCCCAATTCCTTGACCTATCACGTATTGCAACTAATAAAGTTAAAGATTATGATTGGGAATTGCAGACCGGCCTTCAATATTCTCAGCCATATATTTTCAACTGGCTGAATGCACGCTGGTCTTATTCATTCAATTATCTGTTTTCATATCGTTATTTAGTGCGTCCTTTGCAGCTTCGCACGCATTATATCCGTCCTGCTACATTTACAGCACAATTCGCTAAACCTATTCCGATCTTTGGAGTATTAGATAACACCTTTAATACTGGTGTTACTCGCTTTTTTAAGGGACTTGATGTATATGACCAGCTGATACTTGATGGTTCCATTGAAAGTCAAAAGCCCGTTCGCTATGACTCTACGGAACGCAAATATCGCTCTAACCTTTTAAAACCTGAAGAGGAGCGTGCTGTTGTTGAAAACCTCTATATTTACAAACAGCTCAATGATTATCCTTATTTTTGGTCTTCATTTATTCTTTCCACTACTTTTATTGGCGATAGGCGGAATGATTTTTTCGTTCCCTCAAATGGCTTTTATTCAACTATTGCGGTTGATTGGGGAACATTCCTTTCAAAATTTACTCGAGGGCAATTTTTACTCACCTACTTCCATCCTACATTCAATAAATTTGTTTTTGCTTATAAAGGGCGTTTAGGGAAAATCCTATGGCGTGATAGTCGGGGTTCGTCATACGTTCCATTTGAACGGCACTTCTTTGCCGGTGGCAGCAATAGTGTTCGTGGGTGGCCATCACGTGAGCTTCGCGCGCCGCTTCCTTCGGATACCACACAACTCAATAATGAACTAAGAATTCTCCAGGATATTACCGGCAGTGCTACTCTCATAGAAGGGAGTTTTGAAGCGAGATATTCATTTGGAAAACAAAAGACATATTTCCTATCGAGTATTGTTTCCGAAATGGGTATGGTTGCCTTTGGTGATTTTGGTAATACTTTTAACCGCTTAACTCCTGATGGTTATGAGCAAGCAACTTTCAAAGATTATTTTAATCCTTCTAAACTCGGTTGGGCTGCCGGCCTTGGCCTTCGCTATAACACACCAGTCGGGCCGCTCCGCCTTGACGTAGCGACCCGACTGTATGATCCTGCTATCCAAAGCCCTAATTTTAAACATATCCAGGTGCATGTAGGATTAGGACACGCTTTTTAAAACTCTTTTAAAGCATTTTTTCAATTACCTGTTTGCATCATTATTCATAGCACCGCTTTCACCACGTCGAGCGTGAACCCGCAGAGTTTTTGCCTGAATATCTTTTGTGCAGTCCAATACCGCTTTATCTTCTCCATTCAAATACCAGTTCACGCCACTTTCTGTTTTTTCATGCGAAGGGCCATATTCGCCGGTAATTGCTGTGATCAGTTTTTGAAATTCTGCTTCCAGATCAGCTCCGGTTGGTTTTAAAGTCAGAATTGCTTCATTTAGACCTTTTCCATTTTCGCTGATTATCACGCCGCTCTGAATCGGAATTCCTTTAAAACTTCCGCCCTGGATATTATATTGAGTTTTGCCTCCACTACTTTCTTCTTTTAAAACTGTAACCTGATTTTCCTGTAATTTACCTTTAATCACCGCTCCTACATCGCCTTCTTTTTGCTGCCACGCAATTCCCATAAACTCTTTTAAAACCTGTTCGCGTGATTCGTTTTTACCCAGATTTCCCGCATTACTGCTATCCTGTAGAATTTTTGTTTCTTCAGGCGTGGTCTTCATCCGCTCATCATTTTCGCAGGATAACAATGATAACGACATCCCGGCAACGACAGCTAAAAACCCAAAACTTTTTACTTTCATTGTAATCTCTTTTCTTTTAAAAATTAACATAAATTTATCGTAATTTTCAAACATCACATTGTTTGAAATAGTTTACTTTTAAAAGCTTTCCGTATATTTTTCTTTTAAAAAATCAGACATTTCAGTATATGTTTTTTCAATTCCCTTTCTGATCAATTCTTTTTCAAATGAACATTCTACGCCTGTTTCTTTTAAAATTTTCACAACAGATTTTCCGTTCCCACCTGTAATGATTAACTCTGCTTTCCGGATATTTGCTTCTTTTAAAAAGCTTTTAAAAAGGATCTCAATTCCACCGGCTATAGAATGAATAATTCCACTCATCAGCGCTTCCTGCGTATCCTTTCCAATCACGCTTCTAAACTCCTCATTTCTATCTCTTTTCACACCTTCGGTTCCCTTTTCAAGCGCATCTAATTGCAATTTAAAACCTGCGAAAATTGCTCCACCCAAACACAAATTCTCTTCCTTTAAAAAATTCACTGTCGTTGCCGTCCCACAATCAGCCGTTATCAACGGGGTTTTAAAAAGTGTCGATGCGCCGATCATTCCCAACATTCTGTCACTGCCAATTCCCTGTACGACATTTCCCAATACCTTTTCCCGCTTTACATACTCACCAATATTGACTCCATTTTCAAAACCGATTTCTTTTAAAAGTCCCCTGATATTTTTAAATTTCAACGGAGCTACGGACGAAAAAGCAATTTCACCCCGGCTTTTTTGTAAAATTGCAACTTCGAAATCTTCAAACTGGCCGCTGTATTTTTTGACAATTTTACTGCCACCGCACCAGATCTTGCAATTTGTATTTCCGCTGTCAATTACAATCATAATTTTTCACAAATATCGAATGGAATCGCCATTATCAACCAACCTTGTTTCTTCATTTTTAAAAGCTTGCAACCGCCCTTCAGATAGAATTTGCCTGATTTCCCATTCACCTTCTGACCCTTTTAAAATTACCTTTTTTCCGATAATATCGAGTTCATTTTTCCAATTTTCGATAATTCCTTCACGACTTTGTTTTAAATAATATTCGATATTTTCTTCCAGCTTTTTTAAAAGAATTTCTTTGGTAATTTCTACTTTTAAAAGCTTTAATGAAACCGGAGTATTTTCTGCAAGTACGTCAAATATTTCCTGATCTACATTTATCCCAATTCCAATTACCGTTTTAAAACATACCATCCCTATAAATTCATGTTCGCATAAAACTCCGCTGATCTTTCCTTTTAAAACCGTATTTTCAGCGATTATATCATTTGGATATTTTAATGTAAATTTCACTTCCGGCGCAATTTCTTTTAAAGCTTTTAAAACTGCCAGGCTTCCAAGCATCTGGTATTTCGTTATCTCGTCGCCGCTTTCTCCAACTTCCGTCTTAATTCCAAAACTTACATAGATATTCTGCGACTTGTTGCCAATCCAGGTTTTACCATTCCGCCCTTTTCCCTTAGTCTGGAATTCCGCACTTATCATTACATTCTTATTTTTTTCAACAAGTTTTTTTGCAATATCATTTGTAGAATCAACCTCTTTAAAATTATATTTTTTAAACATTTCCTCTGTTTATTCGTTGTCGGATTTTTTGGTACAAATTTTGTTCTGTAAATACTATGATCGCCACTGATACAATTTGTGCTTTAGCTACACCGCCCGGTATTGGCGGCCTTGCTGTTGTGCGAATATCAGGGCCTGAAGCAATTTCTATCGCTGATCTTTGTTTTAAAGGGAAATTCATTTTAAAAAATGCCGATTCTCATACGATACATTACGGGAAATTTTATGATGATGATATTTTTATTGATACGGTGACGGCATCTGTTTTTAAAAATCCTCATTCTTACACAGGCGAAAATACGATTGAATTCGGTTGTCACGGCGGCCATGTTATTTCTCAAAATATCATCAACGCTCTTTTAAAGAATGGCGCTCGTTATGCTGAACCCGGCGAATTTACGAAACTTGCATTTCTTAATGGTAAACTAGATTTGACTCAGGTTGAGGCTGTCGCTGATATTATTCATGCTCAATCTACTCCGGCGTCGTTTATTTCAGCTCGCCAGCTTGCAGGTGGACTTTCCAAACGTTTTGAAGATCTCCTCCAGAAACTTATCAAAATTACATCGCTTTTAGAACTTGAGCTTGATTTTTCTGAGGAAGATGTCGAATTTGTTGATAAAGCGCAGCTTTTAAAAGACCTCGAAGAGGTTTTAAAATTTTGCCGTGAGCTTTCCGATTCATATCGTTCATCGCAGATACTTCGTTCCGGGTTTTTTGTGACGCTTGTTGGATATCCTAATTCCGGAAAGTCATCACTTTTTAATAAGCTGATTAATCGCACTCGTTCTATCGTTAGTGATATTCCCGGAACAACTCGTGATTATCTTGAGGAGTCACTTGTTCGCGATGGAATTTCTTTTAAAATTCATGATACTGCCGGTGTCCGAGAAACCGAAGATACAATTGAGCTGCAAGGAATCGAATTTATTGAGTCCTTGATTTTGCAGTCCAATCTTGTACTGGTTATCAATGATTCCTCCATTGATCCAACTTCTTCGATTAATTTTTTAAAAGAACTTAAACAGAAATATCCTCATTCTGAATATGTTTATATTCATAATAAAACCGATTTAATTCCCAATGGCATAATCTTTGGCAACGATAAAATTCTTTCTTTTAAAACTTCTATTTACGATGGCAATTCTATTAATGAAGTTTTAAAGCATATTTCAGCTTCTGCAAAGTTAGCAATGGGAAATCAGCAATTTGGATTAATTAATGAACGTCATGCACATCTTTTAGAAAAGATCGCTTCTCATATTACGCTTTCTATTGATTCTTTAAAAAATAAACAATCAAATGAATTTATCGCTTTTGATTTGCATCAGGCGATTTCATTAATTGGAGAAATTACCGGGAAAACATATTCAGAAGATGTTTTAAATAGTATATTTTCTGGTTTTTGCATTGGTAGGTAGTTTTAAACTTAATGTATGTTTCACGTGAAACATTAGAAATATGAAAAATACATTTCAAGTGTTAGTAATTGGTGGAGGTCATGCCGGTATTGAAGCTTCCAGAGCATCGGCTTTGATGGGTTGCTCAACGGCTTTAGTAACGATGGATAAAAAAGCCATTGGGCGATTATCCTGCAATCCATCTATTGGTGGATCAGCAAAAGGACATTTAGTAAAAGAAATTGATGCGCTCGGCGGAGCTATGGGAAAAATAGCTGATCGAAGTGGGCTTCAATTTAAAATGCTAAATAAATCGAAAGGTCCGGCAGTATGGTCGCCACGTTCACAAAATGATAAAGATTTATACCCTTTATATGCTCAGCATGAACTATATTCTTTAAAAAACTTAACTATAGTTTCAGAAAATGTAGTCGAAATTGTAGTAGAAAACGGCAAAGTAGTTGGCGTAAAAACTGCTTCTAACGAATCTATTTTTGCTAATGCAATTATTTTGTGCTCAGGAACATTTTTAAATGGCGTAATGCATACCGGAACCAGTTGTATTTCCGGAGGTCGTGTTGGAGAAAAAGCGGCTGAGAAAATATCAGACTTATTAGAAGATCATGGATTTGAGCGAGGCCGTTTAAAAACCGGAACTCCACCCAGAATAACTTCAGCCTCAGTGGATTTTTCAAAAGTCGAACCTTATATGGGTGATGAGAATCCTATTCCATTTTCAGTTCATACAAATTCTGTAACGAATATAATTTCCTGCTATTCAACTTCGACTACTGAGGAAACACATAATATTCTACGCCAGGGTTTCCAGGATTCACCAATGTTTACAGGCAGAATCCAAGGAAGTGGTCCACGATACTGCCCTTCTATTGAAGATAAAATCAATCGCTTTGCCGATAAGCTTTCTCATGTAATAGTTTTAGAACCAGAGGGATTAAATACTGATTCAATTTATGTAAATGGATTTTCAACTAGTCTTCCGGCTGAAATTCAGGAAATGGGTTTAAAAAGTATTAAAGGTTTAGAAAATGCAAAAATACAGCGGTATGGTTATGCTGTAGAATATGATTTTTTCTTTCCATATCAATTACGGTTCACTCTCGAAACAAAAGCTATTAGCGGTTTATATTTTGCCGGACAAATTAATGGTACCTCTGGTTACGAAGAAGCTGCTTCGCAAGGATTAATGGCTGGAATAAATGCTGCATTAAAGATTCAGGGAAAACCTGAATTTACTCTAAAAAGATCGGAAGCATATATAGGAGTTTTAATTGATGATCTCGTTAATAAAAGTACTGAGGAACCATATAGGATATTTACGTCCCTTGCCGAATACAGGCTTTTACTGCGCCAGGATAATGCGATGTTACGACTGGCAGATTTTGGTTATAAACTTGGCCTGCTATCGGAAAAAATTTATAATAAATTTCAATCAACAAAGGGCCAGATAAATCTTTTAAAAAGCTACACTTCTGAAACAAAAATACAAAGTAGTATTGCTAATCCATATTTAGAAGTAATCAACGAAACTCCTATCATTGATACAACGAGTCTCAATACTCTTTTAAAACGATCTAAGACATCTTTAAAAGAGCTTCTACCCTTATCCTCAGGTTCTCCTGACTTAAGCTTTTTACAGGCAGATGCAATTAATCAGGCAGAGATCCAGATTAAATATGAAGGATATATAAAGAGGCAGGAAGCTGAAATAGAATATTTTAAAAAGAATGAAACTAAAGATATTCCCTATAATTTTGATTATCAAAATATTCATTCTCTCTCAACAGAAGCAAAAGAAAAGCTTGTAAAAATAAAACCGAGTTCGTTAGGACAAGCGTCACGGATTTCGGGTGTTACATCTTCTGATATTTCAATTTTAGCAGTTTATTTACGATGAATGACATTGTTTCACGTGGAACACTTAAAATAATGGATTTAGAGTGGTTTTTCTGCCATTATGTCATACACGTAAAATTTAGTGGAAACAGACATTTTGTCAAAGAGTATTAAACCTTTGAACTGACAAGGTTGAAATCATATTTATTATAAATGTTTATTTAATTATAATAATAGAGTAGAATGACAATGTGGAAATGTGGATAATTACGTTGATAAAATTTTAAAATAAATCAAAGTATAGATATTAAGCCATTTGTTACTAATTTTAAAAGAATTCTTAATAAGGAAAAGTGTGGAAAAAGTAATCATATTTCCCACAAATGTTTTTAAAAAAATGAAAGAATGTATTTTTAAAAGTACGAAAAGGAAAACTCCTGGTAAATTCACAGACAAAATGTGGATATGTGTACAACTATGTGGATTGTAATATTCTAATATGAAATATCAAAAAGCTGATATATTAGTTTTCGCTGCGCACCCTGATGATGCTGAGTTAGGATGTGGTGGAAGCTTAATTAAATTATCAAACGAAGGAAAAAAAATAGTAATAGTAGATGCTACTCAAAGTGAATTGAGTACAAGAGGTACGATAGAACTTCGAAAGCAGGAAGCTGAACATGCAGGTGATATTTTAAAACTCCATGCACGGGAAAATTTAGAAATTTATGATGGAACGATTGATTCATCGCAGCAAAACATTTTAAAAGTTGTACAGCAAATCAGAAAATGGAAACCTGAAATTTTAATAATGCCACCACAGTTTGAGCGACATCCGGATCATGAGGAAATGCACAGGCTTGTGAGAAAAGCTGCATTCTTTAGTGGTTTACAGAAAATTGAAACGGAATTTGACGGTGAAAAACAGGAACCTCATCGCGCAAAAAAAATGTTCTGTTTCATGCAAACGTATGATTTCCAACCCAGCTTTTACGTAGATATTTCGGAAACGTTGGACGAAAAAGTGCGCGCAATGAAAGCATTTGCTTCGCAATTTCACAATCCGGAAGTATATACAAGCGAAGAACCCGAAACATTTATTTCGCGTCCTGGATTTTTAGAGATGCTTGAATCAAGAGCGAGATATTTCGGTGAAAAGATCGGTGTTAAATATGCAGAAGCGTTTTATTCAGTAGAGCCGATCGGCCTAGATTCTTTAAGTATATTTTTAAAACAAAACGAAGATTAATTCATGGCACTTCAGGAAACACACATTGGAATCAGCAAGGAAAGCCGCACAAAAGTTGCGGAAGGGCTTTCAGTTGTTTTGGCTGACTCGTACACTCTTTATTTAAAAACACATAATTTTCACTGGAATGTGACAGGCCCGATGTTTCACTCACTGCACACATTATTCGAGCAGCATTATACAGAATTGGCTATTGCCGTTGATGTGATCGCTGAACGGATCCGCGCGCTAGGAGCTTTTGCACCGGGGACATTTGCAGAATTTAAAAAACTTCGCACAATTGAAGAAGATGATACGATTCCGGCTGCAATTCAAATGATTGAATCTCTTGCCGACGCACATGAAAAGGTAAGCAAATCAGCAATGAATGTTTTCCCGTTAGCGGACGAAGCGGAAGATCAGGTGACAATGGATCTACTCACGCAAAGAATGACTGTTCATCAGAAAACGGCATGGATGCTGAGAAGTATGCTGGAAAAATAATTTTTTAAAAGCGGAAATCTTTTAAAAGGAATTTTGTAAAAGGCAATGTGTTTTAAAAAAGACACATTGCCTTTTTGTTTTTAAAAAAGCTTTTAAAAAGTCATGTATTCAAAAATATCATCAGCTGCAGTTTTCGGAATAAACGCATTCATTGTAGAAATTGAAACGCATCTTGATAATGCTCTCCCCCGTTTTGATGTCGTCGGTTTGCCGGATTCTGCCGTCCGAGAGTCACGGGAGCGCGTTTCTGCTGCAATCAAAAACTCGAATCTCCCTTTTCCCAATAAAAAAATAACGGTTAATCTTGCGCCCGCTGATATTCGCAAAGAAGGAAGCGCTTTTGATTTGCCGATAGCGATCGGCGTTTTAAAATCAATGGGAATTATTGATAATGAAAATCTGGAAGAAACGCTCGTTCTCGGTGAACTCTCGCTTGATGGAACACTTCGTCCAATTCATGGTGCATTATCAATTTCACTGGAAGCTTTTAAAAAAGGTTTTAAAAGAATTCTCCTGCCGAAGCAAAATGCAGGCGAAGCTGCGATGATCGAGCAAATGGAAATTATTCCGATTGACTCGCTGAAAGATGCAGTCGAACTTTTAAATAATGAAAAGGTAATTGTACCGCACAAAGTGGACGTTCAGGAGCTTTTTAAAAGTGAAGGGCAAAATGCGCATCTCGATATAAGCGATGTGAAAGGTCAGGAAAATGTGAAACGCGCGATGGAAGTTGCCGCCGCTGGAGGCCATAATATTATTCTCGTCGGGCCGCCGGGTTCGGGAAAAACGATGTTGACAAAACGTTTGCCGACTATTTTGCCGCCGCTGACAATTGACGAGTCATTGGAAACAACCAAAATTCATTCAGTTGCGGGAATTTTGCCGAGTGGCCAGGCGCTGGTGACGTCGCGCCCTTTTCGTGCGCCGCATCATACGATTTCAGACGCTGCATTGGTGGGTGGTGGAATGGGAATTGTACGAGCAGGTGAAATTTCACTCGCTCATCACGGAGTATTATTTTTAGATGAACTGCCGGAGTTTGCGCGAAATGTACTGGAAGTTTTACGTCAGCCTCTGGAAGACAAAAAAATTATGATCTCGCGGACAAAAATGACCGTGGAATTTCCTGCGAACTTCATGTTGGTCTGTTCGATGAATCCATGTCCATGCGGAAATTTTGGAAATCCTCAGCAGCAATGTTCCTGTTCGCCGCAGCAAATTCAGAGATACATGTCGAAGATTTCAGGGCCACTTCTAGATAGAATTGATATTCATGTGGAAGTCCCAACGGTAAAATTCAACGAACTTTCATCTGCATCTGTGGGCGAAAACTCAGAAAAGGTGCGCGAGAGGGTCGTTAAAACGCGCGATATTCAGGCGAGACGTTTTAAAAATCGCGCAGGAGTTTTTAAAAATGCGGATATGAGCACAAAAGACATACGCACATTTTGTAAAACTGACGAGCAAACGCAAGCACTTTTAAAAATGGCAATGACGAAAATGGGACTTTCAGCGCGTGCGTTTGACAGGATTTTAAAAGTTTCCCGGACAATTGCCGACCTCGCCGACCGTGAGCAGATTTTGCCGGAACATGTGAGCGAGGCGATTCAGTATAGAAGTCTGGATCGTCAGTATTGGAATGCTTAGAGTAGTTTTAAGTTTTGAGTTTTTAGTTCTGAGTTTTTAAAATGCGAAGCACAGATTTAGACGGATTATTGCGATTTCACAGATTATTAGTAAACGAATCACGAGTTACGAATCACGATTAACGAATTACGAAAAAATGAAAGCCCGTGAATTAATAAATATAGGAATTCCAAAAGGCGACCTTTTAAAAATCGCTCAAAAAGTAGCGGTAATAGCGGCTCAAAGTGGGTTAGGAAAAACGGAAATTCGCAATGAAATTATTGAGCTGGTGAATAAGCCCGAAGATTATCGGAAAGACCCGATTTTTAAAGAACTTGCTGAAGCGTTCATTCCAAAAAAGCAGGAGTTTTTAAAAATCGGTGAATCTGCTCCGTGGAAACTCTGGGGTGAAGATATTGAACCAGAAGCTTTAAAACAAATGGAAAATGCTGCACGGCTTCCTGTTGCTCGCGCCGGAGCGTTGATGCCGGATGCACACGTGGGTTATGGATTGCCGATCGGTGGGGTGTTAGCAACTGAAAATGCTGTGATTCCATACGCTGTTGGAGTTGATATTGCGTGCAGAATGAAACTGACCGTGATGGATCTGCCGACAGAACTTTTAAAAACGCATAAAAAGCATTTGATAAATGTTCTGGAAACGGAAACGAAATTTGGTACGGGAGAAACCTGGCGCAACCCGCGAGACCATGATGTAATGTCGCTCGACTGGGGCGCTTCTTCCCTCACCCGCCAGCTGAAAGCCAAAGCGCAGGGACAACTCGGCACAAGCGGTTCGGGAAATCACTTTGTAGAATATGGAATTTTAAAAATCAATTCGGACGATCTGGGTTTAAAAGTGGGTGAATATTTAGCTTTACTTTCACATAGCGGAAGCCGTGGACCGGGCGCAATGATCGCTGCGCATTTTTCAAAACTTGCTAAGGATTTTCATCCTGAACTTCCGCCGGAATTAAAAAATCTGGCGTGGCTTGATATGAATCGCCAGTCGGGCGCAGAATATTGGTATGCGATGAATTTGATGGGAGAATTCGCTGCGGCAAATCACGCGGTGATTCATCGCGAAATGGTTCGCTCACTTGGTGCGAAGGTTTTACTTGATGTGGAAAATCATCATAATTTCGCGTGGAAGGAAACGCATAATGGGAAAGAATATATTGTTCACAGAAAAGGGGCGACGCCTGCGGGAAAAGGAGTTTTAGGAATAATTCCTGGTTCGATGGCGTCACCTGCATTTTTAGTGCGCGGTCGTGGAAATGCTGAATCTTTAAACAGCGCTTCCCACGGAGCCGGACGTTTGATGTCACGAACAAAAGCAAAAACGATGTTTACGTGGAGCGACGTGAAAAAACAATTAGATGAAAAAGGCGTGACACTGCTGAGTGCAGGAATTGACGAAGTGCCGGGCGTTTATAAAGATATCCACAAAGTGATGAGTTATCAACAAGACCTTGTGGATATAATCGCGCAGTTTGACCCGAAGATCGTAAAAATGGCGCCAGCGGGAGAAAAACCTGAAGATTAAAAGGTAAATCCAAGTTTTAAAGAACGTAGTAAAAAACCAGAAACTTTTAAAAGATTTTAAAGCGTTAATGATAAAAATTCATTACGTGTTTTAAAACACTTCACATCCCAATGAAAAAGCAATTACAGGACTTTAAAAATAATACATTTATTGAAATCGAATACGACGAAGAAAATGGTTGGATCTACAATAGATGGAGCGGCCTGATCACTATGAATGATATAAAAAAAGGTGCGCTTGCCTGCCTTGAGGTGCTTGAGGAAAAAAAGGTAAAAGTAATTGTAAATGATCACACCAAACTTATTACTAAGTGGGACAGTATTAATGACTGGCTGGCAAAAGAATGGATCCCGCGTGCAATGGAATCCGGCTTGGAGTGTTTTGCGCATGTTGTCAATCCAATCCATCATATTGGTGAAAGTGCAGCGATGGCGATGAAGGAAAGGGTTGCAGAAAATTTCAGGATGGAAATTTTTCATACAATAGACGATGCAAAATACTGGATTGAAAATCATGAATGCAAAGATTAAATGTTTTAAAAGCAACGTACAAATAAAAAAAAGGGACACAAATACATTGTGTCCCTTTGTGCTTTTAAAAGAATTTTAAAAATTAGATTGGGCGCGGACGAAATTCAAATTTCTTTACAATTACTTCAGCTGTTTGCCCGTTGCTTGGTGCATCGCCATATCCATCCTGATTATAGTCAGTTAACCAAAGATTGATGTGGACTTTTGTATCAGTGCCCGGCTGTGGAATTACAACTGGATTTGAAGTACGGCCACCCTCAATTTTCTGACGTGGAGTTGATGTGTTATAAAAATCCCATGTTCCTGCCAACCATGAAGTCGGAAAACCATGGTCATAATAACTTCTGAATTTCACTTCTGTTGGCGCCCAGCTGAACGTGTGCGTTGAGTAATCTCCGGCTAAAAGGAAGTCTGCCGGTTTAATATCACGCTCGCCATATGTTCCCCAGTTTGTCGGCTGAACTGCATATTGAAGTGATTTTGCACCTTCATAACCCCATTTTGCAAACTCAATATCAATTTCAGAATTTCCATCAGTCATAAAGCTGTTGTTATTCCAGGTAAACATTCCTAAAACAACATTCTTATCAAGTTTATCAGCCTGGCTGGAAAGATAAAAGGCATAATCTCCATAACCAAATGACTGCTCAGAAAGAATTTCAGCTGCAACCCACTTCCCGTTTGTATACGTGATTTTTAAATGTAACTGGCCCTGAGTATCCACCCAGACGGTA
>JAZKFS010000021.1:0-42274 GCA_040386315.1 Bacteroidota bacterium
TACAAGATCAGCTACGGCGCGCCGAAGAAGCTGGAGGCGTTTGATCTGGCGAAGCAGACGGATGAGCATATTCTTTTAAAAATTACTGAAATAAATGGCGAGGTTTTAAAAGAAGAAGTTTGCAAAACAATCCGGACAGAAAATACAAAACTTGTTTTAAAAGAAGTGTGTGCGGGTGATATGCGTTTGGTGAATGTTGGGAGTTTCCAGACAGAATTGCAACAAATTACACCAAATCCAACGACGAGTGAAACAGCGGAAATTGAATATTCGGTTGGAATTGATGGAAATATAATGCTGGAATTGTATAATTCGCAGGGAATTCTTTTAAAAACTATTTTTAAAGGAAACCGGCAAGCGGGAGTTTTTAAAGAAATGCTGGATATGAAGGAGTTGAACTCGGGTGTGTATCTGGTGAAACTTTCGACATTGCAAACCACACAGACACAGATATTCAGCGTGGTGAAGTAAGACGCTTTTAAAAAGATTTTTTGAATGAAAAGCCTGATGAATAATCGGGCTTTTTTTTGAGATTTTTGATTTTTAAAAGACTTTTAATCCCACGAATATATTTAGTTTTTATATCTGCATCAAATAATGTAATTTATCGTCCTGAATTGTATCTCGACGTCGGCACATAAAGGTACGCGGATGAAAAGTAGAATACTCTTTTATATTGCGATCATAGGAATTTCCATAGCGACGGTGGCATCTGCTCACTGTGCGCCTTTTTCTGCTGTGACATCAGTAGACTGGGTGACGATTACACCGGCAATCGCTCCATGCGCCGGCGAGGAGTCTGAATTTCGCGGCGCTACTGATTTGGCGGGAGCTATCCGCTGGAACTGGGATTTTGGCGATGGCAGTACCGAAGTTGAAAGCCCCGCCGGGGGAGTGAGTGCTGAGGGAAAGGATACGACGAAGATCAAACATCGCTTTTTAAAAGGCGGGCAGTATTCTGTCCGGCTGCGTGTATTATATAAGTGGAGCAGTGGGCTTGAAGATACGGTAGTGCAGAATGTGATTATTCCTGACCTACCACGGCCGGTAATTGATGAAAGGAATATTATAATCTGCCCGGGAAATTCTGCAAGACTTCATGTGAATTCAGGTTTTAAAAGTTACAAGTGGACGCACAATGGAACTCCGGTGGCACATCATCCTGAAGCACCAACAGAACTTATTGTTTCAAAAGCAGGATTTTATACTGTAACTGTTCAGAATGAGGATGGATGTTCGGGAACTGACAGTGTGGAAATAGTAGTGCTGCGTGATTTGACCGCCGGAATTACCGGAACAGATGAGACATGTCTGGAGGCGGTGGATATATATAAAGCCGAAGGGCTTCTTGAGCTGAATGATACAAATATTACCTACGGCTGGGGTACTGAAGGTGGTGAAATAGTTTCAGGCCAGGGAACGCCTGTTGTACGGATAAAATGGAAACGTGAAGGTATCCAGCAGCTTCATTTCCAGGCAATTGACCCGGCCACAACATGCAGTAAGGATACAATTTTTACGGTAGAGGTGGGTACAGCGCTGACGGTGGCAATTACCGGGAATGTAGTGATGTGTGAAGGCGTGACAACAGAACTACAGGCTAAATCAGCGGCCGGAAATAATGCTTTTTATCAGTGGGTGTATAATGGGCTTACGTTGTCAGGAGAAACAAAGCCGACACTCATAGCCGGTAAAACAGGTACATATTCAGTACAGGTAATAAGCGAAACCGGCTGTCGTGGAGAAGCATCAATTGATGTGACTGTCTCACCCCTACCCGAGAAACCGCAAATTTCCGGGGCAACTGTTTTATGTGGAGATGCAGCCAATACGACGCTTACACTGCTTACCCCGGAAAAGTACAGCCGCTACGAATGGTCTTTTGATGATACTCCGATCGCGGGCGAACCCGGCAGTTCTATCGTTACGACAAAACCGGGGAAATATGGTATTACTGTTTATAATATAGCCGGTTGTACAAATACAACAACTACCGATATAGTGCAGTTTGTAGCAATGAGAGTTGGTAATGATACGGCTATATGCCGCGGGCAAGGTGTTGCGCTTAATTCGCTGGCGTCGGGACAGGATAATCTTCAATATCGCTGGGTTCCGTCATCTGGGCTTTCAGATCCGAATATTGCTAATCCTGTTGCCTCTCCTAATTCATCCACACTTTATCGCGTCACGATCTCCACACCTGATGGATCCTGTAGTAAAGAAGATTCGGTAAATGTAACAATAGCAGATTTTCCGGAAACGAGTGTACGCGACGTGGAGCTATGCGAGGGAGAAACTGTTGAACTTTTCCTTGATGTTGCCAATGAGCCGGCAGGGAAACCATTCACTTACACATGGGTTCCGTCCATCGGGCTCAGTGATCCAAATATCGCCCGTCCGATAGTTACTGCTACAACTACACAATCCTACACTATTACCGTAGAAAACGAAACCGGGTGCTCTACTACTAAAACGCTTACCGTCAATGTTAGAGAGATAGAAAAGGTCAAAGCTGAACTTATTACCCAAAAGAAGGCTGTTATACCCGATCAATCGACGTCAGTAACAGTGCAGATAGGGGCTCAGGGCAAGGCATTGACATCTTTTAAAGCCAAGGTGAAATATGACAGAGCGGTCTTCCGGTATATACAGAAAAGTATTGCATTCCTATTGGGTACTATTAATACCTGGGAGATACATGCAGAGGAGGTAACGCCGGGCGAACTGCTGATAGAAGCAGAAGGCGCTACACCTATACAAAATATGATCATCGGGTTTGATTTTATTACCTACCTCGATAAGCAAACGGATGAGAATGTCTTACTTGAGATCACTGAGGTAAATGGAGAATCAACGCAAATAGAAAATCGCTGTCGCACTATTACAACGAAATCTGCAGTTTTAAAAGTGCAGGATATTTGCGGTGGGGAATTACGGCTTGTAAATATAAGCCTTGACTCAACGTATTTACTGGCCATCTCACCGAATCCTGCCACGGAAAACGCTGTGAGAATAGATTATTCCATCGGAATAGAAGGCGATGCGGCAATGGAGATATACAACCAGCAGGGAATACTTGTAGCAACTCTTTTAAAAGGGCGTCAGGCGCAGGGAATTCAAACTGCGACTCTGAATACTCGGGAGCTGTCAGCTGGCGTGTATATGTGCCGGTTCACAACTCCACAAGTATCGGAAACAAAAGTATTTACAATTATAAAGTAAAATGATTTTAAAAGGATGGTTTTAAAAGTTATACCTTATTAATTCCTTTAAAAAGACTATACAAAAGCTTTTAAAAAGCAAAACCCCATAAGCATTAAACTTATGGGGTTTCGATTTTTAAAAGTGTAAACCCTTTTTAAAGAGTCTTTTAAAACATGATATTTCCCTGAACGCGGAGTCCAACTCCAACCCATTTTACGTTTGAAAAACCGGAAAGTAACGTTAAGTTACCAAGCGATAGATCAATAAGAGCTGAATTGTTAATGTTCCAGCCAAGTCCGCCTGACCATTGAAAACCCTCAATACCACCAACCTGAAGTCCGGTACGAACAGAAGGAGTCCAGCCCATACCTGTATATTCAAAACCCATTGCGACACGTGGATCTGTACTGTTTGCTCCTACTTTATTCAGTCCCTGGCTATATTCAAGTGTTACCATGATCGGCACAGTGAAATCTGCTATAAGGTTTTTAAGATACGCCGCTCCGCCAAAACGTAAATGCATTGGCAACTGAGTCGTAAAGGAAGCTATATCCTTATTACGAACTCCGTCGTACTGAGTATACTGCGTGCTGTCTCCATAGACTGCTGTAATTGTATCCATCACGCGAAGTGTATATTGCTCCAGGTTGTTTTCCCAGGTAATAACTCCGGCATCCATTAAACTCAGTCCCAGTGAGATAGCAGGATCAGCTGTTTCGCGGGTGCGAAGTGTCATCACAGCGCCTATATCCGCTCCAAAACCTGTTCCTGAAGCGTCACCTAATCCAAGGACGCTTGATGTCTGAAAGTTGTCAAATTCTTTAATACCGGCTGATCGGGTACCATAATTGATATCTACAGCCCAGTTTTGTGTGCTGTCCCAGCCCTGCGGAGTATAGGGTGTGATCCGGGCATAACTGCCTTCATTTGATTCAAGGTATGAATACCCGCGAATAAACTTTGCAGCAGCCCCAACTGAAAAATTAGCAAGGGAATGAGTAGAGTCACTTGAAAAAAGCGACCGTGCATAATCTAGCTGATATGTAGAGTAACGGGCATAACCCATGGAAAAATCTTCCAGTGCTAAAGCCCGCCGGCCTAAATCACCTTTTATAAACGAACTGAAATCATCAGGAAATTGGGTAGCTGTCTGAGCCGTAGTCGTCAATGCGAAGGCAAGCGCGCCAAATCCTTCGTCATAATATAAAAGCCCGACCGGCATTGCTTCTGCAATAGCCGCGATCCGTCCGGAATTAATAATATCTCCAAGCTCAGCGGTTTCTTCTTCTGTCAGTTCACGCGGGTTAGCTACCGTATTGCCTTCAGCATTGACACGGGTCGTTCCGTCGCCACCAAAGTAATGTTTAAAATCTTTAATGCTCATGAAATCTGATCCCGCCAGTGTTCCAAATGGAAGGAGCGTAAAACTAAAGGTTTTCCTGGATAATAAGGCAAGGCCCGCCGGATTGGTGGTAATTGCATTTAATCCACGGGCAGAGGCCACAGTCGAGCGTCCTAACGCCACACCCTGCACATCAAGCCGGCTCTGGGCATTTGTTTTAAAAGGATGTGCCAACATCAGCAGGCACGCTCCGGCATATACTATGTTTTTAAAGTTCATTGATTATTTCTCTTTAGAATAATTCTGATAGGTTGTTATAATATTATTTAAAACCAGGAGTTACTCGCCGTCAACATCAGAAGTGTTACCTTTAAAATCCAGTCCGACCTTTAATTTCAGATAATCTTCCAGTCTGAACTTAGCGAAACTCTCACTGCCACCACTTGTGTTGAATTTTGCTGACACCGAATAAAACTTCGCTCCCAACAGGAGTTTGGTCTGGTCGTGATTTAGCTTCACACGCTGGAATGCGTGCGCTTCAGCGGTCGCAATGCTATTTGCATCTACAGGAGCGGCCGGAATAGCGATGGTAGGTGCGTCAGTCGGAATACTTAAGATCAGTTTCTGATCAGCATCAAAGAACTGAAAAGAGAGTCCAATTGCAGCTGGCATACGGTTGCGCGATTCAATTTTCAACTCAGCGCTTTCAACGTTTTTCTCGCGTTTGCGGATATCGGCATCAATATCAAGAGCTGTAAGCTCTCGCTTGTATTCACCGCCGATGATGCGGAGCGCAAGAGGAATAGTAATAACAATTTTACCGTCGATCTTGTCAGTTGCATTAAGTGAGAATGGCGTATTTTCTACTGTCCGCACTGATCCGTCAAAAACAATTGAATACGGAATTTCCTTAAGGTTCAATCCATTTTCATTGAGGTCAATAATATTTTCTTTTGGAATAGTTGATCCTGGCACGGAGAAATCAGCAGCAATAATATTATGATCGGCAATTACTATTGTTGCAAGTTTATTACCGGCTTTACCCATTACATCTGCTGTTCCTGAAAGAACACCATTGATCCCCACACCATTATTAATGATCATACTGATAATAAGTTGTTTTAAAACAAGCTCATCAAAAGTCAGATTACTGATATTTCCTTTTACTTCGAATTTTGATTCAGAATGTACATTAAATTTTACTTCCGGTAGCGAAAGGCCTTTCAGGCTGTGGAACTTTAAGCTTGAAATTTTCCCTTCAACTATCAGGTCGTCATTTTCTTTAAAAGTACGTTTGTCATTTGATTGTGTAGCATCCACTGCAAAGCTTACCTGTACGTGCGCAGCGCTGATATATCCGTTTTTATCCGTTGTATCAGGGCGCATGAAATAATCGTCAGTTCCATTAGTGATATTGACCGTTTGCGTTGAATTGCGATCAATATTTACTTCCTTTGAAAGCACGGCACCATCAGAAGCCCGGGTAAACTGGGGTATGCTGATCGTCAGTTTGCCGGAAACCGGAAAATTATTGGTAAGTTTTAAAGTCATGTCCAACTGGCTGATCCGGCCTTCTGTGATCTTTGCTCCGCCAGCTAATGGAGAAATGACATCAGACACGATCTGTTTTGCAGGATAAGCGAATTTCGCTTCTTTGATGTCGGCATCATTAAAAAATACCCGTACGATCAAAACACTGTTTGTATCATAATTTACTGGCTGTCCGTTTGAACCGGTCGTACTGATATTTGCGATGATACGCGTTCCTTTTTTAAATTCCTTGTTGACCAGGTTTGTCTCAATAAAGCCACCCGGATCGCCAGGAAATCCACGCCCGCTGATCTTCGGAATCGTACGTTGTGTTTCATTCAAAGGAAGGAATTCTTTTGAACCGTCAGGAAATACAATCACTACTCCCGGTGAATTAAATCCCTGGGGATTACCAAAGGTAAGGTCGAAAGGATATCCGTTGCCAATACCCAGACGCAAGTTAGTTTTATTAAACTGAATATATTCTACATCAGGCGGCTGCTGAAGTTCAATATCTTTTTCAACACCACCGGAAGGAGTTGGCGGGATTATTGAGCTGTTTGGAGCAGGAGGGAGCGCCGGGAAAATATCATTAATTGGCACACGCGCCTTGCTTTCCTGGATCGCTTCTTTCGTCAGTGATGCCTGCTCGTTAAAACTGGTACTGTATGAAAGAGCAGTTTCCTTTAGCTTTAAAGAATCCCCGATTACCGTTGTAGGTATCGCTGCTTCCTGAGTAATAAAAAGATTACCGTTCTTGGCATCTTTTTTTATAAAGGTCGTATCCTTTATGATCTCATCAATCGTCGTCGTTGTATCGATCAATGGCACATCTGCGCCCGTCGTGAAGACCGGAAGAACGACATCCGTTGGTAAATCGCTACAACCGGCAAGGTAAACCAGCGAGGCAGTTCCGGCTGTAATAGCCAAAACAAAAGAATTTCTCCACTTTTTAAAAGCAGAGGAATGGTAGATTTTCTTCATGAAAGATCCCTACAATAAGGTAAAAAAAGATATAGGTGAAAGGAATAGCAGATAAAAAAATATAACTCTTTAAAAAACGCACTTTTATACAATTGCACTATAGCATAATAAAAGTAGTGATTCGGTGATATATATGCAAGTTACTATATTTTTCGACAACAAACTATGTTAAAATGAAGTACTTAATACGGGATTTTTACTAACTTCACTTCAAGTTGTTAAAGAATATAGACTTAAGTGATGTAAGAAATGATGTAGGTAAGATGTAAGTTTTCATCTTACAAAGAGGGCGTAATGTAAAATATTTCCATGCTTGAATTCTACTTTACCACTTATTGTATCGTAAATTTCATGATTTCCTCCGCCACACGCAACGCTTCTGCGGCTTCCCGCGCAGTAACGGCAACCGGCGTTTTAAAAACAATTGCTTCGGCAAAACTCTTCTGCTCCTCAGCAATTGCATTCACCGGTGGTACAGTCGGCTTTTCAAAGATAATAGATTTTTTTGTGCGCCCGGCTTCAAGATTTCCTAACATCATCGTTGGAGTCATGCTCTCTTTTAAAACTTCATCTTCATCCACCAGCCGGAAAACTTCCACCGTAGAATTCCCAAAATCCATTGAGATATACGCGTTCTTCTGGAAAAGCCGCATTTTTCTCATACTCTGCGCAGAGATCCGTGATGCCGTTAAATTTGCCACACAGCCGTTTTCAAACGTAATACGCGCGTTCGCTATATCCGGTGTTTCCGTCAGCACTGCTACGCCATTTGCATCAATAGATTTCACCGGCGAATTCACCAGCCAAAGCACAATATCAATATCGTGGATCATCAGGTCTAAAACTACCGAAACATCCGTTGCGCGCGGCTTGAACTGGCTCAATCTGTGCGCTTCAATGAAAAGCGGCGCAATAGTATAATCTTTTAAAGCCAGCAAACTCGGGTTGAACCGCTCGACATGACCAACCTGGATTATCAGGTTTTTTTCTTCAGCAATTTTTATCAGTTCAAGCGCTTCTTCATACGAAGTCGTGATCGGCTTTTCTATAAAACAATGCTTCCCGGCTTCCAGCGCCTGCTTTGCTATTGTAAAATGATGGATCGTCGGCGAGGCGATGATCACTGCATCCGAGTTTTTAAAAGCTTCCTCGATCGTTTTAAAACTATGCGTCCAGAGTTCTGTTGCCAGCCGCTCCGAGCGAGCCTGGTCGGGATCGTAAATGCCACACAGCATCGCGTTCGCAGTAGCGCTTTTTAAAAGCTTTGCGTGAATACTTCCCAGATGTCCGGTTCCGATAACAGCGATCTTTATACTCATTTTTGATAGTGACTGGTAATTAGTGACTTGTAACTGGTAATTTGTTGATATAAATTAGTTTTCAAACTTTTTGTACAACTCCAAACTTTTTAAAACGCACAGCAGAAACCAGCCACCAGTTACAACTCATCAGTCACCGGTTACGCTTTAGGATGCGCCTTTTTATACGCATTTTTCAAACGCTCCACCGAAACGTGCGTGTATATCTGCGTGGTGGAAAGCGATGCGTGCCCCAGCATTTCGCTCACTGCTGTAATATCCGCGCCCGCGTCCAGCAAATGCGTGGCAAAGGTATGCCGCAAAACGTGTGGGCTTTTTTTCTGCGATTCCGTGATGTTTCCCATCGCCGCGCGAACCATCCTGTACACGACCGACGGGTTTAATTCCGCACCACGAGAACTTAAAAAGATCAAATCTGACGGAATTTTTAAAAGCTCGTTTCTTTTTAAAAGATATGTTTTTAAAGAAATTAACGCTTTTCCGCCAACGGGGATCACGCGTTCTTTTCGCCCTTTCCCAAAAACGCGGATCGTATTTTGCGTATAATTCACATCCTGCAAACGCGCTTTTAAAAGCTCATTCAACCGCAGTCCGCAGCTGTAGAAAAGTTCGCAGATCGCCGCATCACGTGCGCCTTTTACGGTGGAAATATCAAAGCTTTTTAAAAGGTTCTCCGCTTCGGAATTTTGTAGAAACGACGGAATTTTTTTATCAACTTTTGGTGAAGAAACCAGCGCTGCCGGATTTCTGTCGCTGATCCCGCGCTTCTGGCAAAAAGCAAAAAATGATTTTACCGCCGCAATTTTCACGCGCAGAGATTTTTTATTCAGACCTTTTTCATGCAGCCAGCCGAGGAACGGGCGCACATCTTCAGCTTTTAAAACATTCAGTTCAGGAATCTCATCAAAGCTTTCCTTTAAAAAATCGTAAAATTCCTCCAGCGCATGTTGGTACGCGCGAAGCGTATGCTCTGAGTAATTTTTTTCGATCTCGCAATATTCGATAAAAGCGCGAATGGCTAAGTGAAGCTGCATAAGGCTTTTAAAAACGTAAAAAAAAACTTTTAAATCATTAAAACACCTGGTGCAAAGATGCTGAAAAAACCGCGCTTTGCCAAAGATTTGCAGACAATGAGGATACTTTTACAAGAAATAGTTATTTTTAAAAAATTAATCTTCATTCAGGAGTCTTTTAAAAGCTAGATTGTCATTCTGAGCGCAGCGAAGAATCTACGAGAGAATGACCAAACGCGAACTTCTGACATAGATTCTTCGCTGCGCTCAGAATGACACACGTTGGTTTTCTGTAAATTCCTGCTTTTAAAAAGTTTTTAAAACTTTCTCATGCAAAAAATATTGAATTTCATCGGCGGGGAATTTGGTGAACCCGCTTCAGGACAATATCTCGATAATTATGAACCTGCAACGGGAAAAGTGTATTCGCTCGTAGCGGATTCCGACGAACGCGACGTAGAGCTTGCGGTAAAATCCGCGCAATCGGCGTTTCCTGTGTGGAGCACAATGCCGGTAGAAAAACGTTCGGAAATTCTTTTAAAGATTGCAGATCTGATAGACCAAAATCTTGAAAAATTCGCCCGCGCAGAATCTATTGACCAGGGGAAACCCGTGTGGCTGGCGCGAACGGTGGATATTCCGCGTGCTGCGGCAAATTTCCGTTTTTTCGCAACAGCGATCCTGCATTTTTCCAGCGAAGCGCA
The DNA here is from genome assembly GCA_040386315.1 of Bacteroidota bacterium. Lineage (GTDB taxonomy): Bacteria > Bacteroidota > Ignavibacteria > Kapaibacteriales > DASPKH01 > DASPKH01. The sequence continues at coordinate 10,097 of JAZKFS010000021.1, forward strand.
TATTATGGATGATGTTGCGCTGAATTACACACATCGGAGCCCGCTTGGCATCGTCGGCTGCATCTCTCCGTGGAATCTGCCGCTGTATCTATTTACGTGGAAGATCGCACCGGCGCTCGCTACGGGAAATTGCGTGATAGGAAAGCCGTCGGAAATGACGCCGATGACAGCGCATTTACTTGCGGAAGTCTGTGCCGAAGCGGGTTTGCCGCCGGGCGTTTTAAATATTATTCATGGTCTTGGTGGAAAATGTGGCGCGGCGCTTATTTCACATCCGAAAGTTTCAGCGGTTTCCTTTACCGGTGGTACGAAGACGGGCGCTGATATTGCACGGATTGCAGCCCCGATGTTTAAAAAGTTATCATTAGAGCTTGGCGGGAAAAATCCGACGATCATTTTTGCTGACTGCGATTTTGAAAAAACGGTGGAAACGGTTGTTCAGTCAGCGTTCAGAAATCAGGGCGAGATTTGCCTGTGCGGTTCGCGGATCTTCGTTGAAAAGCCGTTGTATGAGCGTTTTAAAACTGAGTTTTTAAAACGGATTGAAATGATGAAAAATGGCGATCCGCTTGATGAAAATACGCAGCAAGGCGCGATAGTTTCCGAGCAGCATTTTAAAAAAGTACTGAGCTATATTGAGCTGGCAAAAGAAGAAGGCGGAAGCATTCTCACAGGCGGCGAGCAGGTGTTTTTAAAAGGCCGCTGTGAGAATGGCTGGTTTATCGCGCCGACGCTGATCGAAAATTTAACGCCATATTGCCGGACGAACCAGGAGGAAATTTTCGGGCCGGTGGCGACGATCATGCCGTTTGAAACCGAAGATGAAGTTTTGGAATATGCGAATTCCACGCAATACGGCCTTGCAGCATCTGTCTGGACGGAACACCTCACGCGCGCGCATCGCATTTCGGCAAAGCTGCATTCGGGAATTGTGTGGGTGAATTGCTGGATGCTGCGCGACTTGAGAACTCCATTTGGCGGCGTGAAGCAGTCCGGTGTTGGGCGCGAAGGTGGACTGGAAGCGTTAAGGTTTTTTACAGAACCGAAAAATGTTTGTATCAAATATTAGTTTTGGGAGTTAATGAGTTTGGTAAGTGCGGTGAGTTTTAAAAAGAATACTTCGACAAGCTCAGTATAAAGATTTTAAAAATGGTTTTCAAAGAATAGTTTTAAAAATAACAAACAGCTAACAGCCAAACGCCAATAGCTAACAGCTTTAAAAAATATGATAAATCAGCCGTTTGATTCAGAGCGTGCGCCGGAGCCGGTGGGATTGTACCCACATGCGCGGCGTGTTGGGAATTTACTTTTTATATCGGGCGTCGGGCCGCGTCAGCGTGGGCAGAAGGCTATTCCCGGCGTGGAACTTGATAGTGACGGCAACGTTACTTCTTATGATATCGAGGAGCAGACGCGCTCGGTTTTTCAAAATATCCGCTACGTGGTGGAAGATGCAGGCGGTAGATGGGAAGACATCGTGGATGTTACGGTCTTCCTAACGGATATGAAGCGTGATTTTAAAACATTTAATGCGCTCTATGCAGAATATTTTAAAACGAATAAACCGTGCCGGACGACCGTGGAAATTAATGCACTTCCTACGCCGATAGCTGTAGAATTAAAATGTATCGCGGTGATCGAATAATTTTTTAAAAGGATTTCTTTTAAAAATTGTTAACTTGCCTTTAAAGCTTTATAATACTGCCTTTTTAAAAATATCATTATGAAAAAAATCCTCCTGCTTCTTATATTTTTTACGGCTGCACAAGTGTACGCGCAGCCAAGAATTTCGTATTTACTGCCGGACATTGGCACGCCGGATATGAACACATACGTGGAGATCATCGGCCCCGGTGACCTGGCGAGCAAAGGGAATTTCGGAGCGAATGGGATCTATTACGCTCCTGGAAACACTCAGGTGCAATTGCGGTGTGTAAATCCAGCCGATAATGATAAGATTGTATTTGGGCCATTGGTGGTGAGCTGGGACGGGCGCATGATCTCCACGCAGATCTTTGTAAATCCGTGGGTGCAGCCGAATTCGTCGGACTGGCAGGCATTAAATCCTGCTTTTAAAATCCCGATTCAGCTTGTAGTGAATAGCCTGCCTTCTAATATTGATACATTCTATATTGTAAAGCCATTTGCTTTTGGGAATCAGACAGCGAATAATGAGAGCATTCTGGGATTCAGCACATTAGGAAAGCGCTCACGGCGCGGTGCGATGATCGTGGACAGCATGATCCTGGCCACCGGCCGCATATATACAGTTTCAAATGCGGATTCTGATCCTGCCAATGGAAATCAGGGATTTTTACCATTTGTACTGCTTTCAAAAGGAAGGATTAGCACCAGTGGGGCCTTTGCGCCAATAATCAGTGTAAACGGCGGAATTGCCAGTAGTGGCAGAGCGGGCTCAGGTGGTCCTGGCGGCGGTGGCGGCGGCGGTAGGTTCTTTGACGGTATTTTTACTAATAATATTGGTGATGATGGTGGTTCAGGTTTTACCGGCGGTGGAGGTGGCGGAAGGAATAAATCCGGTGGAAATACTTATAAGGAAGGGGGGCTTGGCAGCGGTTCTTCAGCTACGGGCGTTACCGGCGGAATGAGTTTAAATGGCATCGGTGGCGCTACCACTCCAGGATTTGAAGCTTCAGGTGGTGGAACAGGCCATCCTTTTGGTACCTCCGGCGTAGGATGTGATAATGGTGCGGGGTGTAATCCTCCGGGTGGCTATGGTGGCGGAAGCGGCTATCAGCAAAATCAAAAAGGCGGTGCAGGCGGATATGCTACGGAGGGCAATCCCGTAGGTTCGCGCGGCGGTAAGGTCCATGGAAATATACCTGTCGTACCGATCGCAGGCGGATCCGGCGGTGCAAGCGGCAATCCACAGGGAATTGACGTGTACTCAGGTTCCGGCGGCGGCGGCGGCGGCGCTATGCAGATATTTGGCTCGCAGATTGTAAATGTAAATTGTTCGGCTAATGGTGGCGACGGTATTACTACAGGTAACAACAGAGATGGCGGCTCCGGTTCGGGCGGCTACATTGGAGCACAGGCAAAACTTCTGCTTCAGAATATTGCTATTTCAGCTGTTGGCGGAGTGGGAGCGCAGCAGGGTGGCGCAGGGCGTTTGCGCACTGATGCTCCTGTTCAGATGGGTGTTGGCATTACTCCCGCCACGAATGTACTTTTCCGTGGCCCTACTACCGATACATCGTCACAGGTCAATAGATCATTTACTCTACGCGGAAGTGGCAGTACTGCCCCCGGTGTCCTGATAGATGTATATGTCCGGTCTTTCAATAATCCTTCCTGGACTGTAAATGTTGGAGTTATTCCATCCGGTGGTACCTGGTCGCTTCCTCTCACACTACCTGGAACAGACAGTGTGTATTATGCAGTGGCGATACAGCGGGAGGGCTCCGATCCGGCGCCAAATACAGCCGACTACACCTATCGCCCGTCAAATGTGATGTCGCAGGCGGCCGCCAACATTTTAAAACTCATCACGGCAGCAGTCATTGCAGGGGATTCGGTCCGGCGTTTACCGTCATCACTTTGTGCCTCCGATGTGCGATTTGATACCGTCTATGTAAAAAGCCTGGGCGAAGCAAATCTTATCCTGCAAACTCCTGCTTTTAAAAACGGGAACCAGGGATTTACACTCATTGAGCCAACAGCTGCGCAATTCCCGTTTTCAGTAGATAGAAAAGGTGGCGTAAAAGATTCCGTACGGCTCATCGTGCGTTTTAAAGCGCCGGCTTCGCAGGGTATATTCAGCGATACGCTCCTGATCCAGAATAATGATTCCTCGGCTTTAAAAAGGCCTTATAAGATTTATTACGAAGCAAAAAAAGATACAGCCGGATTTACGCTTTTAAATCAATCCTCGCAGGAAATTGACACGTTGGATTTTGGTAAGATCTGTATAGGAAGCGCTCAGACTCTCACGTATCTTTTTAAAAATGCTTCATCAGTGCCGGTAATATTCGATCCGCTGAATGTCACACTTGTTGACAAATCCAATTTCAGCATTGCACCTCCGGCGAAAACCACGCTTACCGTAAACCAGGCGGGTGTGCCGATCGCTGTAACATTTGCCGGGCAGACACTGGGAAAAATTCAGACGAAGATCTACATGAATATCGCCGAGTGTGGTTTTAAAGATTCGCTGATAGTGAAAGCTGAAGGAATTAGCACGAATATTTCTTTTAAAGATCCCAGTGCGCAGTTTGGGGATGTTTTACTTAATTCATCAAGTACCATCAAGGTTGTTGTAATAAATGACGGGCCGAATGATGCACTTATTCAGCAGACTTCAGATGTGATCTCTCCGCCATTTTCTATTGTGAATTTTACGCCCGGCCCGCTTCCGGTACTTCTGACGCAAGGACAAGAACTGACAATTGACGTTGCGTTTACGCCAACGGTAACGGGTGATTACAACGCGGTTTTAAAAATGGCATCGCTTTTTAAAATCGGTGCTTCGTGTATTGATACAGCGCAGGCGCTTTTGAGCGGGCGCGGCGTGGACCAGAATATACAGACTACGGTAAATTCACTAGATTATGGAATAGTTGCACGATGCGATACAAAGCTTGACACGGTACAGGTGATAAACAAAGGTTCAGCACCGGTACAGATTACCGGTGCGGGAAATCTTTCAGGCGCTGATAATACGGCTTTTAAAATTAAAAGCCAGCCTGGAGGTTTACCGTTGACGCTTGCTCCGAATGCCCTGTCGCCATATTATATTATTGAATTTATACCACAAGCGGGAAGCGACGGTGCGAAATCCGCACAACTTCAGATCCCGACGAGCGATCCTAAAAACGCGATCCTGTCTGTCGAGCTTTCGGCGGAACAGCGTTCACTTGTCGTTTCTAATCCTTCGCCCGTGATCCTTGATCCGATCCCTGTTCCGCAAACTGGTTTTAAAAGCTTTACCATTACCAATACCGGCGTTCTGGATGCGGGGGTTATTTCTATCCGCAGCCGTCAGGGAATCACAACAGTAGCCCCGACACCGCCTCAGACGATCCCGGCAAATAATGGTTCGGTAAATTTCACAGCGACGATGGCCGCTTTAAAAGCCGGGCAACTGTACGATACGCTTGAGATCATCTATAATCAACCGTGTATTGACACGCAATACGTGTTTTTAAATACAAAAGGAATCCAGGGAACGGTCGCCTACACGGATAATCTGCCGTATGGCACTCTGTCCGTATGCCGCGATAGTATTCAGCGGGTTTCCTTTACGAATACGGGCGAGGCTGATGTTGTTTTTAAAAGCGCTACAGTAATAGGAGTTGATGCGGGATTGTTTAAAATTCTTATTCCTATCGCGCCGAACACTATTATTCAACCGGATTCAGTATTGACCTTTGATGTGGAATTTAATCCGCAGAATTCGATTGACGGTTTTAAAACGGCTGAAGTCCAGACAATTATTACAATCGCCGGAACTGATCAAACTTTCACAACGCAGCTTGGCGGCACGCGCCAGACGGCAATCCTGGAAACGCCAATGTCGCCGGTGAATTTTGGTGTTGTCGAGCTGAATACTACATCTGAAAAAATACTTTCTTTAAAAAACACCAGTACGTTCGATATGCTGATCGATCAGGCGCAGCTTGATGCAATTGCCGGGAACGGGATATTTGAAGTGGTGATAGACCAGGCGGGCGTTACGCTGCCGCATGTTTTAAAACCGGATGAGTCTTTACGTTTCAGAGTGAAATTCACACCGGATGAAGAGCAGGAATATACCGATACATTGCGCCTGAATATTACCAGCCCGTGCAGCGACAAAAAAGTGATCGCTATTGTGGGAAATGGCGGCGCGAGCCTGTTTTCGACTATTTTTATGCCGGATACAACTGCTGCAACGCCGGGCATTCAGAATTTCACTATCCCGCTCTATATTGACCTGGATAAAATGCCGGCTTCGGTGATCACGACCGGTTTTAAAGCCGAGATCGCGTACGATAAAACGCTTTTCAGCGTGCGGAAACTTTCAAAAGGAAGTATCACCAATCGCATCACTGATGCGGTAACGGGCGAGGAAGTGGTAACAATTGAAGTGGACAATGTTGCGTTAAATTCAGCAGTAGCATTTGTAGCTACCGAGCTTCAGGGAAATGTATATCTTGGCGGTTCTAATTACACGCCGATCCGTTTTAAAAGCTTTGTGTGGACGGGGACGGTCCCGCGCGTGGATTCGACGAAAGACGGCAGTTTGACCATTGACGGGATCTGTTATGAGGGCGGGCGGCGCCTGGTGCGGCTGCCCGATACTACTTTGGTATCGCTCAATGTTCAGCCAAATCCTGTAAACCGGGAAGCCGAATTTACCGTTTCCGTCATTGAGAATGGTGCCCATACGCTTGAAGTCTATAATACTCAGGGCATAAAACTCTGGGAGCAGCCGTTTGTACATTCCGGTGTGTCCGGCAAAAGTTATTCTTTTAAAACCGGGCTGAATGAACTTGCCGAAGGCGTTTACACGGTCATTTTAAAAACACCGACGAAGACGCGTACACGGCAATTCCTGATCATCAAGTAAAGTTCTTTTAAAAGAGTCTTAAAAAAAATCCTTCTGCTGAAAAATTTCGGCAGAAGGATTTTTGCTTTTAAAAAGGTTTTTAAAAGTATGTAAGAAACTATTTCGTAAATTACCATTCCAAAAAAATTACCACATATGATCTTTTAAAAGCTTACCGGAGAATATAATGCGCACATGCTTTACGACTATTTTGTTTTTCTGCTTTGTAAATATTTTCCCGGCGCTTTCGCAAACTCCAACTGTTATTACACAACATCCGCTATCAGCTCATGTTTGTGAATCGCAGCCGCTTATTCTCACCGTAAAAGCAAACGGCACAAACCTGACGTATCAATGGCAGAAAGATAATATCACTATTCCCGGCGCAAATGATTTCCAATATGTAGTTACCAGCGCTTCGCAGAAAGACGCCGGAGTGTATAAAGTCCTGGTTTCCGGAAGCGGCGGCGCGGTTACTTCGCAGAATGCTGTTATTTATGTAGATCGTCCTGTGAGCGTAATTCACCAGCCGGAGAATTTTAATGGAATTATCGGCTCGACAGCAGAATTTACTGCCGAATTTGAAGTTTCCGAACCGGTGATCTACCAGTGGTACAGCGGCACACGGCTTTTAAAAGATAATGGGCGGATAACAGGTGCGAATTCCTCTGTGCTTACTATCCGTAATATTCAGCCAAGCGATACAGTTGACGCATATTATGTGACTGCGACAGCATTGTGCGGCAGCGCTACGTCGAACCCTGCGCGGATAATCTGGGAGAATATTTCTATAGTTATTCATCAGGAGGATGAACCCTGTGTCGGTGAAGGAATACCGTTTGAGCTAAAAGCAACGGTAAGCCATTCCATTCCTTTACAGTTTGATTGGTTTTTTAAAAACAACAAATTAGAAAACGGGCTGAAATATCAGGGAGTAAATACGCAAAATTTAACGGTTTTAAATTCTGTGAAAAGCGATTCAGGTGAGTATACTCTCATAGCTTCTAATGATCAGATTGGTTTTGCTGATACTTTAGTATTCACACCTGAATATAACATCAAGCCTGAAGTATATACAATTGGAGGGCTTCATGCTTGTGTGGATTCTTCATACACAGTAATACTTTATATGAAGGAAGCCGGAGAATTTACCGTTGAAATGTATCTGATCGATCCATATACGAATGAAGAAATCCCGGTAGTTTTACCTACAAACTTTAAAGGCAAGAATTTTGCATTTTATAAAAGAGATAAAGCTGAATTTAGCCTTACAGGTAATTATAAGGTTTATGTCCGTAATGCTTGTGGAACTGCTATTCGCGACGAACGAATTTATATTCCACCTTCAACAAAGGTTTCTGTGCAGCCGATAGATACCCTGGTATTAGTTTCAGGAAAAAAATCATGGCTTAATATTGCTGCAATCGGATGCGAAAATGAAGGTTTGACCTACCAATTGTACAAAAACGGTGTGGAAATAACCGGAAAAAAAACTATTCATGAATTTGAATTTTCTGATCCAACAATTGCTGATACAGGGCATTATTTTTTCGTTGTAAGGGGCCACTGTGGGGTTGATACTTCCAAAACATCAGTAGTAATTTTTCAGGAACCGTCAGATGTAAAAGATAATACTGCATCATCTGAATTGCAGCTTCAACAAAACAATCCAAACCCGTTTTCAAACGAAACGTCAATCCGGTATTTCATTCCGGCTGCATCGCCGGTTTCGATTATTATCCGCGATGTTTTTGGGAGAGTTTTAAAAACGATGGAGCTTGGAATGCGCGACGCAGGAAGTTATGCTGAAGTTTTAAAAAGTGATGGTTTGGCGGAAGGAATGTATTTCTATACACTTCAAACAAATACTGCTCAAATTACCAGAAGTTTTACCATTTTAAAATGATCTTGTTTTAAAATGCTTTTAAAAAATTCTTCAAAAAAAGATCCTTCTGCTGAATTACATCGGCAGAAGGATTTTTCTTTTTAAAAACGGTTTTTAAAAAACTCTTTTAAAACTTCATTTCCAGCACAACAGGACAATGATCCGAACCCATTACATCCGGCCTGTGGTGAACATCGGTAACGTGCTGCATCAGGTCATTCGATACGCAGTGATAATCAATGCGCCAGCCGACATTATTCTGTCGCGCGCCGAAACGATTGCTCCACCACGTGTAATTTCCGCCATCGGGAGTAAATTCACGAAAGGAATCCGTAAAGCCCCCTTTTAAAAACTCCGTAAATTTTTCCCGTTCGTGCGGACGAAAACCTGATGTTCCAATGTTTGCGCGTGGATGTGCGAGGTCAATTTCCTTGTGCGCAATATTAAAATCACCACACACGATCACTTTTCGCCCTTCGTTTTTTAAAAGCCGGAGATGTTCGCCCAGCGCATCGTAAAAGTTCATTTTAAAACGGTCGCGGTCGTCACTCATTGCGCCATTGGGAAAGTAGATATTGAACAGAATAAATTCACCAAAATCCGACTGCACTACGCGCCCTTCCTGATCGAACTGCTCAATGCCAAAGCCGCACGAACTTTTTTCCGGCTGGATCTTTGAAAATGTCACAACGCCGCTATATCCTTTTTTGATCGAGCAGGAGTGATATTCCGCAAAATATCCTTCCGGTACGCGGAGATTTTCTTCGATCTGGTCAGGATGCGCTTTTGTTTCCTGTAGGCAGAGCACATCCGGCTGTTCATTTTTTAAAAAGTCTGCAAAACCTTTTTTGTGAATCGCACGCAGCCCGTTGACATTCCAGGTAATGATTTTCATTTATATAAGTTATTGTTTTTAAAAGTATTTATAAAAGTAGCGGAACTCATGGCAAGTTTAATTTTGTTGTGTCTCCTACGTAAAAATACGTAGAACTTGGTAGTAATATAAAATGATTATAATAGTACAATTAGGAAATAGCGCCCGCCTGCAGATCACGGATGGAGTGGCATCGTGTGATTATAAAATAGTAGAAAGAATTACTAACAGGATGCTGCATGAGCATCAGCCGATCCGGCAGGATGAAGAGCTTCTTGTGGCAAATAAAGTCGCTCACGCACTTGGAGGACAGGTGGTGTACCCAAATACTGAAAAGGATCTGCCGCCCGGGAGTTATTAATTTTTTTTTACCGTGCAGAAAGCACTTCCTCGATCGCCCGTATTAAATCTTCCTTTTCAACCGGCTTTGAAATGTAACGGTCAAACCCGCCAACCAGGAAATTTTCTTTTACTTCATGAAGCGGCTCACTGGTAACGGCAAATATTTTTACATCGTCGAAACGCTCATCGTCACGTATGTGGCCGAGCAATTCCACGCCGCTGAGTGAATCGGGGCCAAGATTAATATCCAGCAGGATCAGGTCAAACGACCCTTGCTCCAGGAAGTCAAACGCCTTGTCGTAGCTGGAGGCATGATGTACCGTATAATCCTGGCTGAGGATCTTTTTCATGTGAAAGGAAACGACAGGATCGTCCTCGACCATCAGGATTTGTGCTTTTTTTTCGTTCATAGTTCCTTGCTTAATTGTACCGTAGTTTGCAATTTACGTTTTTAAAAGAGCAATGTCTAATATAATGCAAATAATCTTTTATAAGTTCACTACATTATCATGCTTGTTTTAAAAATATTTGTGATGAAAATACAAATCGGGATTTAAAAGCCTGCTGCGAATGTTGTTGTAAGTAATTGAAGTGTAAAATACTTAAGAGAATTATAGATGGCAATTATTAAACTGAATGATAAAATACTGATCACCGTTGACAAAGGACGCGCTACCTGCGACGTATGTCGTGTAGAGCGTATGGCAAATACCTTTTTAAAAGTAATTGCGCGTAATCATGACATTCAGGATAATTCCGAAACCGCTGTAAAACTTACGAAACTCATTGGCGGAAAGATTATTATCTGATAATTTTTGACAGTAGTTGTACTCTTTTTAAAACTTTTCAGTAACACCTTCTTTTATAATTATTCCTTCGGTAAGGCAATTCCCGCCATCCGCGCCTGAATAAAACTCCTTCGTTTATTAATATATGCCGTAGGTTTAGCCGGCGACCATCTTCGTGGGTTTGGTAATACGGCTGCGAGCAGCGCCGCTTCTTTTCCTGTCAGGTTTTTCGCCGGTTTGCCAAAATATGTTTGCGAGGCGGCTTCCACACCGTAAATCCCTGGGCCCCATTCGATAATATTGACATATACTTCCAGGATCCTTTTTTTGCCCCACAGCGCTTCAATTAAAACGGTGAAATATGCCTCAATTGCCTTGCGTATATACGAGCGCCCGGGCCAGAGGAAACCATTTTTAGCGGTTTGCATGGAAATTGTGCTTGCGCCATAGACCTTCTTACCTTTCAAACGCTCATTTCGTTTCCTCGCATTTTCAATTGCCTTCCAGTCGAAACCTTCGTGTTTTAAAAACTTTCCGTCTTCGGCAGCGATCACCGCGCGAAAAATGTGGGGCGAGATATTATCATACGATTCCCAGTCCTTTGTAATTCCAACGGGCTTTGCATCAATGGCTCCCTCCACGACACGTATCAGCATAAGTGGCGTGAGTGGCGGTGCAATAACTGTATAGACCGCCGTAAGAACAACAGAAAAAACAATGAGCGAAACACCGATTTTAAAAAGCCATTTGAGAATTTTTAAAAACATGATTTGTCTGTAATTGTAAAGTAAATCCGTTTTAAAGTTAAATTAATTTAAAAAATTTGTTTTAAAACCTAAAATTATTAAGTTTGTAAAGAATTTTAAAACGAAACCTTTTAAAAAGAAACTGTGAAGCAATCTGTTTTAAAAAATACCGACCGCATTATCTGCGGAATGCTCCAGGAAAATGCCCGCATTCCATTAAGCGCGCTGGCTGAACAAGTTGAATTGTCCATCCCGTCCGTCAGCGAACACGTCCGCAAATTAGAAGAAGCCGGGACGATTCAAGGCTATACAGCAAAGCTCAATCCGCTTGTATTTGATTACGATATTACCGCTTTTATTTTTGTGACGCTTGAGTCGAGTGTTTTTTATGCAAATTTTATCGAGCAGTCGCGGCTTCACAGGGAAATCCTGGAATGTCACGCGATCACGGGCGATGCCTCGCACCTTTTAAAGATCCGCACCAAAAGCATGGTTTCCCTCGAAAAACTTCTGTCTATCGTACAGCAGTGGGACGGTGTGCGGCGAACACTTACAAATTTAGTTCTTTCCACGCATATTGAAACACTTGCAATTGATACCGGCGCGGAACTTTTAAAAAAATAACAGATTCTGTTTAAAAAATTACTCTTTTAAAATCATCCTTTTAAAAATAACTTTTCATAATTCTTTTAAAAACTCTTGGAGATATTCACATGTCTAACGCTCCGAATTTACACGATGTGATCGCAGCCGCAAAGAGCTGGAAATCAAAAGCGAAAGAAAAAATCGTCAAGACTGACATTAATGAATTTTTTGGTGAAAATGTTTTTTCGCTGGAAGTAATGCGTCAGCGCGTTTCAAAGACGGTGTATAAGTCGCTGGTATCAACCATTGAGCGCGGTACGCAGATTGATGGGGCGGTAGCTGATGTTGTGGCGATCGCCATGAAGGAATGGGCTTTGGAAAAAGGCGCGAATCACTATACACACTGGTTCCAGCCGCTGACCGGCTCGACTGCTGAAAAGCACGAAAGTTTTATGACGCCAAATTCCGGCGGTGGTTCTATTTCTGAATTTTCAGGAAAGGATTTAATTCAGGGCGAACCGGATGCTTCAAGCTTTCCAAGCGGCGGGCTTCGTGCAACATTTGAAGCGCGTGGCTATACGGCGTGGGACCCGACTTCCCCGGCATTTATCGTAGAGCATTCAAACGGCGCGACATTGTGCATTCCGACAGCTTTTGCCTCATGGAACGGCGAAGCGCTTGACCATAAGACGCCGCTCCTGCGCTCGATGGAAGCGCTCTGCTCGCAGGCGATGCGCGCTTTAAAACTCTTTGATGTGAATGATGTAAATAAGGTATATTCGACGGTTGGCGCGGAGCAGGAATACTTTTTGATTGATGAGGAATTTTACTATCGCCGTCCCGATCTTGTTACCTGCGGGCGGACGCTTTTTGGCGCAGAGCCGCCGCGCGGGCAGGAATTGGAAGACCATTACTTTGGTTCGATCCCTGACCGGATCCTGTCGTACATGACGGAAGTGGAATTCCGCCTGTATAAACTTGGCGTGCCGATCAAAACGCGCCACAATGAAGTTGCTCCGGGGCAATTTGAGCTTGCACCGATCTTTGAAAGCAGCAATATTGCGGCTGATCATCAGCAGCTTGTGATGCAGATCCTGCGCTCGACAGCGCGTGAATTCGGGCTCGTGTGCCTCATGCACGAAAAACCTTTTAAAGGAGTGAACGGAAGCGGAAAGCACGTAAACTGGGCGATGTCTACTGATACCGGTTTAAACCTGCTGGAGCCGGGTGATACGCCGCATGACAATATGCAATTCCTGTTTTTCTGTACGGCGGTGATCCGCGCGGTCAATAAACACCAGGACCTGCTGCGCGTCAGTGTGGCATCGGCTGCGAACGAACATCGCCTTGGTGCGAACGAAGCGCCTCCTGCAATTATTTCCATGTTCATGGGCGATCAGTTGGCAGAGATTTTTCAGCAGCTTGAAAAGGGTGGTGCGAAGAAAAGTAAATCGGGTGGATTGTTGGGGCTTGGAACACCGGTTCTTCCATCAATTCCACGCCACGCAGGAGACCGCAATAGAACCTCGCCGTTTGCCTTTACAGGAAATAAATTTGAATTCCGCGCCGTCGGCAGCAGTCAGTCGGTTTCGTTTCCTATTACGGTTTTAAATACAATTGTAGCTGAATCAATTGAGGAAATGTGCAACGAGATCGAAGCGTCGCGCAAGAAAAAAATGAATTTTGAAGATTCACTTGCCTTGCTTTTAAAAGATTCGCTGAAAAACAACAAGCAGATCATGTTCAATGGTGACGGATACTCGCAGGAATGGCACAATGAAGCGAAAAAACGCAAGCTTTTAAACCTTCGTACAACGCTCGATGCAGTTGAACTCCTGACAAGTGAAAAAAACCTGAAGCTTTTTAAACAATATAATATTCTAAATAAGCGCGAGCTTGAAGCGCGGCATGAAGTCTATCTCGACCAGTATTTTAAAACCGTCAATATCGAAGGCGAAACAACCGAAGCGATCGCGCGGACGATGATCCTTCCGGCAGTGATCGAGTATATTGCCGAGCTGGCGGCTGTAGCTGACGATGTAAAGGAGCTTGGCCTGAAGTCTAACGGGATCGTGAATGTTTTAAAAGAAATTGTTAATCTGACGAATGACCTGACCGAGGCACTGGATAATCTTCGCACGCAGAATACGGAACTCGGCGGCGAGCATATCCACGAAAAGGCGTATCACGTCCGCGACAATGTGCTCCCGGCGATGCTGGCTGTACGCGCTGCGGCTGATAAGCTTGAGCGCATCGTCTCTGATAAGCTCTGGCCTCTGCCGGTGTATCGCGAGATGTTGTTTATCAAGTAAGGGTTTTAAATCGCAGTAGTTTTAAAAGCAGTTCTTTGTAAAAAGGGCTGCTTTTTTTGTTTTTAAAAAACAGGATTTACAATTTTTCTTTTAAAAAGAAGTTAGTGAGGTTTTTAAAAAAGAATTACTTTTCAAAAGAACAGGATATGCAGGAAATTGAAGAATCAGCGGTTGTAAAAAATATAGAAAGTCTGCCGTTCTACCTGAATGAGATCTTTTATTCTATACAGGGCGAGGGCACGCGTGCGGGAATGCCGTGTGTGTTTGTGCGGCTGCATGGCTGTAAATTGCGCTGTTCGTATTGTGATACAAAATATGCGATTGACCACAGGAGGGGTGGGATAGATGTGACGGCGGGCGAGATTATTGAAAAGGTGCGGTCGTATAATTGCAATTTTGTGGAATTTACCGGCGGCGAGCCGCTGGAGCAGGAGGCTACTTTTGAGCTGATGAAATATTTTTGTGATAAAGGTTTTGAAGTTGCGGTGGAAACAGGCGGACATATTGATACAGAGCGGGTGGACGAGCGTGTGATAAAAATTATTGATATGAAAACGCCCGGCTCAAAAATGGTAACGCTGAATAATTATAAAAACCTCGATCTTTTAAAAGCGCATGATGAAGTGAAATTTGTGCTGGACAGCCGCGAGGATTATGAGTGGGCGCAGAGTATAGTTTTAAAACATGATCTTGTGAGGAAAACCGCTGCGGTACTTTTTTCGGCAGTTTTTGGAAAGATCAATTTACAGGAACTTGCCGAATGGATTTTAAAAGATAATACCGGTGTGCGGATGCAATTGCAGATGCATAAATATATCTGGGACCCGAATGCAAGGGGAGTGTGAAAATTTTTTAAATGGTTGTTTTTTAAAAGATTTGCCTGTAATCGGTAGCTTTTAAAATGCTATCGGTGAGTAAATTACAGTAATTGGTTAGAATTTAAGAAATAATGCTTTTAAAACGCCTGTCTTTATACTATATTAGTAAACGGGCTTTTTTTTGTCCAAATCACTATAAGCTTTAAAAGCCATTTCAACTTAGCAATTTTTAAAAACATATATACATTTCATCATCTCACTACATAATTATTTATGGCAACAGCAAAAAACAGTGGAAGCGGTACAAAACCGGAATCTCCTGCTATAAAAACCAACGCCGGTACTC
Organism: Bacteroidota bacterium; assembly: GCA_040386315.1. Taxonomy (GTDB): domain Bacteria; phylum Bacteroidota; class Ignavibacteria; order Kapaibacteriales; family DASPKH01; genus DASPKH01. The sequence goes on from JAZKFS010000021.1 coordinate 25,343, forward strand.
TTGACCTCCGGCTGGTATTAAAAGTTCTGAACGACTATAAGAACGGTGATTTTTCTGCGCGTCTGCCTGAAGAGTGGACCGGAGTGGAAGGGAAAATTGCCGAAACACTCAACGATATTATTGAGGCAAATGAGCGCCTGGCACGTGAGCTGGAGCATGTTAGCCGTGTAGTGGGAAAGGAAGGTAAGCTCAATCAGCGCCTCAATCCTGCAACAAGAGGCGGAGCGTGGGCGGCTATTACTGAATCTGTGAATGAACTGATAAGTGATCTTATTCGCCCAACGAGCGAAATGGCGCGCGTGATCGGCGCTGTGGCTAAAGGTGACCTTTCGCAGTCAATTGCTATGGAAGTAGCGGGGAAACCGCTTCGCGGGGAGTTCCTGACAACGGCAAAAACTGTAAATGCGATGGTGGAGCAGCTTGGGGCATTTACTGTAGAGGTAACTCGTGTGTCGCGTGAGGTGGGTACGGAAGGTAAACTCGGCGGACAAGCAAATGTAAAAGGTGTAGCCGGAACGTGGAAAGACCTGACGGAAAGTGTGAACTCAATGGCGAGCAATCTTACGGCGCAGGTACGGAATATTGCCGAGGTGACGATAGCTGTTGCGAGTGGTGACCTTTCTAAGAAAATTACGGTGGATGTTCGTGGAGAATTCCTCCAGCTAAAAGACGCTATTAATACGATGGTTGACCAGCTTCGTTCATTTGCTTCGGAGGTTACGCGTGTTGCCCGCGAGGTGGGTACAGAAGGAAAGCTTGGTGGACAGGCGGTTGTGCCGGGCGTAGCGGGAACGTGGAAGGACCTTACAGACAGTGTGAATTTCATGGCGAGTAACCTTACGAGCCAGGTACGGAATATTGCACAGGTAACAACAGCGGTGGCGAACGGAGACCTTTCAAAGAAAATTACCGTAGATGCACGCGGCGAGATCCTGGAGCTGAAAAATACGATCAACGTCATGGTTGATCAGCTCGGCTCATTTGCATCGGAGGTAACCCGTGTTGCGCGTGAGGTGGGAACGGAAGGTAAACTGGGCGGCCAGGCGAAAGTACAGGGCGTCGGCGGTGTTTGGAAAGACCTGACAGATAATGTGAACCTGATGGGAAGTAACCTTACCGACCAGGTACGAAATGTCGCTGAAGTTGCGTCGGCTATTGCGAATGGAGATCTATCTAAGAAAATTACGGTAGATGTAAAAGGCGAGATGCTTGGCCTGAAAAATACCATGAATACGATGGTTGACCAGCTAAACTCATTCTCTGCGGAGGTAACACGTGTTGCCCGCGAGGTAGGTTCTGAAGGTAAACTTGGCGGACAGGCAGATGTTCGCGGCGTTTCCGGTGTATGGAAAGACCTGACGGACAGTGTGAATTCGATGGCGGGTAATCTTACAGCACAGGTACGGAACATCGCCGAAGTAACAACGGCTGTGGCGAACGGAGACTTGTCAAAGAAAATTACGGTGGATGTAAAAGGCGAGATCCTGGAGCTTAAAAATACGATCAACGTCATGGTTGATCAACTCGGTTCATTTGCTTCGGAGGTAACACGTGTTGCGCGCGAGGTGGGAACAGAAGGTAAACTGGGCGGTCAGGCGCAGGTAAAAGATGTGTCAGGAACATGGAAAGACCTGACAGACAGTGTGAACTCGATGGCAGGTAATCTTACTGCGCAAGTGAGGAACATTGCTGAAGTAACAACGGCTGTGGCGAACGGAGACTTATCAAAGAAAATCACAGTAGATGTAAAAGGCGAGATCCTTGAGCTGAAAGATACGATCAACGTCATGGTTGACCAGCTAAACTCATTTACTGCTGAGGTAACGCGTGTTGCGCGCGAGGTGGGTTCGGAAGGTAAACTGGGCGGCCAGGCGGATGTGCAGGGTGTTGCCGGAGTTTGGAAAGACCTGACAGATAATGTAAACTCGATGGCGGGTAATCTTACAACACAGGTACGAAATATCGCCGAAGTAACGACCGCTGTGGCGAACGGAGACTTGTCAAAGAAAATTACAGCAGATGTAAAAGGAGAGATCCTCGAGCTGAAGAATACGATCAACGTCATGGTTGACCAGTTGAACTCATTCGCTGCCGAGGTAACGCGTGTTGCCCGTGAGGTAGGAACGGAAGGTAAACTGGGCGGTCAGGCAGATGTGCAGGGCGTTGGTGGAGTATGGAAAGACCTGACAGATAATGTGAACTCAATGGCGGGCAACCTTACAGGCCAGGTACGGAATATTGCCGAAGTAACTACTGCTGTGGCGAATGGAGATCTTTCAAAGAAAATCACAGCAGATGTTCGCGGAGAGATGCTTGATCTTAAAAATACGATCAACGTGATGGTTGACCAGTTGAACTCATTCTCGGCAGAGGTAACACGGGTTGCGCGCGAGGTGGGTACGGAAGGTAAGCTGGGTGGACAGGCAGAAGTACAAGGTGTCGGTGGTGTATGGAAAGATCTGACCGATAGTGTGAATTCAATGGCAAGCAATCTTACCAGCCAGGTGCGGAACATTGCAGAAGTAACAACGGCAGTGGCGAACGGAGACCTTTCAAAGAAAATCACGGTGGATGTAAAAGGAGAGATCCTTGAACTGAAAAATACGATTAACGTGATGGTTGACCAGCTTGGGTCGTTTGCTTCTGAGGTAACGCGTGTTGCCCGTGAGGTAGGTACAGAAGGTAAGCTGGGCGGACAGGCACAGGTAAAAGACGTATCAGGAACGTGGAAAGATCTGACAGACAGTGTAAACTCAATGGCAGGCAATCTTACAAGCCAGGTACGGAACATTGCCGAAGTAACAACCGCTGTGGCAAACGGAGACTTGTCAAAGAAAATTACGGTAGATGTAAAAGGAGAGATCCTTGAGCTGAAGAATACGATCAACGTCATGGTTGACCAGCTTCGTTCTTTCGGTTCGGAGGTAACCCGTGTTGCGCGTGAGGTAGGTTCTGAGGGTAAGCTGGGCGGACAGGCGGTTGTGCCTGGAGTTGCTGGTGTATGGAAAGATTTAACAGACAATGTGAATTTTATGGCGAGTAATCTTACCAATCAGGTACGGAATATTGCCGATGTGACAACAGCTGTGGCGAAGGGAGATTTGACACGAAAGATCACGGTAGATGTGAAAGGCGAGATCATGGAATTGAAAGATACGATCAATACCATGGTTGACCAGCTCAATTCATTTGCAGCGGAGGTAACACGGGTTGCCCGCGAGGTGGGTACGGAAGGAAAGCTCGGTGGACAGGCGCAGGTGCCAGGAGTTTCCGGTACATGGAAAGATTTGACCGACAGTGTGAATATCATGGCGGCAAACCTTACCGATCAGGTGAGAAATATTGCTAAAGTTGTAACCGCAGTAGCAAATGGAGACCTTAAAAAGAAACTTACCTTTATGGCAAAAGGCGAGATCGCCTTGCTTGCCGACACTATCAATGGTATGATCGACACGCTTGCTATCTTTGCCGATCAGGTAAGTGGTGTAGCGCGTGAGGTGGGAGTAGAAGGCCGTCTTGGTGGCCAATCAGTCGTACCTGGCGCTGCCGGAACCTGGAAGGATCTGACAGACAACGTAAATCAACTGGCTGCAAACCTAACAAATCAGGTGCGAGCAATGGCCGAAGTTGCAACTGCCGTGACGAAAGGAGACCTGACACGCTTTATTAAGGTGGAAGCACGAGGCGAGGTAGAAGAGCTTAAAAACAACATCAACGAGATGGTTCGTAACCTCAAGGAAACGACCCAGACAAACTCTGAGCAGGATTGGCTCAAAACGAACGTCGCGAAATTCACAAGGATATTGCAAGGACAAAGGGACTTACTAGCTGTTGCGCGATTGACCTTGTCAGAGCTTGCTCCTCTTGTAAGCGCACAGCATGGTATTTTCTACATCATGGAAAATGGCGAAACTGATAATGCGCGTTTAAAGATGCTTGCGAGCTATGCTTTTAAAGAGAGAAAAAATCTTTCAGATTCATTCCGTATGGGTGAAGGTATCGTTGGGCAGGCAGCTTTTGAAAAGCAGCGTATTCTTCTTACGAATGTTCCGGGTGATTATATTACCATTAGTTCCGGTTTAGGAGAAGCCCCGCCACTTAATATTATTGTACTTCCAGTTGTTTTTGAAGGACAGGTAAAAGCCGTAATTGAGCTTGCTTCTTTTGAAAGATTCAGCTCAACCCACCAGACATTCTTAGAGCAGCTTACGGAAAGTTTGGGGATTGTTTTAAATACAATTGAGGCGAGCAGCCGTACAGAAGAATTACTTCGCCAGTCCCAGTCACTTGCCAAAGAGCTTCAAAGCCAGCAGGAAGAACTTCAACAGACAAATGAAGAGCTTGAAGAAAAAGCACGGTTACTGGAAGAGCAGAAAGTAGAAGTTGAACGGAAGAACCGTGAGGTGGAAATGGCGAAAAGCGCGCTTGAGGAAAAAGCCGAGCAGCTGACCGTTACCTCCAAGTACAAGTCGGAATTCCTTTCAAACATGTCGCACGAATTACGGACTCCGCTTAACAGTTTACTTATACTTTCTCAGCAGCTTGCGGAAAATCCACAGGGGAATCTGTCTGATAAGCAGATCCAGTTCGCCCAGACAATTCACAGTTCCGGTAATGACCTGCTCATGCTGATCAATGAAATTCTTGATCTTTCAAAAATTGAGTCCGGTACGACGACTCTTGATATATCGGAAGTACCATTTACTCAATTGAAAGACCAGATTGACCGATCATTCAGGCATATTGCGGATAATAAAGGGATCAACTTTAGTCTTGACCTGGCTGATAATCTGCCAAAGTCAATGGCGACGGATCCTAAACGATTGCAACAAGTCATTCGCAATCTCCTGTCAAATGCTTTTAAATTTACGGATAAAGGCGAAGTGGCGATGGCAGTATCGGTAGCTACGAGCGGATGGAATTCTGAGCATGATAGTCTGAACCGAGCAGCAAAAGTAATTGCAATCTCCGTACGCGATACCGGTATCGGTATTCCTGCTGATAAACAAAAAATCATATTTGAAGCATTCCAGCAGGCTGACGGTAGTACGAGCCGTAAATATGGCGGAACAGGATTAGGGCTTGCTATTAGCCGCGAGATCGTTAATCTGCTGGGCGGTATGATCCGCCTTGACAGCGAGCAGGGTAAAGGAAGTACCTTTACCGTATTCCTGCCACAGAATTACAACTCGGGTTCTTTAGGAAATTCAGGTAATCAGGCGCTACCTTCACCTTCCAGAGGTGGTGGGTCTCGCCCGGCTTTAAAAACCGGCGGTGGTGGCGGTGAATTATCCGACGAAGTAAAACTCTATGATCAGGAAAACAGGATCCAGGCAAAAGCTAATAAATCCAAATCAGAAAAAACTATATCTGATAAGGGAAATACTGAAACGGGGGATCCGGCAAAGGGAAATTCAAACGTAGTGGCAGAAGGCCTTCATGATGACCGCAATGATATTAATCCCGGCGACGGAGTAGTCCTGATTGTTGAGGATGATCAGAACTTTGCGGGAATTCTCATGGATACAGCACATGATAAAGGTTTTAAAGTGATCCTGGCGCTTGATGGCGAGTCGGCGCTGACTGCTGCGCGCGGGTACAAACCATCGGCTATTACGCTTGACCTGATGCTGCCTGATATTGATGGCTGGACGGTACTTGACAGGTTAAAAATGGATCCTGAAACACAGCATATCCCGGTTCATATTATTTCAGCCGAAGATTCTAAGCAGGTTGGTTTAAAACGCGGCGCATTTTCATATCTTGAAAAACCGTTAACGAAGAAGGCCCTCCAGGATGCATTTGCCAAAATCGGGGATTTCCTTCAATCGCCTTCCAGAAGATTGCTTATTGTAGAGGATGATACAGCCGAGCAGGAAAGAATGATCGAGCTTATTGGCAGCGATGATGTCGATATTAAGGCTGTTGGTACAGGCGGGGAAGCTTTAAAACTTCTTAAAAAAGAAGTGTTCAATTGTATAGTTATTGATTTAAAACTCCCTGATATGGATGGATTGGATCTCATCGAACAAATCCAGAAAAATCCTAAACATACTGATGTACCTATTATTGTCTATACTGCAAAGGACCTGAACAAGGAGGAAGAGGCGCAGCTGAATAAAATGGCGAAATCACTTATTTTAAAAGATATTAAATCTCCGGTTCGACTGCTGCACGAAACCTCGCTCTTCCTCCACCGGGTGGCCTCGCACATGCCGGAAGAAAAGCGTGATATTATCAAGCAGCTATATAAAAACGACGAACCTTTAAAAGAAAAGAAAGTACTGATAGTAGATGACGACGTCCGCAACATTTTTGCTCTTACCAGCATCCTGGAGCGGCATAATATGGACATCCTGACGGCAGAAAACGGAAAACAGGCAATTGAAACACTTCAGAAAAATACTGACGTGGATATTGTTCTGATGGATATAATGATGCCGGAAATGGATGGCTATGAAGCAATGCAGGAAATCCGCAAGTTAGCAAATTACAAATCTGTTCCGATCATCGCCCTCACAGCCAAGGCGATGAAAGGCGACAGGGAAAAATGTGTTGAAGCAGGCGCATCTGACTATATTTCAAAGCCGGTAAATACCGAGCAGTTGCTTTCCCTGCTGCGTGTGTGGCTATACCGGTAGAACAATAGTTTTTAAAAACCATATTGAAAATTCGATATGGTTTTTAAAAGTTCTCAATATTTTCAGGTGAAATTACTACGATGATCTGATCAAATGCCTCAAAAGAAATTAGACCTTGAAAATATTGAAATACAGCTTTTTCTGGAAGGGATATTCCGACATTACGGGCATGACTTTCGCAATTATGCAATGTCTTCATTCAGGCGGCGGGTTTTAAAATTTGTTCATGAGGAATCTTTAAAAACCATATCGGGCTTGCAGGAGAAAATTCTCCATGATGACTCATGTATGGAACGCTTCCTGATGGCGGTGTCTGTGCATGTTACCGAGATGTTTCGTGATCCTGCTTTTTTCTCGGCGTTCCGTAAGCAAATTGTTCCGAAACTTGAGAAGGGAAGTTTTTTTAAAGTGTGGCACGCAGGATGTTCCTCCGGTGAGGAAGTATATTCCATGGCAATTCTTTTAAAAGAACATGAGCTTTTAAACCGTTGTAAAATATATGCGACGGATATCAGCCAGCCAATTTTAGAGCGTGCGCAGTCAAGTATTTTTTCGTTGAGAAAGATGCAGGATTATACGGAAAATTATATAAAGTCAGGGGGAAAGCGCTCTTTTTCAGAATATTATACAGTCAAATATCACAACGCAATTTTCAAGCGCGAGCTGCAAAATAACATTGTCTGGGGACATCATAATTTAGTAACGGACAGTTCTTTTAATGAATTTCAGGTGATCGTCTGCCGGAATGTGCTGATCTATTTCAACAAGCAGCTACAGGAACGTGTCCACCGCCTTTTTTATGGCAGTCTTGAGGTTGGAGGAATACTCATTCTCGGACATAAAGAAACTATTTCATTCACTCCGTATGAAGACTGCTATGAAGTACTTGATGCGACTAATAAAATGTATTTAAAAAAGAAATAATCTGAATATTGCTGAAATTGAGTTTTAAAAGGCACGATTATCCAATGGATGGTGTTGTAAAACAATGCTATTGATATATAATGGGTTAGCTTCATAGTAATAGTTTTTAAAATTGAATACTTCAGTAGATTACAGCGAAAAATATAGATTTATGAACGAAGGCAGACAAGTAAATATCCTGATGGTGGACGACAGGCCTGAAAATCTGATGGCGCTTGAGTCCACGCTTGGAGATTTAGACCTCAACCTGGTAAAAGCAAGTTCCGGTACAGAAGCGCTCAGATGGCTTCTGAAGGAAGAATTCGCTGTGATCCTGCTTGATGTGCACATGCCGGATATGGATGGTTTTGAAACTGCTGAGCTGATACGGCAGCGGCGGAATTCCGAGCACACGCCAATTATCTTCGTTACCGCCAATACTGCTGATGAAACCAACCTCATGCGCGGCTACTCGCTCGGCGCGGTAGATTATATTCAAAAACCATATAATAAGCAGATATTACGCTCCAAGGTCGGCGTATTTGTTGATCTTTTTAAAAAGACGGAAGAGGTCAGAATACAGGCCAGTAATCTGGCAAAAATTAACGAAGACCTGGAAAATGAGGTTGGAGCGCGTTCTAAAGCAGAAGAAATAATAAAGGAAAATGATACCAGATTTCGTGCAATGTTCGAAAATGCCGGTATCGGTATCACCATGCGCAATCCCGAAGGGATGTTTATTAAGGCAAATCCGGCTTTTGAAAGGATACTGGGCTATACTGAAAAGGAGCTTTCTACAATGCACTTTACGGATATTGTACAGGAAGAAGATGCAAAACAGGAAAGTAAGCTTTTTGAAAAGCTTTTAAAAGGAGAGGAGGAGCAATTTCATTTTGAAAAAAGATATATTAGGAAAGACGGGCAGATAATATGGGCGCGTGCTGTAGTTTCAATGGTATATGGCGCTAATAAGAAGCCGCTCTACGCAGTTGGCCTTTCAGAGGATATTACTGCACAGCGTATGTACACTGAGCAATTGCAGAAACTGACCGAAGAATTAGGCAAAAGCAACGAAGACCTCATCTCTGCGAAAGAGAATGCCGAGAAGGCGAACCGTGCAAAATCTATCTTCCTTTCTACAATGTCGCACGAGCTGCGCACGCCACTAAATGCAATTTTGGGATTTGCCCAGATTTTAAAGAAAGACGAACTTATTCCTGAGCGGCAGCGCGGATTTATTGAAACGATCTACCGGAGCGGAAGCCACCTTTTGGATATGATCAATGATGTACTGGATATTTCAAAGATCGAATCCGGTAGAATGGAGCTCCTGGCTGAGGATTTCAGCCTTCACACGATGCTCGGTGATATTCACAATATGTTCAGTCTGCGCGCCCGTGAGAAGGAACTGGATTTTACTGTGAACTATAACAATAGTGTTCCTGAATATGTATTTGCAGATACCCGCAGGATGCGCCAGGTATTGATCAATCTGCTTGGTAATTCGGTAAAGTTTACTACAGAAGGAAAGATCGCATTGAATGTAGAAACAGGAGAACGCCGAACGGTAGATGGAAAGCAGTTTGTTGATATTTGCTTTATAGTGCAGGATACCGGGCGCGGTATTCCGGAAGATCAGCAGAAAATGATCTTCGAGCCATTCCGCCAGATGCAGGGAACATATTCCGAGGGAACGGGCCTGGGCCTTGCTATTTCCCGCCGGATAGCTAATATCATGGGTGGCGATATTACCGTAGAAAGTAAGGAGGGCGCTGGCTCTACCTTTCGCTTTGACCTGCCGGTACAGCTTCCTGAAAAGGATATGAGCCATTTCGATGACAAACAAAAAGTGCGGATTAAAGCCATTAAAGGTAAGAAAAAGATAAAAGTTCTTGTTGTAGATGACGTTCCCAGCAACCGCATCGTTGTACTTTCGCTTTTAGAACCGGTTGGATTTGTCTGTGCCGAAGCTGAAGATGGGAAAACTGCCCTTACTATGGCAGAGGAATTTCAACCTGACATTATCCTCATGGATATGCGAATGCCGATCATGGGTGGGCGCGAATCTTTTAAAAACCTGCGCAAAAACAAAAAAACAAAAAATATTCCTGTCATAGCCGTTTCTGCCAGCGGCTATGATTCAAAGCATGCTGATATAGCAGAAACCGGGTTCGATGGTTTTGTAAGCAAACCTTTCAGGGAAAATGAGCTGTACGATATTATGGCCCAGGTAGGCAAGTTTACCTATGAATATCAGGACTCAAAGCCTTTAAATGGTATTTCTGCTGAAAAAGAAAATCACTTTTCACTCGATGAAACTACTACTGCCATTTTACTATTGCCAAAACCGTACAACGAGCAGCTGTGCGATGCTATTGAAGTACAGGACCTGGACGAGATCAAGGGTATCCTGGCTGAAATTAAAGAGAAAAATATCCCGGACACAGGCCTGACGGGACTTCAGGAAGCAACCCTCTCCGGTGACCTGCGCGTCCTGGCAAAACTCTCTGAATCTCTTCGGAAAGAACAGGCAAGTACATAAAAAAAGTGCTTTAAAAAAGTTTTTAAAGCACTTAACTCCTTGATGAAATCTTTTTAAAAAGTCTATACTACGCAGGCAGTCTCTCACCACCTTTCTCACGCCGCAACCTATCTGCTATCTTCATACACACTTTTAAAAGCCTGCTGGGTTCAGCCGGAATTGGAGAGCCAAATGTATGATAGATATTTGTTTCCCCTTCAGGAGCTATTTTGCGTAATTCTTCAAACTCATTGACCGAATTTTTCTCGTAGCGCTGGTTCCACTTCGGGATTCCTTTTAAAGCCGCGGAAAACTCGTCCTTTTCATCGCTTGTCAGATCAGCAATTAATGTATCATTAGGACGATAAACCTCAGCTGTGCTGATGTCTTTGATCAAAAGATATGTCGTCGGCCTCCCGTCAAGCGGCGATGAATAGTAATAATACGTCGTTGTCATCGGCACTTCAATTTTCTGGCCTGAAGCTGTCGTCTCGATTTTAGTTTCTACTTCTTCTTTTTTAGAGCATCCAAGGGCAAGGGTTACCATTGCCATGATCACAAAAACTTTTTTCATAGAATTTTTCAGTAAACTTTTTTAAAACATGTGTGAAATGTAAAATATCTTTTAAAATCAATCTTTTAAAAACCTTTTAAAGCGAAATTTTCTCTTCTTTCGCGTCATTGATCATATCCATGTAATCCGAGCTGAAATTCTCCTGCCAGAACTGCTGCTCCTGCTGAAACCACGTATTCATTGCCGACATATCCCCGAGCATCCTGTAATACAAAATTTTCTGAACAGCCGTGCTGTACACGCGGAAGATCGTCGCGTCATTTTTTTTCAGTTTTAAAGACGTTTTGGCGCCTGTATATTCCTCGTCGGTTTTGGTTAATTCCGCCCGCAGGAATTCACTTTTTAAAGCGCGTTCTCTGTCAGGATCAAGTTTTTTAAAAAACAAAAGTGAATCCACGTATGGCACTTCCTGTGATTTTAAAAGAATATTGCCGTAATTTGTAAGCAAGCTCACAGCCAGCGTGCTGTCTTCTCCTAACTGCACAACGCGTGGACGCCCGTCGGAAAATGTGCGCAAGACATTCAGCCCGCTCGGCCCCGGCGAAAGGATGGTAAGCCCGCGGCTTGCCGTAGCTGACGTGCCGCCTGCGTCGGTATAAACAAGAATGTCAGGCTGGAGATCATCGGTGATGCTACTCACTTCGATACGCTGGCCGCGATCAAAGTATGACCCGAACGTTTTGTTGAATGATTTTGCCGTAGTATCATACTGAAAAACAAACAGCGAGTCAAATCCGCGCTCGCCGGCAGGACGATTGGATAGCAGCACCAAGATGTCTTCATAGCCGTTATTATCAAGGTCTGCGCGGACGATCTGGTACTGGCTTTGCGCATATACGGGAGGAATAACGAATTCCGGCTGCTGGATAGCTTTAAAAGGCACGGGATCGGACTGAGTGGTGTCGCGGCAGCCAATTACTGCAATAAAAAGCAGCGACAGTAACCATATCCGGCGGAAAAGTAGTAATTTCATAGGAAATATTTTTAAAAGAAAGTTTTTAAAAGGATGTTTTTAAAAGTGAGAAATCCCACTTTCGCTAACTCTTTATTTCATTACAAAGATACCAATTTCTTCTACCAATTCTTCGATTGTGAACGTTAAATATATAGTTTTGACAGCGCTCTTGATCTGCTTTTTAAAAACACCTGCAATTAGCCAGCACAATCTGTCGTGGCAGGAAGTAAGAAATTGCGAAGAGATCAATACATCTGCCGATGAATTTGCACCGGTGTGGAATCCGAATGAAAATATCCTGTTTTTCAATTCCACACGAACGGGCATTTCGCGTTTCTACATCGTTCCGGTCACCTCTGAGATGACTTTTTTAAAAACTGATGTCGTAGGTGGGTTTTTAAATTCGGCGCGCGAGAACCGCTCTTATATGAGTTTTAGCCCGAATGCGGAAGCGTATTTTTCTGCTTTCCGTCAGTCACCGAGGAATTCTGTTCTAAATATTTTTAAAAGCTCTTTTAAAAACGGCGAATGGACGCTGCCGGAAAGTGTCGAGGAATTGCAGGAAGATGATTTTACCGCACACCCGGCATTTTCACCTGACGGAAAGACACTCGTTTTTTCTTCAACCAGGTCCGGCGGAGAAGGTGGAACCGACCTTTGGATCACGCGCCGCGAGGAAAACGGGAAATGGCGCGAACCTTTAAATCTGGGTGATAAGCTTAATTCCGAGCGTGATGAGATCACACCTTTTTTAAAAAGCAGTGATACGTTGTATTTTTCTTCAAATGGGTTTGGCGGGAAAGGCGGTTTTGAAATTTTTACGTCTGTTCTGGAAGGCGGCGAGTGGCAATTACCAATTGCACTGAATGAAATAAATACTGCTTCTGACGAGTCGGATTTTGCCGTTTTAAAAAGTGGAATGGCTCTCTATGCTTCCAATAAATCAGGCGGGAAAGGCGGGCTTGACCTATACCTGGCGCGTTTAGCCGGGCGAAATGATATTCTTTTAAAAGAAAATTCTTTAAAAGACGGAATTGAACTCAGCATCATGACTGATGTGCGTGAGATCCTTATTGCGCGGGAATTTGCGTTCGCGGCTGGTGTTCCGCTTATTCCGTACATTTTCTTTGATGATGGTTCAGTTGAGATTTCGCTGGAAATGAAATTATCGGGGCACAATGCAGCAAACTTTTTAAAAGGGGACTCATCGTGGCAACCCGCACCTGATTACGTAAATCTTTTAAATGTAATCGGCAGCCGAATGCGGCAGTATCCAGAGTCAAAGCTCACCATAGAAGGGTGGAGCCGCGAAAAAGTGAATAGCAATAATGCGGCGATCATATCGCGTGGGCGCGTGCAGTCCGTTGCAGAGTTTTTAAAAGAATTTTGGGGAATACGCGAAGATCGGTTTTCCTTCGGGTTTCACGAATTACCTCAAAATACCGAACAAAAAGCAGATGACAGGCGCGTGGAATTATCATCAGCGGATGAGCGGCTGCTGGCTCCTGTACGTACGCGCGAGAAACTACTTTCCGTCCAACCGGAAATGATCTCCGTGAAAGTGGACGCGCGCCCGCGTAATCTCATCGCCGAGTGGAAAGTTTTTAAAAAGAAAAATGATCTGCCTGAACTCATTGCAACCGGCAAGAGCGATGAATTACCGAAATCTGTACAACTTGCTACGGAAGCACTTGTGCCTGCGGATAATAAACAGGAAAATATTGCACTTGTATTTCAAACAACTGACAATAACGGCTTTGCATCAGAGCAAAGTGCGATAGTAAAATTCAAATACAGCACAGTACAGTCAGCTACAGCAGCTTCCCGGAATTACACGCTGTTTCTTTTAAAAACCGATGATGCTTTTAAAAACGGCGCTTTAGATGACGCGATTGAATATATGCGTTCAGCTGTTGAGCCAATTCGCATAAAAATAAAATATATCGCCGGAGAAGGCTCTAAAATGCGTGCTGAGAGGGTTTTAAAAGAAATCAGGGAGAGAAGTTTTGGTAAGGAAATTACCATTACTCTTGAAGAAAATAATATTCTTGATAATTTACCAAAGTTGCTTTTACCGTTTTCAGCATTTGCAGTGGAAATAAGTATTGAATAAAGTCTTTTAAAAACAAAAAACGCTGCCTTTAACAAGAGACAGCGTTTTTAAAGATTCCTCAAACTGTATTATTTAATACTGTGACGTACAAGTATCTGTGCATTTCCTTCTTGTTTCATTGTTCCTATTCCAGGAAATGAAAAGCTGTACGGCTCTGTAACTGATTTAACCATGCCGATATTTTCAACAAAATATGATTTGTTGATCACGTCAAAACTAACAGACTGGCCGGTTGGAAAACCACTTAACTTTATTTTGTCAAGTGTAACACTCGTTGTTGAAATAATTTCCTGAGCCTGCATGCTTTTTCCTTCAAATGTTACTGCCTGCATTGTCCCTTTTTTACCTTTCATAGTATATTTAGGCGTAACCGAAACAGCAAATCCTCCGGTCAATTCAGCCGGCACCTCAATTGCCGGTAACTCTTGGGTTAACGCAGTCCATTCTGTAGTAGCTTTAAAATCCGCTGTTTTTACCCACATCGAAGCAGCTTCGCCTCCCAATGGGGAAAACTCTGCAGCATTTATATAACTGTATATTTGCGAATCCTCTGAATAGCTATAGCTCGATGTAGTTGTATCACCAAATTCAGATACAGTTCTTGTCATAAATTCATTTGCTACTTTGTCGCCTACAGTTTTTTGTCCGCCAGCATAGGTAGAATCTGTGCTCATTACTTCTGTACTTTGTGTGCCGTTCGTATCTATTGCATGATCTTCATACACCCAATAGCTACCTGTGGTGGTCGGATAATAATTTGCTGTGGTTGTCGGTGTGACCGTATTGTCATCACCCGAGCAAGCTCCCAATCCAAATACTAATACTGCTGCGCCAAGTGCAAGCAGCGTACGTTGTGTTGACTTCATACATTCTCCTAAATAAATACTGTAAAAAATTTGTGGAATAGTTTTAAAAGATATGAAATAGCTGAAAACGCAAAAACCCGCTTTTTAAAAGCAGGTTTTTGGTGTAAGAGGCGGAGGGCGAGAGACTCGAACTCCCACAGGGTTGCCCCCGGCGGTTTTCAAGACCGCTGCAATACCATTATGCGAGCCCTCCGAACAATGGGAGTGCAAACTTACACCGTATTCTCAGATTTTCAAAGAGTTTTTTTTAAGCTTTGAAAATTTTTATTTTCTCCGCTTTCGATGGTAGTAACACAACCTTTTAAAAACGGTTACACATGATCTTTTAAAAAATTAGGATTTATTATCCGGCGAAGCAGCCCAAAGCCGTGCGCATTCTTCTTTTAAAACACTACAAAGTGTGAAGACTTCTTCAAAAGTATTATAGAGCGGGGCAGGCGCCAGGCGAATAACATTTGGCTCGCGCCAGTCAGCGATCACCCCATTGCGCGTCAGCGCGTCAAATAGTGCGCGTCCATTGTGATAAATCAGCAGGGAAAGCTGTGCGCCGCGCTCCTCAGGATTGGAAGGAGTAATAATTTCAATCGAGCTTTCAGGAATTTCTGCAATGATCTCTTTTAAAAGAAATTCCAGATAACCCGTCAGCGCATTCCTTTTAAAAGAAATTGCCTCCATGCCCGCTTCATCGAAAATATTGAGCGCTGCACGATGGGCCGCCATCGGCAGGACAGGCGCATTACTTAATTGCCATCCGGCAGCTCCCTGAGCGGGAATAAAATTTCGCTCCATCGCAAACCGTGTTTTTTCGTTTGTGCCCCACCATCCGGCAAATCGCGGAAGGGAAGTATCGTGCGCATATTTTTCATGCACAAATATCCCGCCAACTCCGCCGGGGCCGGAATTTAGATACTTGTATGAGCACCACGCGGCGAAATCCACATTCCAGTCATGCAGCGATAATTCCACATTTCCTACCGCGTGCGCCAGGTCAAATCCTGCGTACGCACCAACATTATGGGCAGCTTCGGTAATTTCCCGCATTTTAAAACGCTGACCGGTATAATACTGTACACCGCTGAAAAGCACTAATGCCACACTTGAACCATGCTGATTAATAATGTCGTAAATATCTTCCGTTCGCAAATTATATTCACCCGGCCGCGGTTCAATTTCAATAACAGAATTCTCAGGCAGAAAACCATGAAACCGTACCTGGCTTTCCACAGCGTAGCGGTCAGAGGGAAATGCGCCGCCTTCTATAATGATTTTAAAACGTTCTTTCGTCGGGCGATAGAAGGAAACCATTAGCAAATGCAGATTCACCGAGAGCGTATTCATTGCTACAACTTCCTGCGGTAATGCGCCAACGATCCTCGTGAGCGAATCCGTAAGGAAATTGTGGTAGGAATACCAGGGGTTTTTAGCGTGAAAATGCCCTTCCACGCCAAGATTCTGCCAGTCTATAAGCTCCTGTTGAACTAACGCTGCTGTTTGCTTTGGTTGTAAGCCAAGTGAATTTCCGGTGAAGTATAATGCTTCAGTAGAATTAACCGCTGGAATATGGAACTGAGTGCGAAAGTCTTTTAAAGCATCATTGCCGTCGCATTGCAAGGCGAAATCAAGTGAATTTTGATAAGTCATTATAGTTAAAGTAGAAGTAAATCTAAAATTAGGTTGCTTTAAGTAATATAAAGTAAATTATTAAAACATTGTCAAGTTCTAAATGGTCGGAATGTTAAGAAATTCCATTGCACTTTTAAAGAATATATTTTCCTTGTCTAACTTTGAAATGTCATTCATATCTTCAATAAATTTGCCATGTTCCAAGTCTCCTAAAGGAAAAGGATAGTCTGTTCCATACGCAATTTTATCACTTCCGATTGTTTTTAAAAGAAAGCGGAATGCGTCATCATCGTGCGTAATACCGTCAACCCAAAACTTCCCGATATAATTGCGCGGATCCTGGATTTTGTTGACATCACACAAGTCTGGACGCGCGTTATAGCCATGCGATATACGACCGATCGTAAAGGGAAAAGAACCCCCAGCATGAGCAAAAAGAACTTTTAAAGCCGGAAATTTATCAAAAACGCCGCCAAATATCATAGAACAAATAGCCAATGTCGTTTCAGCAGGCATCCCTACAAGCCATTGCATGAAATACTTCTGCATCCGTTCACTTCCTGCCATCTCCCAAGGATGGATCATCAACGAACATTGCAGCTCTTCAGCGGCTTTATAAAAAGGGAAGAACGCTGTGTCGTCAAGGTTTTTCCCCATGATATTTGAGCCAATCTGCAAACCCGGCATTTTTAAAACCTTTTTACAGCGTTCCATTTCCTGAATAGCCAACTCCGGG
>JAZKFS010000021.1:42284-57162 GCA_040386315.1 Bacteroidota bacterium
TATAAAGCGCTTGGGATATTTCACTTGGATTTCTGCCAGATGATCATTTAAAAAGCGGCTCCAGTCAAGGCAGTCCTCTGGTTTTGCCCAATAGTTGAATAATACAGGGACAGTGCAAAGTACCATACAATCTACATTGTGCTTGTCCATATCAATCAGGATGCTTTCGGGATCCCAACAATTCTGCTCTATCTCGCGAAAGAAAACACCATCATCACGCATCATCTTTGCCTTGCCCTGGGTAAAATGGTCAAGATAAATAAAACCTCCATAGCCATATTTGTCTTTTAAAGAAGGCCAGTTTTTAGGTAGAATATGTGCATGAATATCTATTTTCATTTGGTTTAAGTAGTTTAAAGTAAAATATTAAATTTAGGTTCGTAACTATTTGGGCGGATTCATTACTTCGCCGCAATTTTTACAAGTTCTAAATTCCTCTGAACTGTAAAATCTTTTAAAAAGAGGTGGCAGCTGTGCAACAATATCATCCAGTTTTAAAAACTCTTCGTAGAGCTTGTTACCGCAATTTTCGCAAAACCACATAAATGCATCATATTCTTTTTCATCTCGCTTGCGTTCGATCACCAGGCCGACTGTATCTGCGCCGCGCTGCGGTGAATGTGGAGTTCGTGGCGGCAGGAGAAAAATATCTCCTTCTTTGATAGAAATATCCACCGGTTTGCCATCTTCAATGATCTTTACGGTAATATCACCTTCCAGCTGGTAGAAAAATTCCTCACCTTCATTATAATGATAATCTTTCCTCGAGTTCGGCCCGCCAACAACCATAACGATAAAATCTGCATCCTTATACACCTGCATATTGCCAACAGGCGGCTTCAGCAGGTGGCGGTGCTCGTCAATCCACGTTTTAAAATTGAAAGGCCGTGTAATAGCCATAATATTCCTCGTAAGCCAGATATTTTAAAAATAAAAAACGGACATATTTTGATTGTTGTATTTTTGCAGGAAGTTATTGTAAATCCTTTTAAAAACAGAATACTCTTATTATAATGAAAATTGAACTCACCGGAAAACGCGCGCTTGTCTGTGGAAGCACGCAGGGAATAGGGCTTGCCATAGCTCATCAATTCGCTGAAATGGGCGCAGATGTTACGCTGCTGGCACGCAATGAAGAATCTTTAAAAACCGCGCTCAACACGTTGCCTGCTCATGCCTCACAACATCATTCGTACATCGTTGCTGATTTTAGCGAACCCGATCAGGTGCGCCAAAATGTAGAAATACATCTTGCAAAAGTACAAAATTTTCACATTCTCGTGAATAATACCGGAGGCCCGGCGCCGGGCGCGGTTCATAAAGCGAAGCCGGAAGACTTTTTAAAAGCAATAACGCAGCATTTGTTTGTAAGCCAGAACCTTGTTCAGTGCTTGCTTCCGGGCATGAGAGATGAAAACTACGGGAGAATCATTAATATCATTTCAACATCGGTCAAGCAGCCGATAGAAGGGCTTGGGGTTTCCAACACAGTGCGCGGAGCAATGGCAAGCTGGTCGAAAACCCTCTCGCATGAAGTAGCGGAATTTGGGATTACCGTTAATAATATTCTCCCCGGCGCAACAACTACAGAGCGGTTAGCGCAAATAATTATCAATAAAGCAAAAAATAATTCAGTAGAAGAGAGTTCAGTAGAAAAAATAATGTTGGAGGAGATTCCAGCCAAAAGATTCGGTAAACCGGAGGAAATTGCATACTTAGCAGGATTTTTAGCATCAGATTTCGCAGGATATATCACGGGAACAAGTATTGCTGTAGATGGAGGGCGTACTCGTTGTTTGTAATTAGAAAAATAACCTCTTAATTTACTTTTAATGAATTCAAGCAATAAGTTTAACTAATTAAATCTATTTTTTGCTAATTCTTTTAAAAGAGAATAACAAACATTTTAAATGTATAAAAAAATATTTTTAAAATATAGGTAATATTACTGAAAAAGACTTGACTTTTAAAGGAAAGTATCGTAGTTTAGTTGTAGCATTTGTCAGAAGCAGCATTTTGGCAGATTTTAAAAACCAATTCCCGCCCGGGAATTCAAACCCGTCTTTCTGGAGATAACCGTGAGGTTGGCTCCAAACCTTTTTACTAATTGAATTTTATAGGCATTTGCTTTTTAAAAGGCCAAAAGTATTACTTTACTTCGCCCGAATTTTAAAGCATAATTCATGCCAGTTTTTATATTGAGAGTTCAGGCAATGAGCGATCTTTTAGAAAGCGCAGATGAGCCGGATTTTTCTGTAAAGAAGAACCGTCTTGGGCAAATATTCCTGTTACTTTGCTGTATCGGAGTACTAGTCTATCTTGCGCAGACATGGCGTTCCAAGCAGCCCGTAGCGGATATTTCCGTGAAAGGTAATGAAGCGCTGACACCGGATGAAGTTTTAAATAATATTGATAGCTCACTTCGCACACAGCCCGTAGAAACCGTTGAATTAGCTTTAGTAAAGGATGAAATTGAAAAGAATCCGCTGGTAAAAAATGCTGTTGTCGAGCGTCGTGGCATACGTGGAATAGAAGTGAAAGTGCAGGAGCGGATTCCTGTGGCGGCAATTATCAGCGCTGAAGGTGCAATTACTTTTGTAGATGATGAAGGCATAGCTCTTCCGTATAATCGCTATATGAACCGAACTGACGTGCCACTGATACGGGGCGTGGTTTTAAAAGGAAAAGTGGATACGGCTTCTTTAAAAGGGTCAATGTCAATCTTGCATTTTGCAGGAAATACTAATGATAATGATGTACTTCAGGCGATCTCGGAAATAAATTTTAACCCGTTAGCCCGGACATATTCGATTTCTTCTGATAGTGGAGTTGAGATTCTACTTGGTACGGAGACGATTCTTCCTGCTTCTTTAAAAAAGCTGAACGGCCTTTTAAAAAGCCGGACGATTGATAAGGATGCGATGCGCGGATTAGAGTATATTGATTTGCGCTGGCAGGGGAAAGTCATTACCCGGCCGCGTAAAGTCGAAACCTGATTTGTAGTTTTTTAAAAAGCGATCTGGAATCTTTAAAAAGTTTTAAAAATACTGTCTAAACGTTAGCAAAAGGTGAGATAATGGCAATACCGCAAGCACATAATGGAGTTGAACGCGAACTTCCGCACAAGGCATCCTCGCATGAGTATGTTGTTGGGCTGGATATTGGCACGACAAAGGTTGTTGCTATTATCGCTTTAAAAGATCCCAAAAGCCAGACATTGGATATTCTGGGAATCGGAACGGCTCCAAGTGATGGTTTGAATCGTGGCGTTGTCGTCAATATTGATAAGACAGTTCAGTCAATTAAGCAGGCGGTGGAGCAGGCAGAGCAGCAGTCTGGTGTGAAAGCGCATGAAGTTGTCGTCGGAATTGCGGGAGATCATATTCAGTCTTTTCAAACGCGCAGCATTATTGCTATTTCAAATCCGAACCGTGAAATTTCACAAAGTGATGTGGATCGGTTACTCGAAGATACGCGCAAGATCGCTATTTCGACTGATAGGAAAATATTGCATGTCATTCCGCAGGATTTTATTATTGACGGTCAGGATGGAATTACCGATCCGGTTGGCATGAGCGGTGTGAGGATGGAAGCGAACGTACATGTAGTGACGGGACTTGTAACGGCAATGCAGAATATCTACCGTTGTGTTGAGCGCTCAGGGCTTGTTGTAAAAGATATTGTTTTAGAACCGATCGCCAGCAGTTATTCAGTTTTAGATACTGAAGAAAAGGAAGTTGGCGTTGCTGTCATTGATATTGGCGGCGGTACAACGGATGTTGCGATCTTTGAAGAAAATATCATACGCCACACGGCTGTATTTGCGATTGCCGGACGGCAGGTAACTGATGATATCCGCAAAGGACTGGGAATTGTTCAGGGACAGGCAGAGCGCATCAAACATGAATTCGGTCATGCTATCCAGGAAAGTATTATGCGCGATGACGTCTTTATGATACCTGGCGTAGGAGGGCGGAAGCCACTCGAAGTAAGTAAAAGCTTACTTTGCCAGATCATACAGCCGCGCATGGAAGAAATTTTTGAATTTGCCCTTGCTGAAATACGGCGTTCCGGCTATGAGCGGCGCCTGTCAGCAGGAATAGTTGTAACGGGCGGGAGCGCATTGGTGAGGGGCACTGATGAACTTGCGTATCGCGTTTTTGGAATGCCGGTAAAAATCGGTATTCCTTCAGGAAATGATTTTGGTGGACTTTCCCACGAAGTGGAAAATCCTATGTATGCCACTGCCGTTGGGCTTGTCCTGTACGGTATGCACCAAATCGAAGGCTCAGTTGTAGGAGAGGCGGCTCATGAAGTCGCATTGCCTGCTACGGGAGCAGAACAACACCTTAACGGCTCGAAGTTTTCACTCTTGCAGCGGGTGAAAACTTTTTTTGAAGAGCTTTAAAATATATCATCATTATAAAATAAAAAACAAAAATAATCTTTTAAAAGTGGGGGGGAAACCATGATTGAACTTGATACAACTGCGTCGTACGGCGCAAAGATTCGCGTTGTCGGTGTTGGCGGCGGCGGCGGAAATGCCATCAACAGCATGATTTCAAGAGGATTGTCCGGAGTTGATTTTATTGCGGCAAATACTGATGTTCAGGCATTGCGTGCAAACCTCGCTCCAACAAAAATTCAGGTTGGTAAAGATTACACGCGCGGCCTTGGCGCAGGAGCAGATCCCGCAGTTGGCGAAAAATCCATCGAAGAAAATATTGAAGAGATCAAAGAAGCAATCGGCTCAAGCGACATGATCTTTGTCACAGCCGGAATGGGCGGCGGAACAGGAACAGGCGGAGCTCCAGTCGTAGCACGCGTAGGCCGTGAAATGGGCGCTCTCGTTGTTGGGATCGTTACAAAGCCATTCCAGTGGGAAGCCCGCAAACGCAATGCCGTGGCTGAAGCAGGAATTGAAGAACTTCGCAAGCACGTTGATGCGCTGATCGTCATTCCAAATCAAAAACTGATGAGCGTTATTGACAAAAAAACATCTTTTAAAGACGCTTTTCAAAAAGTTGACGATATTCTTTATAATGCAACACGCGGAATTGCTGATATTATCTCAGGACATGGCTATATCAACGTGGATTTTGCTGATGTTCGTACCATTATGAAAGGAATGGGCGACGCACTTATGGGAATTGGCTCGGCAACAGGCGAAAACCGTGCAAGAGAAGCCGCTGAAAACGCTTTAAATTCACCGCTTCTGGAAGGAATTTCTATCAAAGGCGCGCAAGGGGTGCTTGTTAATATCAGTGCGGGTTCAAATCTTGCCATGTATGAAATTGACGAGGCTATCCGCATTATCGAAGCGGCGGCGGGCGAAGATGTCAATCTTATCCAGGGAATTGTCCTTGATGAAACACTGGAAGATGAAATTCGTATAACGGTTGTTGCAACCGGCTTTGAAAAGAAGGAAGCCGAGCATATTATTGAAGTTCACAATCATATCGAAGAAGTTGTTGTCATTCCTGAAGTGAAAGAAGAAGTTGCTGCTGCCGCTCCGGTAGAAGTACAACAGATTCAGCAACCTGTAGTAGCACAGATCTTGCAACAACAACAGCCGTACGTTCAGCAGGCAGCTGAGCAGCAATACACACACCAATACCGCGCAGCAGCTTCAGCAAACGGCAGAATTTCTATTGGTGGCGGCTCTCAAGGAAACGGTTATTCTCAACCACGTCCGATGCAATCTGCTAATAATACTAATAACGGCACAGCTGCTCCCGGAAATCGTGGCGGCTATCCGGTTGCAAACGCAAGCCCTACTGGTGTGCAGGAGCTCCAGAAATTCGATGAGCCGGCATATCTTCGCCGTACTAATCCTGTGCAATCTATTCCGAATAGCGTAACTCCTCCTTCCCCAACGGAAAAAGTTACGAACGGGGTTGAAAAACCGGCGTTCCTTCGGAAAATAATGGATTAAAACAGAAAATTTTTAAAACTATTTTTAAAACATTCTTTTTAAAAGAAAACCTAAAATAAAAAAAGCGCTGTAAAAGCGCTTTTTTTGTACTAATATTCTTTTAAAAGAAATTATTTTCACGAGATTACCCGCTGATTTCATCATCCTGAGGAACTTCCTGGCGTTTTAAACCAACAACGAGATCCGCAAGAACGTGATTTCCAAGTACCCATGTATAATATTCCACTTCTTCATCGCGCGTTGCGACTTTTCTTTTATGCTGCTTTGAAAGATATGAAAAGCGTTTTGTGTCGCAGTCCGTTCTTGTAATGTTGTTTAAATGAGACATGATTTCCCCCGTTTGAATTTTATATTGTATGATTAAGTGATTGTGCTATATACTTTTAAAGCGTCGTCTTAATGTTCGTGAACTTTCCCTGATGACGCGCTTTCCTCAAATGAATTTTTAATTTGATATAATTTCCACCAGGGAGTTGACGGCGATGCGTGATGTTCCAGGTGATAACCAAAAAAATAACAGCTTGCCATCGCTTTAAAATGATTCTTTTTTAAAGTACGCGCATTGTGCGGTTTCATTGTGTTGCTATGTGGAAGCCGGTGCGGGAGATACGTTCCGAAATAAAAAAGCTGTACTGTAGCCAGCAGCAGCGGCGCGATCCAGAAAATCCATAAAGAAAGCTCACTGTACCTGATTTTTAAAAGATTATACAGCACACCCATTACAACAAGTTGTAGAATCGTTGTGTAGCGTACCATAAATGTCCCAAACCACACAAAAAAATTCTGCGAATGTGTGGTGAAATCAGGATCTTCGTGTGTTCCGGGATGAATATGATGATCAATATGATTTTTTAAAAGCTTTTTAAAAGACATTCCCGCAAAAAGAAAACAGGCAAGCGTTCCGATAAATATATTTATATTTTTCCTGCGGCTGATAGAACGGTGCATTGCATCATGCGCAGTAATAAAAAGCCCGGTTGATAAATACATCTGAAAAAAGAATCGCACATAGAAGACCGGCGACGAAAAATCTACCGAAGAAAACTCCAGTAAACTCCACCCGTGAACTATCCATAACACTATGATAAAAAAAGATATTACGGTTCCCATGTAATGTTTTAGATTATATCAACTTTAAAAGAATTTTATACTCCGACAAACCAGTATACAAAGTTTTAAAATATTATTCTTTTAAAAGAATTATTTATCAATTGTAAATTCTACGCGCCGATTCTTTGCACGGTTTTCTTCCGTATCATTTTTTGCTACGGGTTGGGAAGCGCCCAGCCCTACAATTGAAACCTGGTTATTATTTGCTCCCTGGCTGAATAAATATTCCGCAACCGCCTGCGCACGCTTGCCGGAAAGTACCTGGTTAAATTGAGCTCCACCAACATTATCCGTATGGCCTTTTATGGTAATTCTCATCTCAGGTTTTTGTTTTAAAAGCTCGGCCACGCGGTTCAGTTCCGGGTAAGATTCCGACCGCACAATGGTTTCGTTATAATCAAAAAACAGGTTGTTTAAAACAATTGTCTGACCAACTTCAATTGGGACGAGGGCCAGATTCCGCTCGGTTTCTTTAAAAGCCGCAAGCTGTGTCAGGTCAATATTCTGGCTGACGGCGATAAATTTTTCCGCCTGTGCGCGAAAGCCATAGAGTTTGCCCGCTGTAAGAACAATCTGATATTCGCCCGTTGCAGGATTTGTCTGTGCTGTGCCAAGTGTTTTACCGTCTTCCAACGATTCATAAATGATCTGCGCCGATAGCGGCTCTTTGGTCTTAGCATTGAACACTTTCCCACGAACAAGGACAACAGCGCGTATCTGAAGTGAAGGTGGAAGTTTTACTTTAAAAATATCATTTTTGCCAAGTGAATTATTTTCAGAAACAAAATATGCCTGTACGCCCGACGCATCAGTAGAATAATAGGCATCCCAACCCGCGCTGTTGATCGAAGCGCCAAGGTTTTGCGGTTCGCTCCAGCGTGTCCACGTAGAATCAAGGCGTTGACTCATGAAAATATCATTATCGCCATATCCATTATGCCCGTTTGAAGAAAAGAAAATAGTAGCGCCGTCGGCTGCAAGAAAAACGGTTGCTTCCTGGCCTGCGGTATTTACATCACGCCCGAGATTCTGTGGTTCAGACCATTCATTATTGTCTTTTAAAAAGCTTACATACATATCTAAATTTCCCGAGCCGCCGTCACGCTCTACACACATCAGCAAAGTTTGGTTATCGGCCGAGAGCGAGTAACTTGCCACACGGCTGCGATTATAAAAATTCACGATCTTTACAGCCTGCGGAATGCTCCAGCCATTTGCCGTACGTTTGGAAATTGCCGCGCTCTGATTTGCGGAATTCGTGTAAGCATCTGCCAACAGCATTGTAGAGCCATCCGGCGTGATAGAGCAGGCAAAATTGGAAAGTGTATTATTCAGCGGAGCGCCGATATTGACTGCTTTTAAAAACGATGAAGATTGCGGGGAATATTCTGAGAACCAAATATCTTCATCATTTTCCTTTCCTAAATTTTGCGGATCGTTTTTTCTGTTAAAATACAGCGTTTTTCCATCAGGTGAGATAACCGGTGCGATCTCCGAATACACAGTATTTACGCCATTGCCAAGATTTTCCGGAACAACGTTTTTAAAAGGTGGTGCGGGATTAACTTCGCTTTTTAAAGAATCGGCTGAAGTGGATATTCCTATCGCGTCAATTTGGTTCCAACCGGCGATCTTGCCCGTGTGAAGATGAAGCTCAAGCTCGGAAATTTCAAAGCGGCTTTTAAAAAAAATATTTAATGTTCGGGCAGGAATTTCTACAGTTTCTGCGCGTGCTGAATAGATCGTATCACTTTCGCCGGATGTACCTGAAATAATTACTGCAATGATCGCGCCCGGATTAAAATTCTCCACGATCGCCACCTGTGTGGCTTTTAAAGAGTTTTTAAAACCAACTTTTAAAACCTCCACTTGTCCGGGAGTTGCATCTGCGCCATCCTTTTTTGCAGCCCACGCGATCGGGCTGGCGGTGTTTTTAAAAGAAAGGGAATTGGGCCTGCCAAGTATCTGTACTACAGAATATGCGCCTGATGAAGCATAAGCAGAAGTAGAATATAGTACGCGCGAAGCCCATTCCGTACGGACAGAATCCTGCGCTACAGCAATTGAGAAATTCGCAAGAATAAAAAGGAGAAATGCAAGTCTTTTTAAAACCATGAGATGCAAAATATAAAATGGCGAAAGAATGTAGAAACTTTCAACAAAAATAATCAACAGTATCTGACGTTTCCGAATGAAGTTCATTTCGTTTTAAAAACTTCTTATTTTAAAAATAATATTCATGCGTTTTTCACTGCTTTTTAAAAGTATCATTATCGGTTTGTTTTGTCTTTCCGCGGCTTCTGCGCAGAAACTGCTGATCCCGATGGACCTTACGCAGACGGACCATTTGAAATCCTACGGCATCGCGTACTGGGTGCTGTCCAAAGGCGGAACGGTGGACTGGCTTTTAAATTATCGCGGCGGCTCATTTATGCTCGATTATTCCAACGAGATCGCTGCCGAGTGCCGTATTCGCGGTGTTTCTTTTGAAAGTGTGGACGGTGGGACTTCAGCGCAAATCTACGCCGAAGTGCAGGCTGAAGGTAATAATATGGACGTGCAGAAACTTGAAAAACTGCCGAAGATTGCAGTGTATGTGCCGCCTGGATTTCAGCCGTGGGATGATGCTGTGACGCTCGCGATGCAATATGCTGAAATCAAATATGATAAGATCTGGGATGAAGAAGTAGTTGCGGACAAATTAAAAGAATACGACTGGCTGCATTTGCATCACGAGGATTTTACGGGACAGTACGGGAAATTCATCGCGGGTGGATTTGGTAATGCGCCGTGGTACATTCAGCAGGTTGCGCTATTGGAGAGTACGTCAAAAAAACTTGGTTTTAAAAAGGTGTCGGATTTAAAGAAAGCTGTTGCGGAAAAAATTCGTTCTTTCGTTTCAGAAGGTGGGTTTATGTTCGCAATGTGCTCGGCGACTGATACGTACGATATTGCGCTGGCGGCACACGGTACAGATATTGTGGAATCACTTTTTGATGGTGATGGCGCTGATCCTGCGGCAAATGAAAAATTAGATTATACTCGCACGTTCGCATTTCAGGATTTTAAAGTGGAAATGAACCCGTACGTGTATGAATATTCTAATATTGATGTTGGCCCTACAGGACTGGAAAATCCGGCAAGCGATTATTTTACGCTCTTTGATTTTTCAGCAAAATTCGATCCTGTTCCGACGATGCTTACGCAATGCCATGTAAATGTCGTTCATGGTTTTCTAGGGCAGACAACCGCTTTTCATAGAAATATCACGAAAAAATCCGTCGTAGCTCTGGCTGAAAGAGAAGGGACTGACGAAGTAAAATATATTCACGGAAATGTCGGGCGCGGGACATTCACGTGGTATGGCGGTCACGATCCTGAAGATTATCAGCACGCCGTGGGCGATCCGGCAACAGATTTGTCATTGCATAAGAACTCACCCGGTTATCGTTTGATCTTAAATAATGTGCTTTTCCCGGCTGCTAAAAAGAAGAAACAGAAAACGTAGATTTAAAAAGTAAAAAGTAAAAAGTAAAAAGGTAAAAGTAGAAAGTAAAAATTTTAAAAAGGTGTCCTGAAAAGGATGCCTTTTTTGTTTTTAAAAGCTGTAAAAGCTGTAAAAACTGTGGAAATAACCTGACACATTCTAAAAAAGTGTAAGCTTTTCTCCACAGTTTTAGCTTACAGATTTATAAATTCTCACACTTTTAAAATCATGGTTTTTTGGTTGAAATTCCAAGCCGAAAAAATAAATGTAAAAATACGTTTATGCGCTAAGTCTCAATAAATTAAAAAGTTATAATTTTCTTCGCCGAAGTCTTTTAAAAAATATAACTTCTCAGGATGTTTTAAAACTTTGCAAAAAACCAGATTAAAAAAGATGGTACGAATTGTGTAATAGTATGTAAAGAAAAACAAGATGATAAGTCATATATTTATTACCGGAGTGTCGGCTATGAAAAATAATGTACTTCTGTTTATTGCACTTTTTCTACTACTTTCGTGCGGGCTCTCTGCTCAGTCGACAAATTTAGAATGGGCAAAACAGTTTAATGGCTTCTCTTCAATTGTCTCTACTGATTTTACCGTAGATAAATCAGGAAATGTCTTTACAGCTGGAGAATTCATTGAGGAGGTTGATTTTGATCCCGGCTCTGGTGAGTTTAATTTATCTGCTACGAATGGCAATATATTTTTTTCAAAGCTTGATGCTGATGGCAAATTTGTCTGGGCAAAACAACTTACAATACCTCCCAGTGACCGTCAGGGAGTAAATATACGTGAGATCAAAAGTGATGAAAATGGCAATATTTACATAGTCGGAACTTATCATGGTACGATAGATTTTGACCCGGGCCAAGGCGCCTTTACAATGAGCGCCTACACTAGAAGTATATATATTTTAAAACTTACTTCAGCAGGAGAGTTTGTCTGGGCAAAACAGTTTGACTCTAATCCTCCCGGGGGCTATGCAGAGATCACCTCAGTTGAAATTACTGATAATTTCATTTATACCTCTGGTACATTCAATTCCACTTATGATTTCGATCCTGGTACAGATACTTTTCTTTTAACTTCAACTCCCGGTACACCTTCACTGAGCGTGTTTATTTCAAAACTTGATATTGATGGTAATTTCGTTTGGGCAAAAAGTATTGGCAATTTGTTTGATACAAGAACCATAGATCTATCCGTCGATCAAATGGCTGAAGTATATATCATCGGATACTTTTCAGGTGAAGTGGATTTTGATCCTAATGCCGATTCAACAAAGCTAAATGCAAATGGCACAAAATCATTCCTTTTAAAGTTAAACGCTGAGGGAAATTTTGTCTGGGTTAAAGAATTAGCCGGTAATCGCCTTACGGGAATATCAATTGATGCCATGGGTAATATCATAATTGCCGGAGAATTTGAAGAGGCTTCCGATTTTAATCCAGGAGCCGGAATATTTACTTTAACTCCAAAAGGCTATTCATCAATTTTTATTCTAAAGTTAGATTATAACAGCAATTTTACCTGGGCAAAGAAAATCGAAGGAAATGGATTTAATGTTGCTAATTCGCTTGACATAGATAATCCGGGAAATATCTATATAAACGGTAAATTTAGCGACACAGTGGACTTTGATCCCGGTAATGGGAAAGCCAAACTGATAGCAAATGGAACTGATATCTTTATAGCTAAATTTAATCCATCAGGGGAATTTGTCTGGGCAAAACACATGGGAAGTGTCGGCTATGCTAACGCGTATTATAAAACGATTGTTTATGAATCAAGTAATGTTTACACGCAAGGGTGGTTTGAAGGTACAGTTGATTTCGATCCGGAAACGAGCATTGTAAATCTTACTTCTGCCAGCCGGGGAGACATTTTTATCCAAAAGTTAAGCCAGACAACTACAGGTATTACTGAAGATATTTTAAAAGAAACATCTCCAGCATTTCCTAATCCAACATCTGGTAATATTCTCATAGCAAATCCTTTTAAAACTGATCAGCAAAAAGTTCACATTGCTATTTATACAGTCGAAGGAAGGAACGTAACGGAATATTCTGCCACAATACAGGATAAAATATCAATTGACCTCAGTAAAGAGCAGCCGGGCGCATATATCATTAAGCTTACCTCCAGTACAGAATGTTTTGTGGCAAAGGTAAATGTACTTCGATAGAAAAACTATTTACAAAAAAAGTTTTAAAAAGGTGTCCCGAAAAGGATGCCTTTTTTGCTTTTAAAAGCTCCGGTTTTAAAAAGCTGGAAAACTTTTTAAAAGGAAATGAAATTTAAAATCTACTGTTGTTGTTTTAAAAAACATCTGAAAAAAAACTGTGAATAATTTTAAAATGACCGCGAGGTTTACGTAATATGTCATCACTGGAAGAACTCGAACGCCTGACAAGACTGCACGAACAGGGCGAAATTACCGACGAAGAATTTGAAGCTTTTAAAAAGAAAATTTTAGAAGAAGAAGCGATGGAGCCGCCGACCGTGCAGGATATTCCAATAAAAGCACAGCCAAATCTGCGCGGGACTATCAAAGATAAATATGATCGCATCAAACGGCGCATTTATGGTGAAAATACGACTCCGCTGCCAATGCATGATCCGATTGATACTATTCCTGTACCGGAGGCGAGTGGAATTAACTGGCCAAAGTATATTAAAGCTTTCTTTGTACTGGCGCTTGTTGGCGTGGCGGGATATTATGGCTATAAGGCAATTCCTAAAACTGAAGTAGCTCCGACAGTTGCGGCTGTTGTGGCAGATTCTACGGTTGAAGAGGAATTTGATGATCCGTTCGCACTCACGCCGCAGCAAATGGCGACGATTGACACGGTGAAATTTCAAACCTTACCGGATTCACTTGGCTATACGGTGAATTATCCTGCAAACTGGCTTACGCTGCAACGAGCTGTTACCAAAAGAGGCAAGGGAAAAAATGCTGTGATTATTCCTGCGAAAAATCAGTCGCTTATTTCAAAAGACGGAAAATTCACAGTGCAACTGACGGTCGCCGATACAGCCAAAACAAATCTTGAAAAAAAGATGAAGCTCGATACAGCCGCTTCAAAAGGCCGCTTGGTGAATTATAATTCGATGCGGTATAATTACTACCTGGTTTCAGGGGAATTGAACGGGAAGGTTTTTTACAAAAAAACACTTTTAAAAGACAGTACTTTTAAAACATTGACAATTCTCTATCCGAAAGCTGAAAAAGCAAAATATGATCCGGTTGCCGTGAAAATGGGACAAAGCTTTAAATAGTTTTTTAAAAACCTTTTAAAAACTTTTACTAAAATTTCTTTTAAAAACTATGAATAAAATCGAACAACTTGAACGCCTGCAACGCTTGCTTGCTGACGGTACAATTACTAAGGAAGAATTTGAAAATCTCAAGCATCAGGCAATTGAGGAAGAAGCGACCAGCAGCGTACATATTCCACCTACGGCTAATAATGAACCGCCGGTTTTAAAACCTGTTGTCGTTGCGCCAAATCCTGAGCCGCATGACCCGTCGCATAAAATCTATGGAAGCAGTGATTTTGTACCGCCCGTCCGCCCGCAGCGGGTGACACAAACGACAACTACAACAGCCGCTCCTGCAAATAACATGGGTAAAATCCTTGGAATCCTGGCGCTCCTGGGAGCAATTGCTGCGGTTGGATACTTTATGTTTCGGCCGACGACGAAAATACAGCCCGCGCCAACAGTAGCCGAACAGTCAAATTCCTCTGATAAAAAATACAACACAACTTCGCAGACTAATACTTCCGCTGATACGGAAGACCCGTTTGACCTGAATGAAATGCAGGTGGAGGAGGCGAATAAAACAACGTTTAAAACATATCGCGGCGATAATGTGACCGAACCTGTCGCGTATCCGACTGACATTGTAAAGCCAAAGGAAACTGCTCCAATTGCTACAACTTCAACAGGGACAACCTCAACGACAATAAAGAAAAAAGGCGACACTGCATCTGCTCCGCAAACGACAACTACCACAACAGCCAAAAAAGTGCAGGAATTCGTATCGCCGAGTGGTGATGTGAAAATGGAAATTGGTGAAGATGAAAAGGGGAATGTGACAATTGCCGGGAAATATCGCGAGGAATTAAATACGATCGGCGGAAATAAAAATGTAACGTATAAGGTTTTAAAAAATAATTTTTTTGTGGTGACGGGCTTTAAAGGCGATAATGTGTATTACAGAAAAACGATTGAAAAAGACGGGAAATTTAAAACGTTTTATACAGAATATCCAAAATCGAAAAAAGCCCAGATTGACCCGATCACGGTTCGGATGTCGCGCTCTTTTAAATAAGTTTTTAA
>JAZKFS010000022.1:0-7728 GCA_040386315.1 Bacteroidota bacterium
TTTTTTTAATATCAAAAGTTTTTAAAAGCTCCGTCAGAATTTCAAAGTCATTATGCGTAATTTGGTTCGGAATAGGCACTCCGGCCTTACGGAAATGCCCGACCTTACCAAAGTGTGCGTCGGCGATTAAAAGCGCTTTTTCGCGCGGCCAGTAGATCGCTTTTTGAGGTAGAAGATGGAGTTCTTCATTGAAAAGAGTAAAATTCATTTTTAAAACTATAATTCATCGGCAAATTTTTCCAGCTGCATCTGCATTCTAGCAATCCTGTCTTTAAAATTCTCACTTGATACCTTTTCGCGCAGCCTGTCGGCAAATATCGGGAAGGCAAATGGCGTCAGGCGTTCAGGTGTTTTGATGATGATTTTTCGTTGGTTAAATTCTTTTAAAACTTCCAACAAACGCGCTTCATTCACCTGCGTTTTTAAAACCTCGTCGAAGGCCTGCTGAACGAGCAAATTCCCCGGATCATACTGTTCAAGCACCTCAAAGATCATTTCAGCGGAAGCCTGAAGATGACGATTCATTTTTACTTTTCCCGGAAAACCCTGGAAAACTAAACCCGACACACGCGCAACTTCACGGAAAGTTCGTTTTGCCATTTCGGTTGAATTAATGCTTGCATACATATCTTCGAGCAAATTTTCGGTTGAAAACAGCCCAGCACTTAAAGCATTTTCTAAAGGGATTTCCGTATCTGAAAGCAATTCAATGCCATAGTCGTTCATCGCAATGGAAAAAGTAATCGGTTGGAGCTTGGAAATGCGGTAGGCAAGCAGCGCGGCAAGACCTTCGTGCAGCGAACGACCTTCAAAAGGATACAGGAAAACGTGGTGGCCTTCGCGCGTCGTGATTTTTTCAATGAGCAATTCGTCCAGTTTCGGCAGCGCGGATACTCTGTTCTGCGTTTTTAAAAGCGGCTCCAACGCGCGAACTTCCGCGTCTTTAAAAATCCCATTCGCAACTTCGTCAATTTTCCGACGGATTTCCTGTGATAATTGCGGAGAGAGAGAAATCCGCCCGCCGAGCCAACGCGGAACAATCCCGGTTTTCGACGCATCGCTCTGCACATACACTGTCATGTCTTTGATACGCACGAGTTTTAAAGAACGACCGGCAAACCAAAACGTATCACCCGGAGAAATCCTTGTAATGAATTGTTCTTCAATCGTGCCTATTTTCCCACCTTTTAAAAACTTGACTACCAAACTTGCATTGCTCATAATCGTGCCGATGGAGAGTTTATGCCGCAGCGCGATGGATTTATCCACAACTTTAAAAAAGCCTTTTTCCTCAACCACGCGCTGATACTCGTCATAAGCGTAGAGCGCACCGCCGCCGGTCGTGATGAAATTTAAAATCCACTCGAACTCAATTTCGTGCAAATCTTTAAAAGCGTACGTTTTTTTTATTTCTTTAAAAGCTTCCTTCGCTTTAAAACCATCGCCGACCGCAAGCGTAACGAGATACTGAATCAGCACGTCGAATGGTTTTAAAAGCGGCTCGCGGCTTTCGGATTCCTTCAGTTTCATGGCGTCTTGGAGCGCAGCAAATTCCAGCATTTCCAGCGCATGTGACGGCACGAAATACATGCGGCTCATTTCGCCGGGACGGTGACCGCTTCGTCCGGCACGTTGGAGTGCTCGGGCAACGCCTTTCGGGCTGCCGATTTGCACGATGGTTTCGACAGGGGAGAAGTCCACGCCGAGGTCGAGCGTGGACGTGCAGACGACCGCTTTTAATTTGTTATCATGCAGCGACTGCTCCACCCACGCACGCACATCGCCGCCAAGCGACCCGTGATGAATCGCCATCTGGCCCGCAAGCTCAGGCTCAAAATTCAGCATTTCCTGGTACCAGATTTCCGTTTGCGCGCGCGTGTTCGTGAAAATCAGAGTGGAATTACTCGATTTCACAATATCAATCACGTCCGGCAGCATTTTCAAACCGAGATAACCGGTAAAGGAAAACCGCTCCGTATTTTTCGGAATTATCGTTTCTGTGTTTAACAGCTTGTGAATGTCAGAGTGAATTATCGAGGTTTTTTTTAAAGAAGATTTTTTAAAAGAACTTCCTAATAGAACATCACGCGCTTCTTCCAGATTGCCAATTGTCGCGGAAATCCCCCAGATACGCACGTCTTTTTTAAAAGATCTGATGTGCTGAATCGCGAGTTCGGTCATCACGCCACGTTTGGTGCCGAGGAGTTCGTGCCATTCGTCCACGACGATAAGTTTTATGTTTTTAAAAAAGTCGCCGTGATTCGGTTGTGTGAATAATAGATGCAAACTTTCCGGCGTAATGAGCAAACCTTCCGGCATATTTTTCAGCTGCTTCACGCGCTTGCTGCCGGACGTGTCGCCTGTGCGAGAGCCAACCTGCCATTGCAGTCCCAGCTCCGAAACCGCGCGCTCCTGTGCTTTCTGAATATCTTTTGCCAACGCTTTAAGCGGCGAAATCCACAAAACCTGTAGCCCGTTATTTTTCTTTTTTAAAAAGTCATCAGGATTTTCGTTTATGAATTCGATGATCGGCGCAAGCCACAGCGCGTACGTTTTTCCGCTCCCGGTCGGTGCGTTTAAAAGGCCGTTCTCCCCGCGATTATACGCAGCCCATGCGTCCTTTTGAAAATCGAATGCCGTCCACTTTTTTTGAGCAAACCAGTCGGAGACTTTTATAAAACCGGGCGAATTGTTAAAATCAATCATGAATTTTGCGGTGCAATATGTTGCTGCAAAAGTCCTTTCACAATTTCAAGCGTATCGGCATCTTCCGCAGTTTTATCCTGACGCCAGCGGAGAATTCTCGGGAAACGCACAGCAACACCTGACTTATGGCGGCTTGATTCCTGAATTCCTTCAAAACCAATTTCAAAAACAAGTTCGGGCTTAACTGTGCGGACGGGGCCAAATTTTTCAAGCGTGTTTGTTTTGACAAAATTATCTACCTGTCGGATTTCCTTATCAGTCAGCCCTGAATACGCTTTTGCAAACGGCACAAGCGCATCGTCTTTCCACACCGCAAATGTATAATCGGTAAACAAATCCGCGCGACGCCCGTGGCCTTTCTGCGCATACACGAGAACTGCGTCCACCGAGTACGGGTCAATTTTCCATTTCCACCAGTCACCGCGTTTCCGTCCAACCTGGTAGGTGGAATTCAGGCGCTTAATCATCACGCCTTCGGCAAAATTCTGCGCTGACGTCGTTCGCACGGCGGCGAGCTCATCCCACGTTTTAAAATCAACTTTTGGCGATGGAATAAGTAATTCGGGATGATTGAGTTCTTTTAAAAGATTTTCTAATGTTGTACGGCGCCATTCCAGAGGTTTTGAACGAACATCTTCGCCGTTCAATTCCAGTAAATCGTAGCACATCAGAACGACAGGCGATTCTTTTAAAACTTTTGCCGTCACGTTTTTCCGTCCAATGCGCGTTTGCAAAACGTTGAATGTAAGCGGGCGATTGATATACGGCAGAATTTCGCCATCGAGAACTGTTCCCGGCGGCAGAATTTCTTTTAAAATATGAAATTCAGGAAATTTTTCTGTCAGCAAATCCTCACCGCGCGACCACACGAATAATTCGCCTTCGCGGAAGATCACCTGTGCGCGAATCCCGTCCCATTTCCATTCTGCCTGCCATTCATCGGGATTTCCCAAATCTTCAGGATTTTCTACCGCATACGCTAGGAAAAACGGATACGGCTGTGAAATCTGGATAGAATGCGTTTCAGTATTTAAAAGTTCGGTAAAATCAAGATTTTCCGGTGTCCAGTCGCCCATGAGCCGATGCGCAATAACGCTTGCTTCCACGCCGCTCACAATCGAAATCGCGCGCGTGACAAGACTGTGCGAAACGCCAATGCGGAAAGAGCCGAGAATGAGTTTATTAAAAACGAGCTTTTCTGATTGATTGAGTTCGCTCCACGCTTTTAAAAGCAGTTCTTTTTTTGTCGCTTCATCTGCCTTTTTAAAATTTGCCAGATACGAAATCCACCATGCGAGCGGCTTGTCGTTTTGCGAATCCACGTCTGGCAGGAGCAGCGCGATAGTCTCGCTTAGATCGCCAACGGCATGGTAGGATTCCTCAAAAAGCCACAGCGGAATATCTGTAATTTCTGCCGCCCACAAGCGAACCTGCGTGCTGGAAACCTGCCTTTTAAAAGTGCGGCCAAGCAGCAAATAGAGCGCCCACGGCTTATCTTCTTCGAGGCAGTTTTTAAAAAACTCTACAAGGATGTCTACTTTGGCGTTCGTTTTATTTGTCGCGTCGAGCGCTGTAAAAAGCGCGGCGAATTCCTTCATGTTTTGTGACTTGTTACTGGTAACTTGTAACTGGTATTTTGTTTGTTTTAAAACTAATTTGTTGGTTCGGGCATTGCTGTTTCGACGGGCTCCGCGGTGCCGTCGTCATCATCGCCGCCGTAATCTGTGCGGACTTCGTCGGCCTCAATCCCTGATTCATTTAAAAATCGCGCGAAAATTGACGTGTAGCCGTGCGTTGCGAAAACTTTTTCTGCGCCCGTTGCTTCAACTGCTTTAAGCAATTCCGGCCAGTCGGCGTGGTCGGAGAGAATAACGCCTTTGTCAACGGCTTTTCGCTTTTTTGCGCCGCGAACAGCCATCCAGCCCGATGCGAAAGCGACGGACACTGGAGCGAATTTCCGCATCCAAGGCGTTCCGAAAGCGGAAGGAGGCGCGATTACCATGGAGCCGCGAATGGCGTTTCGGTCAGTTGTGACGGTAATTCGTTTGCATGTCGGCAGTTGAATTCCTGATTGCCGGTACACTTCGTTCATCGCATGAACCGCGCCGTGTGCGTACACATCGCCGATTGACAAGTCGAGATTTGTTAAAATTCTCTGAGCTTTTCCAAGCGCATAACCCATTATTACGCATGTTTTTCCTGCATCACGATTTTCACGCCACCAATTATTGACGTCTTTAAAAACTTCCGCCTGCGGTTTCCATTTGTAAATCGGTAGGCCAAATGTGCATTCAGAAATAAATGTGTGACACTTTACCGGCTCAAACGGGGTGCAAAGCCCGTCATCTTCTAATTTATAATCTCCTGTAAAAACCCAGATTTCGCCGCCATATTCCAGCCGCACCTGCGCCGAACCAGTGATGTGCCCGGCCGGATGAAGGGAAATTTTCACGCCGTTCCTGGTAATTTCCTCGCCGTATTCGAGAGTTTGTAGTTTTATATCTTCCCCAAGCCGATGTTTTAAAATATGCCGCGAATCGTGATGAGCGAGATACGATTTCATGCCCCAGCGCGCGTGGTCGGAATGCCCATGTGTGATAATTGCACGGTCTACCGGCTGCCACGGATCAATATAGACGTCAGCCTGACGGCAATATAGCCCGCGGTCTGTAAATTCTATCAGCTGATTTTTTTTCATAAAAAACTACAACTTTAAAAAGCTTTAAAAAGATTCTTTTGAAAGAATTTCTTTTAAAAACAATCTTTTTTAAAACTTTTTTTAACCGTTAAAAACCGGATTCATACCGTTCCCGTACATTGCTGCAACGGTTACCCGTAAATTTATATATTTTTTTAAAAGTTGGAGTATTTATTATGAAGAAAATTCTTCTTGCTGCAAGCTGTACGGCAGCACTCGGGCTCGCTGTAGTCGGCTCGAATCCTGCTATCCTTGATGCCTCGAGCCACAGGGAAGCGCCAATCATTTCGTACGACCCGCTGGCCGACAATACGGATGTGTATGCGTTCCGTTCGCCTGATAATCCCAATACGGTCACGATTATTGCAAATTACATCCCGTTTGAACTGCCTGACGGCGGCCCGAATTACTATACGTTCGGTGAGAATGTGCGCTATGAAATCCACATTAAGAACAAAACAAGCATGGGCGCGCTTGGAACAGCGAAAGATGATATTACCTACCGTTTTACTTTTAACAAAGTGAATGAAGATTCTACGACATTTTTTAATATCCGCCTTGGAAAGCAGAACCAGAAAGCTACCTATACGATGGAAAAAAGTATGGATGGCGGAGCAACCTTTACTTCGGTTATCACAAATGGCATCGTGCCGCCAAATAATATCGGGCCACGTTCGATTGAAGGCGCAGCAGGCATGAATAAGACATATGAAACGCTTGTGCAGGAAGCAGTCAATACAACGTCAACCGGCGAAAAAGTATTTTGCGGGCCACGCGACGACGCATTTTTTGTTGACCTTGGCGGTATTTTCGATTTAGGCCAGACGCGTAATCAATTCGGCAATGATGCAAGTAATGCAGCAATTGCGCGCGACGGCGTTGCTGGATATAACACACATTCCATCGTTTTGCAAATCCCAATCAATATGTTGCAAAAAGACGGGAAATCCGTTGACCAGGCAGCAAATATCCTTGATGGCGATTATGTAATTGGCGTGTGGGCTTCAGCGAGCCGCCAGAGCGTAAAAACGCTTTCAGCAACAGGCGAAAAACCAACATATAGCGGAGACTGGGTACAGGTTTCGCGCCTTGGAATGCCGCTTACAAACGAAGCAGTAATTCCGATTGGCCAGAAAGACCGCTGGAATTCTTCGACGCCATATAGCGCGGCTGAGCAGAATAACATTCAATTCCACGTAAATCCTGAGCTTGCGCTTTATATGGATGACAGCCAGTTTGGTACAGCAGTGCCGGCACTTTCTGCGCTTCGCGTGCAGTCACAGTCGTATCCGGCACTTGGTGTAATACCGGGATATACCACTCCGGGACTTGATTTCCGCAATGGAAAAGATGGCGCTTTCGCTGTTACAAAACTTATGCCGCCGCCTGACCTCACAGGAACCGCATTTGCAGCTCCTATCAGTGGTGGTTTAGTTGCTGCGGGACAGCCGCGCCGCGTGGATATTTACCCGATTTTCTTTTTTGGCGTGCCGAATTTAATTCCGTATCAGTTAGCTACAGGAAAAACAGGCGGCCCATTGAGCGCTGGAAAGCCATTTATCAATAACTTCCTGCCAATAACCAATGATGGCACTACGCTTTATGGCGGTGACATGCTTCGTCTGAATATGGCAACTCCTGTCACACCGCGCAATACGGATGAATACACGAAATTTGCCCGTTTAGGATTGATCCGCGCAGCAGCTATCGGCCTTACAGCAGCTCCTTTCAATACAAACACGAATATCGAAGCAATGCCACACATGGACGGATTCCCGAACGGACGCCGTCTGGAAGATGACGTGACAAGCATCGAGCTTCAGGCAGTTGGTGGTTTAGTCCTTGCAGCAGTTGGCCTTCCGTTTGACGATGCAATGTCGGGCGCGTATGCTGACCTTGCTTCGCCGAAACTCCTTGCTGAATTAAATTATGTAGCCGGCCCGACGAAAAATGACGTTGCAAATCTTTCGGTATTCCCGTTTATGCCAACGCCACATCGCGGATATGACTTCGTGCGTGATGTTACAGCCGACGCACCAACACTTATCAGCGCGCCAAGCTCTGTTGATGATGAAGAGTCAGCCATGATTGGAAGAGCGCCAAAAGGTTCAATCCTTGACGGTTTTTCAAACCCGGTCAGCACTTCGACAGAAATTAATTATATCACCACGACCAACGACCTCATCCGCCTGCGTGTGTTTGATGCTAATGGCCGTGAAGTCGCAACTCTTGTCAATGCACGTCAGGTACCGGGTAAACACTCGGCAACATGGAATGCAGCAGGCCAGATCAGCGGAACATACTATCTGCAACTTCAGGTAGGC
>JAZKFS010000023.1:0-5512 GCA_040386315.1 Bacteroidota bacterium
TCTACATGTACACGGTACAGACACAAAGCTTCCGTGCTACCCGTCAAATGGTCGTCGTGAAGTAAGCAAATAGTTTTAAAACTCAGTGTTTTAAAAACGGATAATAAAAAGGCGCTCCTTTCAAAGAGCGCCTTTTCTTTTTTAAAAGAGCTGCCACATAAAAACACTATATTCCTTTTTAAAAGATCACCTTTAAAAGGATCACACACGCCATTAAAATACAGAAAGCCGGTAGTTTTTAAAAACTACCGGCTTTCTCTGTTTTAAAACTTCCTTTTAAAAACTATGGGAATGCAACTGCTCCTAAAATTGACGCCCGCAAAGCGCCTGTAACTGCCTGCAAACTTCCCGGAAGCCCGCCAAGCGTTCTGTATGCCAGGTAGCCAAAGCAGATCGCTTCCTTCGCATCGGAAGACAAGCCAATCTCATCGCTTTTTAAAACTTCCGCTTCCGGCAATTCTGCTTTTAAAAGCTCCAGCAAAACTGAATTGTGTACGCCGCCGCCGGAAATTATCAATCGCGAATCAGTTTTTCCAAAGAGGCGAATATTCTCAGCGATGCTCCACGATGTAAATTCCGTCAGTGTCCTGACGATATCTTCACCCGGTGAATGCGGCGAAGCGTAATCTTTTAAAAACTTTTCAAGAACTTCCGGTGTGAAAAGCTCGCGCCCGGTGGATTTCGGCGGCAATTTTTGTATATAATCAAGTTCTTTTAAAGCAGCCAAAAGTCGCGGCAACGTTCGGCCTTCACGAGCAAAATTCCCGTTCTCATCATAATTTTTGCCAAAATACTGCTTCATCGCACCGTCAATCCAGACATTTCCGGGACCGGTATCGAAAGCTATAACATTTTCTTCCGTGCAATTTTTCGGCAAAAGCGTGATGTTGGAAATTCCACCGATATTTAAAGCAATGATATTCCTGGAATCATCTTTTAAAAACGCAAAATCAAAGATTGGCACAAGCGGCGCTCCTTGTCCGCCAAGAGCCACATCCGCCGCGCGAAAATCACCGACAACAGGAATACGTAATTCCTGTGCACGCGCGGAAACTGAACCAAGCTGAAGCGTCGAGGCGACCTCGTCCTGCGGCGCGTGCCACACGGTCTGTCCGTGAACACCGACCGCATCAATATCTGAGGTTTTAAAACCGGCGTCATTACAAACTGTGCGAACGGCGTCGGCATATAATTTTGGAAGGAGATAATGCATTCGCGAAACATTTGCCACAGGCGCTTCATGCTCAATAATATCGAGAACTTGCTGGCGAAAATCTTTTAAAAATGGAACAGTCTGATATGCGAGCGTTTTAAAAGAATGGTTGCCGTTATCATTTGAGAATTCTGCAATCGCCACATCAATCCCGTCAAGTGATGTTCCTGACATTATCCCGCAAACAATACGCGGTTTTGAAAGCCATTCTTCGTGAAATTTTTTAAAAAGCATAGGAAAAATTATATTAATCTTTTAAAAGCCATTGTGAAACTTCGGGTAAATAATTCGCCGGGGCAAATTCAGTTAAAATTGTTTCAACTAAATTATTCTGGCTGTACGGATCATTTTTTAAAAGTTGTAAAAGCTCTTCCCCGGATTCATGCCGCGCGATCAGGATCCCTTTTGTGCGGGGAACAGCAGGGCCGGAAAGCAGAAGAATTTCCTGATCATACAGAGTTTTTAAAAAGGCGCGATGAGCGTCTGTATACGGCTGAATAGTTTCAAGCGGGACGATATAGCGGAGTTCGACGATAAAAAATTTCATGAGTTGATGAAAAAAAGTTTTTAAAAAGAATGTTGTAAAAGAAAATTTTTAAAGAATTTTAAAAAAAAGTTTGTCAAATTAGATATTCATGTAGTATATTTGCATTCTGTTTTTGAAAAAAGGCAGTGTATTGGGGCGTCGCCAAGTGGTAAGGCACCAGTTTTTGGTTCTGGCATTTCGTAGGTTCGATCCCTGCCGCCCCAACAAATACCGCTACACAAAAGTACTAAACATTTTCAATTGCAATGCCAGATTTTAAAATTGCTTCCGGCCGGTCAAACTGCCCGTTGGCAGAGAAGGTGGCTAAAAATCTTGGGATTGACCTGCTGAAAGTGACCATCCGCAATTTCAGTGATGGCGAAATCTGGGTAAAGTACGAAGAGAATATCCGTGGCGTAGATCTATTTTTGATCCAGTCTACCGGCGCTCCGTCAGAGAACCTGATGGAGTTGTTAATTTTAATAGATGCCGCACGACGCGCTTCGGCTAAGCGAATTACGGCGGTGATCCCATATTACGGATATGCCCGCCAGGACAGGAAAGACCAGCCGCGCGTTTCCATTACCGCAAAGCTTGTAGCAAATCTTCTAACTGAAGCAGGCGCTGACCGGATCATGACGATGGACCTGCACACACCGCAGATCCAGGGATATTTTGACATTCCGGTGGACCATCTTTATGCTTCCAGTATTCTGGTCAGGACATTACGGAAGGAAATTGACGGTAGTTCTGTGGCAGTTGCTTCGCCTGATGTCGGTGGTGCTAAAACAGCCCGCGCGTATGCAAAGCGCCTTGATGCCGATCTGATCCTGGTGGATAAGCGTAGAACAGGCCCGAATGTAGCCGAAGTGATGAATATCATTGGCGATCCGAAAGACAAGAATATCCTTATCGTAGATGACCTGATTGATACGGGAAATACATTTGTCAATTGCGCAGAAGCTTTAAAAGCAGCCGGCGCAAAGAAAATAATCGGAGCATGTACGCACCCGGTTTTTTCCGGTAAAGCTGTAGAAAGAATTGTAGCAAGCGAAGCAGTGACAAAAGTAATTGTAACAGATACAATTGACTGTCACTGGCAGCCAAACCCGAAAATTGAAATAATCTCGGTCGCTGATCTTTTTGCTGAAGCAATTGTAAGAACAAATGACAATACTTCGATCAGTTCCCTGTTTGAAACGATCAAGTAATTATAAAGATAGATTTTAAAAAACGCTAAGAAATTTCATCGGCATTATAAAAAAGGAGTCACGACAATGAGTGATATAGCATTAAACGTACAGCGCCGCGAGCCGGGTCGCAAAATCGCAAAGCAGTTGCGCCGCGAAGGTTTCGTACCGGGTGTATTTTACATGAATGGCGTTGAGCCGATCGCATTTTCTGTGCATCCGCTTCAGCTTCGCCCTATCGTTTACACGCGCGACACCAAAATGGTACAGCTGCATGTAGAAGGCGAGTCGGCGGCACACGCATGTGTTTTAAAAGATATTACCTTCGACCCGATAACGGACAAGATTGTTCACTTTGACCTTCATGGCGTAAGCGCTGATAAAATGATGCACGTCGAAGTGCCGATCAATCTTACCGGTATTTCAGCCGGTGTTCGCGCAGGCGGCCTTGCTGAATTCGTACTTCACAAGATCGAAGTAGAATGTCTTCCCGGAAATATGCCCGAGCATATTGATGTGGATGTTACCAACCTTGAGATCGGTGACTCAATTCACGTAAGTGACCTGAAACTTGACAACATGCGCATTCTTACAAGTGGCGAAGCGGCAATTGTTACGATCGTTCATCCTGAAGGCGCAACGACTGGCGATGATCAGGTAAATGTTCCTGCTGACGCAGAACCGGAATTAGTAGATCAGAAAGGAAAAGATGACGACGAATAATTCTTTTTAAAAAGAAAAGTTTTTAAAAGCCGCACTGATATATATTCAGTTGCGGCTTTTTTGTTTTTAAAGATCATTCCTTTTAATTTTATTAACCTTACTTCTATATTCACTATAAAGAATCCCGCCCATTACCAATGTAAAAAAGCATCCGTAGAGAAGTGAGCCGCGAACGCTTTTCTGCTCCGAAACAAAATAGTAATTTGTAACGCAGCTAAACACAAAGACAAGAGTCAAGCGAATTATCATACTTCTTACAAATCGCCTGCGTCCTGCATCATTTTTCAGCTTTTGCTCTTCGCTATACTCCAGATATTCCAACGCCATCGTTTCATAAATAAAAATCCCCAGAAATAATGGCAAAGCCATCCACAAAACAGCGGGATTTTTATCTATATCAATACTATTTGATGTAAGAATTGTAATAATTCCACTCAACACCCACATCGTCCAGAAAGCATAGTACCCAGCTTTATATTTTTGCAGATCAAGCCGCTCATCGCCCGAGTTTTTAAAAGAAAATATATTCATGTTTTTAAAAGGTTTTAAAATTATTCTTCAATGTTATTTATATTCCGGTATTGAAAAAACCATGTGAAAAACGTCGAAAAAAGCGCTGTAAAAATAGCCACCCCGATCTTTTCCTGCCACGGCTCTTTAAAAACAAACTGCATAAATAGCGGTATAAAAATCAGGATCCATAAGAATTGGCCGATAAGAATAAACCATTTCAAACGCTGCGCCTGAAGTTTTCTGTTAATCTTCTCACGCTGTGCTGTAAAAACACCGTTTTTTAAAAGATAGCCCAAGAAAAAAAGTCCGCCCGCAAAAAATGGTAGAAGAAGCAATAATGCAAATGCCTCATAGCTAATATCTATGTTGCCTTCAAGCCGGAGGATAAAAAGAAATGCAACGGCAAATGAAATAAAAATCGTTACGAAAAAGCTGTATGTGCCCCCTTTAAAACCGACCAGCTGCAAGCGCTCGTCCGTAGCATTCTGCTTTTTAAAAGCTTTTAAAAAATTAAATCTGCTCATTATCTCCCACTTTCCCCATTGTGAAATATGAAATTGCGGTAAATGCTGCTAATAGGAAAATTCCAATTGAAATCGTACTTGCAATATCGTTTTTAAAAACATTGAAATATGCAAAAACGCTTATTCCGGCAGAAGCGAGAGCAGAAAGCACAAAAATATTTTTAAAAGCAAACCTTTTGCCTTTTGGATATTTTTGAGCGGCTATTTCTGCTTCCGAGCGAATTGCACCGTACAGCCATTTATAACCCCAGAAAAAGAATATTCCTACTATCGCCGGAGCCATTAAAATCTCTTGCATTGATAGCTCGTCAATTTTTATCACGCCCTTGCGGCGCAGTGCAAAGACAAACGTCGTGATAAACGACAGCAAAGTGATTATCCTGAAACTGAGCATACCCGCTTTTAATGTGATGCGCTCAATACGCTCATCCGTGAATTTATCATGAAACATTTTCTTTCTCCTCATTTGCCATTTTTAACATACGTTTCAGTCTGAAATACTGGAAGAGTCCCATAGCGATTCCTGCGAGAGCAGCATGGCGAATTGCCCTCCACGGTGCTTCCTGATAATCAGCAATG
This sequence comes from Bacteroidota bacterium, assembly GCA_040386315.1. Taxonomy (GTDB): domain Bacteria; phylum Bacteroidota; class Ignavibacteria; order Kapaibacteriales; family DASPKH01; genus DASPKH01. Next base: position 5,269 of record JAZKFS010000023.1, read on the forward strand.
AAATAGTTATACAAAGACATGGCAATCGTAAAAATCAGTGCATTCCTACCAATTATTAATAATTGCCGCTTTTGATTGACTACCTTCATTACTCCGCCTTCTTCCTCAAAATCAATCGCTTCCTGTGCTTTAAATTCATAGATATACAGGCCTGCAAAACATGGAATTAAAAGAATATTAATAATAGAGTTTTGCTTGTCGAAAATATGAATAAGAATAAGGGCAACAATAAAATTCATCCAAA
>JAZKFS010000023.1:5522-8848 GCA_040386315.1 Bacteroidota bacterium
AATTTTAAAAGTCTCATATCCCGCCTTATATTTCTGTAATTGGAGCCTCTCGTCTTTTATTTCTTTAAACATCAGATTGCTCCTTGCTCTTTTTTAAAACTTTGTTCATGTGGAAATACCAAAAGATTCCGATAGCAATTCCATTTAAAAGAGCGAATGACAGACTGCTCCAAAAATCACTTTTATTATCTAATACAAAATATTTTGAAAGAAATCCAAATACAGCAACAAATGCTGCGCGTTTTGCAATGACAATCCATTTCTGCCGTTGAGCGACAGCTTTTAAAACTGTTTGCTCTTCGTCAAATTCCTCCGCTTCTTCTGCTTTAAATTCATATATCCAAAGCCCGGCAAATAGAGGAATAAAAGTAATCAGAACAATGGGATTCGTGTCAATATCAATTGCATACAGAAGAATCATAGTTACGACTAGAATTATAATCATCAAAATATTATAGGTTTCGTAGCCCGCTTTATATTTCTGCAATTCCAGCCGTTCATCTTTTATTTCTTTAAAACTCATTTTCTTTCCTCCTTTAAAAAAAACAGTTCTTCAACCGTAGTTTCTAAAATCCGCGCAAGCTGTAAAGCGAGCTTCGTCGAAGGGCAATACGTTCCCTGCTCGATGTAGTTAATTGTCTGGCGGCTCACGCTGATTGCCTCGGCAAGCTGCGCCTGCGTAAGTCCTTTTACAACGCGGATTTTTCGTAGATTTGAACCGATTTCAGTTTCAGTGTTACTCATGATTACAAATGTAAAGCAAAGTTGACACTTTGTCAAGTTAACTTGACATAAACTTGAATATATTTTTAAAAAGTTCCTTTTAAAAACCTTTAAAAAAGAAAATGTCCTACGATTGGTTAATAGTTGCCTTGGGAAATCCGGGTGAAAAATATGCAGAAACGCGCCACAATATCGGCTGGCTCGTGTGCTTCGAGCTTTTAAAAAAATATAAAAAAGAACCAAAAGCCGCGAAAGGTGCTTGGTATGAAGCCGCTTTAAAAATTCAGGATGCTGAAGTTCTTGTTATTTTTCCGACAACATTTATGAATAATTCCGGTGAAGCGGTAAAGCAATTATGCGGACAGTATAAAATACATCCGGCACGCGTGATCGCTGTTGTGGACGAACTGAATTTTCCCGTTGGCAAAGTGCATTTAAAGCAGGGCGGGAGCGACGGCGGGCATAATGGTTTAAAAAGTATGATCTTCCATTTGAATACAGATGCGTTCTGGCGATTGCGCTGCGGCATTGACCGGAATTTCGCGCAGGGCGAGATGGCGGATTACGTTCTCTCAGATTTTAAAAGCGAGGAAATCGAGGAGCGTGATAAAATGATAACGCGCGGCGCTGAAGCGATTGAATACATTGCGCGGCATGAGGCAAGCCGTGCGATGAGCGCGATTAATTCGGGGAAAGATCTGAAGTAGTTTTTAAGGATATTTTACAAATGGCTGTAAGTCTTTTAAAAAGATTTTCTTCTTCTTTTTAATTCCGCCTTCTGTCCATACGCAGAGTGCAGATTCTGCTACTGTCGTGCCATTTGGCGAAGTGAATTCTGTCTTTGCATTCAGGTCGAGGTAGCAAATTTTTTTGATAATTAAAATTCGCTCTGGAACGACTTGGCTTGTAACTGCTTCACCCGGTTTGTAATTCCACATTCTGAGGAACATTGCAACACCTTTTTTTAAAAACTAGATTTTAAAAACTCACCGCCCTAAAGCACTAACTTTTCGGTTTACACCGCTTAATCACAACAATCGTTTTATCATCCGTGTAGCTCGCACCAACGGTAAATTTCTGCACTTCCTCCAGAATCGCGTAGGCAATCGTGTGCGCGTCCTCATGCGCATTTTCTTTTAAAAGATTTTTTAAGCGGTCGGTTTCAAAAAATTCCTGTTCAGCGCTTTGGGCTTCGCTAATGCCGTCGGTGTAGAGCAGCAAAATGTCATCGCACTGCATATTGATATTTTCCACGCGAAATTTATCGTGCGGAATAATTCCCAAAAGTCCGCCCGTCGGCGGCAATTCACGAACTGTTTTTCTTGCTGAATTGTAAAAAAGCGGTGAGCAGTGTCCGGCATTTGAATATAAAACCAACCCATTTTCGCTTGACATTAGCTCGCAATAGAAAAGCGACACGAAGCGCTCATGCGGGAATGTGTCGTAAATCAGCGTATTCAGCCGCGAGATCATTGAGGAAATTTTCATATTATACGTAATTCCCATGCGGATCGCGCCCGAAACAAAAAGCGCCTGTATCGCCGCCGGAAGCCCTTTGCTCGCCGCATCGCTGATGACAACACCAACGCGGTCGTCCTCATTTTCCAAGGGATGAAGGTAATCAAAATAATCACCGCCCACTACACTGTCCGGCAGCGACACGCCAAAAACATCATAATCCTGAAATTTTAACTGGTGGTCGGGCAGCAAGCCGCGCTGAATTTCCGACGCTTTATCCAAATCTTTTTGAAAACGCTCTTCCTGCGCCTGATGCGCCAAATCCCGCAGCGCTGCACTTACCGCCGAACCGATAATATTCAGCGTTTCGTAAAATTCCTGGTTCGTTTCAGGCGCGTTAAAAGCAAGCGCGTACTGATAAAATTTTCCGCCCGCACGTTTTAAAAGCTCGCCAACGCCCGTCGCCGAGTAGATTTTAATTCCTTTTTCCAGCAGCAGTGAATCAGTTTCATAATTCGTCACCGTGCGTTGGCTCGCCAGCTTTTTAAAAATCGGCTGCTCCTCAACGGAAATCGTGTAATCTTCAGGAATAGTATCAATCTCGCCATATTGAAACTGCAGCGAATACGCGTCTTCGCCCGGCTGCAGCTGCCAAATGCGCCCGCCAGTGATCCTGATGTCCGCGCGCTCCACAATATCCGTCACAAGCATTTTTAAAAGCTCGATCTCACCCGGGAAATTTCCCGCCAGCAGCCGGTCAACAACCTTGTAGATCTGCCGCTGCGTCAGCCCTGTTTGAATATTATGATTTTCTATTATTTCCGCCATTGTTGGGGTGATCTGTAATCGGTGATCTGTGATCAGTTTTTAAATTCAATAGTCTCGCGCTGTCATTCTGAGCATAGCGAAGAATCAATGTCAAAAGTTCGCGTTAATCACTCTTTCGTAGATTCTTCGCGCTGCTCAGAATGGCAATTTTTAAAACTTATTCTCTTTTAAAACCTTTTGTAAAGCTTCCTTATTCTTCTCGCTCATCATCGTCAGCGGTAAACGATAATTTTCCTCAATCATTCCCATTTCGGTTAAAATCGCTTTCACTGGAATTGGATTTGATTCAATAAAATTAATTTTAAAGAATTCGAGCA
>JAZKFS010000023.1:8858-49717 GCA_040386315.1 Bacteroidota bacterium
TTGTAATTCGCGCGCTGTTTTAAAATCATCTTTTAAAGCCGCGCGAACCAAATCGCCATATTTTTTCGGAGCATAATTTGAAATCACAGCAATCGAACCGCGTCCGCCCGCAGCAATGATCGGCAGTGACAGTACATCATCGCCTGACAACACTGTAAAGTGTGACGGCGCATGTTTGATAATTTCCATAATCTGCTCAAGGTTTGCCGATGCTTCTTTTGTAGCGATTACATTCGGGCAATCTTCGGCGATTTTCAGCTGTGTTTCCGGCAAAACATTCGTTCCCGTGCGTCCCGGAACGTTGTACAAAACCTGCGGAATATCCACATCAGCAATTGCTTTAAAATGCTCAAACATTCCATTCTGCGTCGGCTTATTATAATACGGCGACACGAGCAATACAGCATCCGCGCCAAGTTCTTTCGCTTTTTTGGTTAATTCAATTGTTGCGCGTGTGTCATTCGAGCCTGTTCCTGCAATGACTACCACTTTTCCCTGTGCGCGTTCGATTGCGAATTTTATAACAGAGATTTTTTCTTCCTTGCTCATCGTTGCCGCTTCGCCTGTGGAGCCGCACGGAACGATTCCTTCGATTCCGTTTTCAATTTGAAAATCAATGAGTTTCCCGTAGGAATCGAAATCAATCTCGCCGTCGTTTTTAAAAGGCGTTACAAGCGCGGTGGCTGTTCCTGTAAATTTTTTCATAGTTGTATTTTAAAAGTTTTTAAAATCAGATTTTTAAACGCGCAAGCCCCTTTCTTGTTCCGATCCACGCATAGCCGCGGTTGTCCACATCAATTGCCTGCACAATATTGTCAGGTAATTTAGAATTCGTAGTCACGTAGCTTTTCCAAACTGAACCAATATTATAAGCCAATCCGCCAAGGATATCGCCTTTGCCTGCGCCTATCCATAAGCGTCCGTCCTTATCGAATTTTAAAAGCTGCACATAATTACTGGGCAAAACCGAATTTGATTCGTTAAAAAATGTTCCTGAATTTCCGGTTGTATATTTGAAAATTCCTCGAAAATCAGTACCTAGCCATAGAGTACTATCTCTTGAAGCAACCGATAAAATTGCATTTGTGCTGTATATATTCGTGGAAATTTTTTCCCATTGTGACCCTCTAAGACGAACTACCCCATTCTGCTGCGTACCCACAGCAATATTTAGCGGCGTTTTTGCTGTAATTGAAGTTATTGCAGATATTATGTGCATTGAATCTAATGAATGCGCCCACCATAGCCCATTAGATAATCTGCCCACACCTTTTGAGGCTGCGATCCAGATATTATTTGTATTATCAGCATCAATGGCGATAATTTTATTACCCGGAATGTCTGAATTGCCCTCATTATACTGAAGCCATTGATTACCATCATATCGTAGTAAACCGTTAGCCGGAGTACCTACCCAAAGGATACCGTTATGATATAAAAGGCAAGTAATATTATCTGTTGGCTTACCTGTAATAGATTTGTTGAAAAGCTTCCAATTTTTGCCATCAAAACGTGATAAGCCTTGTGAAGTTCCTACCCATACTGTGCTATCTTCTGCGGTAGCTACGGCTACGATATTACTAGTTGGCAATCCTGTTGTTTGCGTGAAAATTTTCCATGCAGTATCTTGCTCAACCGGTGTCACATCGGTATTATTTTGTGAAGGAGCCGGATCATCGGAGCAACTATTTATGAGAACAAGAACGAGGAGAATTAGTATTTTTTTCACAAGTATTTTGTAAAGTCTTTAAAAATGTAATCAAAGAAAAGTTAAACTTTCGCGCGCTTCGCTAAATAACCCAAAAGCGCCTTGTCGAACGGCTGTGATGTGTCAATCAGCGTATAATCCACATTATGCTGATGGCACACCTTTTTTAAAAGCGCATTGTGCTCGGTCAGCGCTTTCATGTATGATTTCTGCAGCTGATACGGCTGCGTCACCATTTCCTCGCCGGTTTCCACATCTTTAAAGGTCGCGCTGTTTCCGAATTTAAAATCCAGTTCGCGCGGGTCGAGAAGCTGGATTGCGAGAACTTCATGATGATTATGGCGGAAATGTTTTAAAGCGTTCGCGATGGACGGAATGTCGTCGAGAAAATCGCTGATGATAACAACCAAACCGCGATTAGAAATCCTTTCGGCCAATCGGTCGAGCGCCGCAGCCGTTCCCGTTTCATTCGCCGGAACCGCATTATCAAGCGTTTTTAAAATCTCGCCGATGTACGACATTTTCGATTTCGACGGTAGAAACGCGCGAACTTCTGTGTCATACAGCGCAAGCCCAACCGCGTCCTTCTGCTTCATCATCATGTACGCAATCGCCGCCGCTGTGTAAATTGCGTATTCAAATTTCGGGATCTGCTTGTCCGACGCATATTTCATCGAAGCGCTCGAATCCACGGCGATCATGCAGCGAAGATTGGTCTCTTCTTCGTACTGCTTCACGTAATGGCGGTTTGTACGGCCGTAAATTTTCCAGTCAATGTGGCGCAGTTCATCGCCCGGACGGTACTGGCGGTGCTCGGCAAATTCCACGCTGAAGCCATGGAACGGCGAACGGTGCAGCCCCGTGATGAAACCTTCCACCACGAGCCGCGCTTTGAGTTCTATATTTTTAAGCTGCGCAATCGTTTCCGGGCGCAGGTATTTTCGCGAATCTTCCATTGAGGATTTTAAAAAAGAGAAAGCGTTTATGCGCTTTTAAAAGAAGTGCAAATTTACACTTTTTAAAACAATACTTTTGACGATATAGTTATTACGATTAGTTTTTTAAAAAGTGTAAATTTGCAGCGATTAGTTATTTCATAAAAAAGAGGATTCATATGGCACATGATTATAACGAGCTTTTAGAAAACAACAAAAAATGGGTTGCTGAGCGGCTTGGAGAAGACCCGGAATATTTTGAAAAACTTGCGCACGTACAGACGCCGAAATATCTCTGGATCGGGTGTGCCGACAGTCGCATTCCACCTGACCGCGTGACGGGAACGCAGCCGGGCGAGATTTTTGTACACAGAAATGTTGCAAATCTTGTTGTGAATACCGATTTGAATATGCTTTCCGTGCTGCAATACGCGGTTGAAGTTTTAAAAGTCAAACATATCATTGTCTGCGGGCATTACAACTGCGGCGGCGTCAATGCTGCTCTCGATAATAAGTCGCTCGGCTTGATTGACACATGGCTCCGCAATATTAAAGATGTTTATAGAATTCACCAGGATGAAATTGATGCGATCACTGATCCGGTGGAGCGGAGCGGGAAAATGGTGGAACTGAACGTAATGGAGCAGGTGTACAATCTCAGTAAAACGTCCATCGTGCAGAAAGCGTGGGACCAGGGGGAGTTTCTACAGCTTCATGGGTGGGTGTATGATATTCACAATGGAGTAATTAAAGAAGTGGATGAATCGCTTCTTCATGATGAAAAACTTTCAAAAGTGTATAAAATAGATTTTCAGGGCAAATAATAATTCTTTTAAAAAATAACTTTATGCAGAATTTTAAAGAAATCTCCGCCACAGAATTAAAGCAACGCCTTGCTGATAAGCCGGATACGATAATTCTCGATGTTCGCCAGCCGGAAGAATACGCCGAGCGCAATATTGAGGGTTCGATTTTAATTCCGCTTGGGGAACTCCCGGCACGTTTGCGGGAGTTGGAGCGTTTTAAAGATGAGGAAATAATTGTGCATTGTAAAATGGGCGGACGAAGCGCTCAGGCGTGCCAGTACCTCAATCAGCTGGGTTTTAATGCCACAAATCTCGCAGGCGGAATTACTGCGTGGAAATAATATAGCAGAATTTAAAAAGAGTTTTTAAAAGGTTTTAAAAAATGAAAGCAAGCGTAAAATTTGACGGAAGCATGAGCTTAATCGGCTCGAACGAACTCGGACACGAAACGAAATTTGACTCGCACGTGGATAATCACGGGCATGACCGCGCGCCAACGCCAATGGAGATCATGTTGCAAGCGGTCGGTGCATGCTCAATGACCGACGTCCTCATCGTTTTAAATAAACAAAAAAAGGAAGTCGGCGACCTTATCGTGCATATTGACGGCGAGCGCGCAAAGGAGCACCCGCGTGTTTTTACAAAAGTGCATCTGAACTACCTGCTCATCAGCGCCGACGCCACACAGGAAGAACTTGAAAAAGCTGTAAAGCTCTCGCACGACACATATTGCAGCGCGTCGAACATTTTAAAAAAATCGGGTTGTGAAGTTACGTGGGAAACAGCGGTGAGATTGCCGCAAGTGTAATTTTGGTGACTGGTAATTAGTGACTAGTAACTGGTTTTTAAAAATCTTTGCAATCAAGGTAATCCAAAAATCTGTGATTCAGAATTTTTAAAAGAAATGGAAACGAAACCTACTTCATTCAATGAATTTATCGCGCAGAGCAAAACCCCGGTTTTCGTGGATTTCTGGGCGGCGTGGTGTGGCCCTTGCCGGGCCATCGCGCCGTCTATCGAGCAGCTCGCGAAGGAATTTAAAGGAAAGCTGACGGTCGTAAAAGTGAACGTGGATGAAAAGCCACATCTCGCGCAGCAGTATGGCGTCCAGGGAATCCCCGCGCTCATGGTTTTTAAAGATGGAAAAGTAGCGTGGCGTTCGGCTGGTGCACTTCCGTATGATGCTTTGAAAAGGGAAGTGGAGAAAGTGTTGTAGAGTTAGCGAGCTTTGTGAGTGCGGTGAGTGCAATACAAAATCTATTAAAAATTCATACTTAGCTTGTCGAAGTATGAATTTTTTGTTTTTTAAAACAACTCAAAACTTATCACTCAAAATTCAAAACTACAAAAGGTCGTCCGGCGAATCTGTCCACAATTTCACCGCTTTAATCTCACGGAATTTCTTCCGCAACATCCTTTCAACGCCGCTGCGCAATGTGACATTTGCCGAAGCGCAGTTCTCACATGCGCCTCTCATCTCGACGAAAACAATGCCATTATGAATATGCTTTAAAGCGATTTTGCCATTGTGCGATGCTACGTATGGCGCAATTTCGTTGTGGATTACTTCTTCAACTTCTGCGCGAAATTGGGGTGAAATTTCTGTCATACTTTTTAAAAACTCGTATTTTTAAAAGCGAAGACGTTCGCGCACCTTTTTGCGTTTTTTAAAACTTTTTAAAAGCTTACTTCAGATCTGCCGCCAGCGCAAGTTCGCGTGCAAGCGTTCCTGTCAGATATTTCCGGTCATACTGCTTTACAAAACGCTCGTCCGGTACAGGCAGCGTTTTCGTTTTCCAAAGTTCGTAGAGTGTTTCAAGTGAGCGCAGAATTGCCTCGGTATCATCAGGATCTGTCACGAGCGCTGCACCGCTTTCAAGTGCAGTCTGGCGGATAATTCCTTCCGGCGAGCTGATCAACATTGGCTTTCTCGCGCCGAAATACTCGTACATTTTACCCGGAGAGCGAACGGTGTCATTCACCATCATCCAGAGAACATCCGATTCCATCAGGTGCTGGACCGCTTCGCCGTGAGAAACATAGCCGACGCATTTCACAACATTATCGAGCTTGAATTTTTTCACGAGCTTTGAATGTGGCTTGCGCATAATTCCCACAAAACGCGCTTCAACTGGCGCTTGCGGATATTTGGCCATGAATTGCGCCAGCGCTTTTAAAAAGTATTTCGGCGTGCGGTCATCCTGGAAAACGCCGCTGTGCGTGATGGTAAATTTTGCTGGATTTGGCTTTACGTTTTTAAAAGGAGCAAAATCTTCCTCATCATAGCCATGCGGAATAATGAAAACGTCTTCATGCCCGAGAAATCCGTATCTTTTTAAAAGAAGCTCTTTAGCGTAGCGCGTCGTAACAATCGCTTTTGCAGCACGTTTTAAAACGCCGGTTTCAAGGCGCAAGCTGTATTCTTTGTGAAATGGCGTTGCGTAAAAATGGAAAGGATTGTCAACCCAAATATCGCGGTAATCAGCAATAAACGGAATGTTAAATTTTTCAGCAAGCTCCTGCGCAACGAGAAAATCCGTAAAAGGCGGCGCTGTTGCAAAAATGATATTGACAGGATTTTTTTCTAAAATTTCCGTACCAAGCTCGACGGCAGCTTTTTTCCACGTGATGCGGCTGTCCGGCTGGTAGATCGTTTGTAAAACCGTGCGGCCGAGCTTTTGCTTGAGCTTCGACGGGAATTTTAAAATACTCCCTTTTTTCCCTTTTAAAAAGCGCGTGAAGTCCGAAGCCGGCGTACGAAAAACATCCACGGGCCTGTCGACAATTTCTTCCTCAAGCGTCGGGTCGAAAGCATAAAAAGCGCCGGGCGTTGTGGTCAAAACCAGCGGGTGCCAGTTATATTCCGTCAGGTATTTTACGAATTTCAGCGTTCGCTGTACACCGCTCAGCCCCATCGGCGGAAAATAGTATGACACGACCAGAACCTTCTTTTCGGGGTAGTTCTTTTTGGGTGCGCTCACGATGTCAGAATCCGTAAGCTTATGTTGCTCAAAGTCGCTCATTCGTATTGCCTTGCTTTTTAAAAATAACGGGGTTGCAAATTTACCAATACTGCGGGAATTTATTCGCTTTTAAAATGAAAATTTCTCGCTTGAAATAAAAAAAGCCGTTTTAAAAAAAACGGCTTTTAAAAATATTCTTTAAAAACTTGTTAGACCGAAACCAGATCACGCCGCGCGCTCGTCAAAACCTTGTGTCCGTCTTTTGTCACAAGTACGTCGTCTTCGATCCTGATCCCGAATTTCCCGCCAACGTAAATTCCCGGCTCGACAGTAACAACGGAATGCTCCGGCAGAATATCATTTTTCGCTCGGACGGACAAGCCCGGCGACTCATGAACTTCAATCCCCAAGCCATGCCCGGTGGAATGTTTAAAAGTCTCGCCGTAGCCGCCTTCCTCTATGATGCCGCGTGCGATAGCATCAATATACTGCGCCTTCACGCCGGCTTTTATTCCGGCAATTGCCTGCTGCTCAGCTTCCAGAACGAGATTATACGCATTTACCTGTTCTGCATTTGGCTTGCCAACAGCAAATGTGCGCGTCATATCAGAATTAAAACCATTGACAATTGCGCCAAAATCCAGTGTTACCAGATCGCCTTTCTCTAATTTTTTATCGCTTGCACGTCCGTGAATTAACGCGCCGCGTGCGCCGCTCACACAGATTATTTCAAAAGCATCGCCCTGCGAGCCCCGCCTGCGGCACTGGTAGGAAATTTCCGCTGCAATTTCATTTTCGCGCATTCCTTCTTTGGCAAAAGCCAGAATGTGATCATAGACTTCGGAAACGATGTCGGCAGCTTTCTGAATATTCGCGATTTCTTCACTTGTTTTCGGGATTGTGAGTTTATCCAGATTTCCTTTAAAAGGTTTGAGACGGATCGGTTTAAGCACTTTCCTGATATGGATCGCTGTTGAGTAGCTAACGCGCGTGGATTCAAACGCAAGCGTATCAATTCCTTTTAAAATCGCTTCATCTTTAATATAACCCCACACATCGCGCTGGATGTATGTTTTTAAATCGTCAGTCTTGTGAAGTTCTGTGGCGATCTGCTCCGTGTAGCGCTCGTCCGTGAAAAAATGCACGTCATTATCAGTAATAATGAGAGTAGCATTGGACCCGGAAAATCCTGTAAAATAGCGGATAGAAGGAATATGCGAAATGAGATATGCGTCTAATTTTTTGACTTTCATAAAAAGCCGCAAACGTTTGATGCGCTCGTCAATCGTGATCTCGCCGGAAGATTTGCTTTTTGCCATGATAATTTTTTAAAAGATTCTGAAATTGTTTTTAAAAGAATTCTACGCAGCAGATTTTTAAAAGTTACTTTAATAATTTTTCCCCTTTGAAGGGGAACAAAGGGGATGACGCGATAGCAGAACGCGATATTCTGACGCGAACTTCTGCCGCGTTCATCCCTCTGCCTTCGGCATCTCCCTTCAAAGGGAGACTTCCTCTGACTGGGAGCTAATCTCGAAAAGGCAAATTATCGCCGGACTTTCGTGCAACCTTTTAAAAAACTACTTTACAAAGTAATTCGGCGATTCTTTTGTAATTGTCACCGTGTGCGGATGCGACTCGCGAAGCCCTGCGCCCGTAATGCGCATGAATTGTGCGCGCTCTTTCATTTCCTCGATCGTCGCACATCCGCAGTAGCCCATCGCAGCGCGAAGCCCGCCTGTCATCTGGTAGATCGTATCGCTCACAGTTCCTTTAAAAGGTACGCGGCCTTCGATCCCTTCCGGCACTAATTTCTTAATATCGTCTTCCACATCCTGGAAATACCGGTCTGCCGAACCCTGATTCATTGCACCGAGCGAACCCATTCCGCGATAGACTTTAAAAGCGCGGCCTTCCATCTGGATTTTCTCTCCCGGAGACTCTTCGTGTCCGGCGAGTAAGCCGCCCATCATCACACAGTCCGCGCCTGCTGCAATTGCTTTAGCAATATCGCCGGTTTGTTTAATTCCGCCATCAGCAATTACCGAAATTCCCGCATCTTTTGCCGCTGCGGCTACATTCATCACGGCTGTCAATTGCGGAACGCCAACGCCTGCTACGATACGCGTGGTACAAATACTTCCCGGCCCGATACCTACTTTTACGCCATCGGCTCCGGCATCAGCGAGTGCCTTGGCAGCGGATGCCGTTGCGATATTTCCACCGATCACCTGTAGATTCGGATATCTTTTCTTTACAGTGCGAACCATTTCAATAACGCCGCGTGAATGTCCGTGCGCCGTATCTACGATCACAACATCTAGTCCTGCATTATACAGAGCCGCAACGCGTTCTTCCGTATCAGCAGAAATCCCCACCGCCGCACCAACACGTAAACGTCCCTGCTCATCTTTGCATGATTGCGGATATTTTTTCTTTTTCTGGATGTCTTTAAAAGTGATCAGCCCTTTTAAAACATTGTTTTTATCTACGACCGGAAGTTTTTCAATTCTATACTTCTGTAAAATCTGTTCGGCATCCTCAAGTGTGGTTCCTTCCGGGGCGGTGATGAGGTTTTCCTTTGTCATAATGTCGGCGATCTTCTGTCCGCCGTCCATTTTAAAACGCAGGTCGCGGTTGGTGATGATACCGATGAGTTTATTCTCCTCATTGATCACGGGAATTCCCGAAATATGATATTTCCCCATCAGCTGCTGCGCGTCGTAGAGGGTTTTATCGCCTGTGAGCGTAATTGGCTTGCGTATCATGCCCGATTCCGAACGCTTCACCATGTCCACTTCTTCGGCCTGGCGCTCGATACTCATATTCTTGTGGATTATTCCCATACCGCCTTCACGCGCGAGCGCTATCGCCATATCGCTTTCCGTCACAGTGTCCATCGCGGCGCTGATGATCGGGATATGAAGCTGGATATTCCGCGTGATATATGTGTCAAGTTTGGTTTCGCGCGGGAGTACTTCCGAGTAGGCGGGCGTGAGAAGCACATCATCAAACGTAATGCCTTCACCGAGGATCTTTTCAAATTTCATGCGGGGCCTTTCTTCAAAAAAAAAAGGTTAAAAAATAGGGACGCGAGAAGGTTTTAAAAACTCTTCAGCGTCCCTACTTGAAAACTCTATGTGGTGTGATGCTTTTTTTTAACATCATTTTTCTGATTATCTTGTATTCAAGTGTGCAAATATACGGGATTTTTTTGAAATGAGAATTATGGAGTTTTTAAAAAATACTTTGATGCGGGGAGATCCCCCTCGGCTACGCCGTATCCCCCTTAGAAAAGGGGGAACATCTTCCGACGTCAGAAGAAAGTCTCCCTTTTCTAAGGGAGATGTCCGCAGGACAGAGGGATCTCTCCGCGTCAAAGTATTTTCTCTTTCTCCCCGCTTTTTCGTAATTTCCCTTTTTAAAAAAAACACCCGATACCACCAAAACATGATCACAAAAGAAGAATCCTACAATCAAATCTCACTCCTCATCAATCGTTTCGCCGAGCAGATAGATGATTACAAAAAAAGTGGCTATAATGAAACGCAGACGCGCCGCGATTTTATTGATCCTCCCGGAATGATTATTTATTGTCCCGGAATGATTCCGGGAAGGCAATAAATGATTTGGGGAAGGCAACGAATTGTTTGGGGAGTTCTACGGATCATTCGTAGAAGGCAACGGGAGGTTCGTAGAGTTCTACGGAAGATTCAGGGAAGGCAATGGGAGGTTGGTAGAGTTCTACGGGAGGCCGGTATTATACTTTTAAAACATCGCGCACGACAAACTTTTTCGCTTCTGCTATCTCAGCCAGGAGGAGTGCATCTTTTAGATCGGAAAGCATTACGCCGTTTACCATTGTATCAGCAGGGATAAAATCGCTCGGTTGATAAGTAATTTCATTTATCACCATGTGTATTTTGGCTTTAAATTTATCCCCATCCTCCAGAAAGAGGTCATCAAAAAAAACTGTGATCATGAGGTGGGGAAAGAAAAGATGTACACGCCAAGGTAAGTCAATGAATTATTATGTGCAAACTTACATAATTGTATGGAAAGTTACATTATTCTCACATTTGAAAATTATTTAAATATAAGAAGATAGAAAAAACAGTAGAAATATGTAAGTGTCCATCGTTATGGCACCTTACATCATTTAGAAACTGTTCGGGATTTAAAAAAGTAGAATTACGCTGTCATTCCCGCGAAAGCGGGAATCAACGCCGGACGGACGCCTTAGGTTACAATACTCGTTTTAAAAACAGTACTTTTAAAACTTTACAACAACATTTTTCAACTTCTTCTTACATTGATTCCCCTTTTCAGGGGAATGACAATTGCTATTGAGATGTGAATTGAATTCCCGAACAGTTTCTTAGAAACTATTCGGAAATATTAAAATTTTTAAAGTCCCCCTTAAAGGGGGATTTAGGGGGATTTCTCCCGTTGTACAATCCCCCATATCCCCCTTGATAAGGGGGACAAGACTCTAAAAACGATTGATTTTTCTCTGTATAATTTTTCCGGAAATATTTCCGAACAGTTTCTTAATCTATTATTTCGCACTCTTTTAATATATGGGCTATTTCTTCAAGCCTGTTCTGCTCTTCTATAGTATGCAAACGCACTATCTTATACGTATCCTTCTCGAAAATGCGCAAAATAATTTCCTGCATTTCTTCGGCTAATATGTCACATTCTGCTTTTGTTAGCTGCATTGTGGTATTTGGTGATAGTAATTGTCTGCTGATAATTTGCAAAATTATACTAATTGAGCGCCAAATACATACAATTTTTCCAAAAAAATAAAAAAAAGGCAGGCCCCTTTTTTAAAAGGAACTGCCTTTTAAAGGAGCACAGGAAATCTATTCTACAATAAGCTTTCCTGTTTTTAAAACTTCGCCTTCTTTTTGTAATTGATAGATATATGTTCCCTTTGCCTTGCCGGAGAGGTCAATCGTCTGGGAATCTTTTAAAAGAGATTCGTAGATTTTTTCTCCGGTGAGGGAGTAGATTGTGATATTACAGTTGCCCGCTTCTAAACCGGAGATGTGGAATGTGGATTTTGCGGGGTTGGGGAAGATGTTGATATTATCCTGAGTTATGACTTCATCCTGCACAGAAGTAGGATTTGTACCTAATTTTGCTATAAATAAATCATCATGATCAATATTACTATTTAAAATAATATTATCAAATCTGATTGAAGGTGGTTGAAAAGTGCCTGCTATTATTAAGTTACCATACTGATCTGTCGTAAAACTACTGCAATACTCAGTACCAAATCCACCAAAAGATTTTACCCAAATCATTTCTCCCATTTCATTATATTTTGAAATAAATAATTCAAGATTTTTTCTATCACCTGAATTATAGATAGTAGTATTACCTATTGCGGCAGAATCTCCAAAGAAATTTCCGATGGTATATGTATTGCCATTATAATCTGTTTGTATCTCTTTTGCAGTTACATTGTAAGATTTACTTACCGGCACGGAAAAGAGGAGCTTCCCAAATGAATTAAATTTATTGATTATTGAGCTTCTTCCCGGATTGAAAAGTGTATCTTTTCCAAAAATAATAATAGGATTTCTGCTTGTTAAAATGATAGTAGTATTATCGTGTAAATCAACTGTAAATTCTGGATTATTATAAGATGGAAAGATATTACCTGCCGACTTAGTCCATAACACTTTACCTGAGGAATTATATTTTACAAAAAAAGAATTTACTGTATCCCTACTTACGCTCCGTAAAGTATCATTCTCAAAAATTAACGTTGGACTCGAATAATAACTTGATATGTATATATTACTTTGACTATCAAAATTAATATTATTTGGATAATCATCATTGGTGCTACCTTCTTTGGGGGAGTATGCCCATTCTACAACTCCTTCAGCATTGCATTTAGCAATGAAAATGGCATCATAGGTTGGTGAGGTAGGAAATAAGGTGTCGCCTACAAAAACTACTGGTCCCCCCCAGAAAGCACCTGCAATGGCAATATTCTGCAAGTTATCCACTGCAATATTTGTGGCCACTAGATGTGCATTTTGAGAGTCGGATATTAATTTCGCCCATAAAGCCTTACCTTCAGTATCAAATTTTGCTATGAATGTATCCAGTGTGCTATCATTGCTTGTAATGTTTATCTCTCCTAATGTGATAGTTGTTGCCATAAAGATGCCCGTGGTATATATATTACCAAGACTATCTATACACATATCTTTAAAAAAAGCCTTTGGTACTGACTGTGTCCAAACAACGCCCCCTGTAGGATTGAGTTTTACTAGAAACATGTTGTTTCGACTTGAATTTCTCAGTATAAATGAATCAAATTTGAGAGAATCACTATTAAAACTTCCGCCTATGTATATATTTCCAAATTTATCTGTAACAGTTTTTGATATATAATCTTCTCCTGTACTTTTAGTATTCCTTGCCCAAATCCAGTTAGGGGTTTGAGCAAAAAGGTCATATTGAAAAAAACATAACAATAGCGGAATAAAGTAAAAAGTGTATTTGTAAACCTTCATAATTGTACCATTGATAAAATTTTAAACCATACTTTCTTTTAAAAACACTTCAACCTCACTTTTATCACAAAAAAAGGCAGCCCTTTTAAAAAAGAGCTGCCTTTAAAAATACGATGCTTTTAAAAACCTTAGATCACGCGCGAGCTTGCATATTTGCGTGCTACCTGAATGCGGTTGAGAGCGCGGGCGATTGCCTTGCGGGTTTCCTCTACATTGCCGCCACGGCCAGGAGTTTTTAAAAGCTCTTCGGCGCGGTCGAGCGCTTCGGTTGCGCGGTCTATATTGATATTTGACGGGTCTTCGATTGATTCTACAATAACGGAAACCTTATTGTGTGAAACCTCTACGAAACCGCCGCCTGTAGCGAATATCTTTTCATCGCCGAGATCATCCACGATCTTTATAATACCGATCTCCAGTGAAGAAATGATCGGAGCGTGATTGAATAACACCTGGAAAGGCCCTTCTGTACCGGGAACGGTGATAGATTCGGCGCGGCCGGTATATTCCACCTGCTGCGGAGTTACGATCTCGATGGTCAGTAATTTATCTATTGCCATTGTAGTTCTTGTGAATTTTTAAAAACAATAGAAGAATTTACGCTGCCTGAAGTTTTTTGCCTTTTTCAAACGCTTCGTCAATCGTACCAACATAGCTGAATGCCTGCTCGGGAACCTCGTCAGCTTCCCCGTCAAGGATCGCTTTAAAACCGGCAACAGTGTCTTCTACTTTTACATATTTACCTTCAAATCCGGTAAACTGCTGCGCTACGAAGAATGGCTGCGAGAAGAATTTCTGGATCTTGCGTGCGCGCGTTACGGTTAACTTATCTTCGTCTGAAAGCTCGTCCATACCAAGGATGTTGATGATATCCTGAAGGTCTTTGTATGACTGGAGGATACGTTTTACGCGGGTTGCAGTATTGTAGTGAACATCGCCAAGGATAAGCGGATCAAGGATACGCGACGTAGAATCAAGTGGATCCACCGCCGGGTAAATACCAAGATCGGCGATACTACGGGAAAGTACCGTTGTCGCGTCAAGGTGGGCGAAGGTATTCGCAGGAGCCGGATCGGTCAAGTCATCCGCCGGTACGTACACCGCCTGGATAGATGTTACCGAACCGCGGTCTGTCGAAGCGATACGTTCCTGGAGCGCACCCATTTCCGTAGCAAGCGTCGGCTGATATCCAACCGCTGAAGGCATACGTCCAAGAAGCGCTGATACTTCCGAACCCGCCTGTGTAAAGCGGAAGATATTGTCAATAAATAGGAGCACATCGCGGCCTTCATCATCACGGAAATATTCCGCCATCGTAAGAGCTGTAAGAGCTACGCGAGCACGAGCGCCCGGAGGTTCGTTCATCTGTCCGAATACAAGCGCAGTCTTGTCAATAACTCCCGACTCGCTCATCTCAAGGTACAAGTCATTTCCTTCACGCGTACGCTCGCCAACACCTGCAAATACAGAATAACCGCCGTGCTGCTTTGCAATATTGTGGATCAATTCCTGGATAATAACCGTTTTACCAACACCGGCACCACCGAAAAGGCCTGTTTTACCACCTTTCGTGTATGGCTCGATAAGGTCAATTACCTTGATCCCTGTTTCAAACATCTCTTTGTTTGTTGAGAGAACCGAGAATTTCGGGGCAGAGCGGTGTATCGGGGAAGTTTTGGCAGAATTGATCGGCCCTTTCTGGTCAATCGCTTCGCCGGTTACGTTGATGAGGCGGCCAAGAACTTCCGGCCCAACCGGAACCATGATCGGCGCGCCTGTATCTTCAACTTTCATTCCGCGAACAAGTCCGTCGGTCGCATCCATCGCGATAGTACGCACGCGGTCTTCGCCTAAGTGCTGCTGCACTTCGCAGATGAGAACTTCATCAATGCCCGTTTCGATGTTCTTGCGTGGAATACGGAGTGAATTTAAAATCTTCGGAAGGTGTCCGCCCGGAAATTCGATGTCAACTACCGGCCCGATTACCTGTACAATATGCCCTTCATTCATGATGATAAACCTGTTTTATTGAAGTAGGGAAAGTAAATATTAGTTTGCTTTTTTAAAAAGAAGAAGTGATGCGCTCTAAACGGTGCTTTTTAAAACCATATTTCACCTTTAGAACTGCAAAATTACAGAAATATTACGAATTGGCAAAAGTTCTTTTAAAAAGTGATTTCTTTAAAAGAATATGCTTTTTAAAACAGGCACGGGTTTTGCAGATACTTTAGTAATGTGTAACGAAATTTTCCATAAGTACTTTTTAAAAGAAACATTTACGGAAACAGCGAAGTATTGAAAAGCCCGAAATTCAAACTTTTTAAAAGAAAACCAAAGAGGAAAAGTGAAAAATTATGACACTGCATGGAATAAAAATAGACATGGATATTAATTATCACAACCGGAAATTCAGGACATTGCCGGATTCGCCGGAAGATAATAGCGGAACGGTTTTCCACTATTCGCAGGAAGGTGATATCGTCACGGCTACTTTTAAAGCCACGAATATTCTGTCCGGTAGCCTCATCGCCGTGATGGATGATACGGGCGATCTTGACATCCGGTATTCCTACGTCAATCCGGACTACGACCTGGTAACGGGTATCTGCCGTTCAACGCCCACGATCATGGCCGACGGACGCATCCGCCTCTACGAACGCTGGCAGCAGACGAGCGGTGAAATGAAAAAAGGGCATTCCATACAGGAGGAAATTTCCGAAGAAGAAGAATTATAGTTTTAAAAGACTTTTTAAAAAGGTTTTAAAAAGTCTTTTAAAAACCATCAGCTTTTTTGACCATCATTGCGATGTCGAGCGCTTTTTCTTCGTTGTATTCATAGGCGAGGTCGCGGTATTTCACAATATCGAGGATCGTGCCGATGAGGCAAAGCCCACCTGTCAGAAAATAGAGAATTCCCTTGCCGATCTGCCCAACGTAAAACCTGTTGATCCCGGCAAATCCCACAAAACCCAGCAACCCCAGGCCTAATACCATATTCGGTTCGCGCCTGCTCTCGCCGTACATTGCTGCGAAGTGGCGCTTTTGGCTTTCAGTCATGCTTTCCATAGCCTGCTCGATCATGAAAAACTCTTTTCCCTGTAGCCCCGGTAGATAATGTGCGATCTCTGACATGATTTTTTCCTGTTTTTAAAATTTGGATTATTACATAAATAGTTGATTCAACTTTTAAAAGCTGTGACATAATCCCCCTCGGCTGCGCCGTGTCCCCCTTAAAAAGGGGGATACAAAGAGAGGTATCTCCCTTTTTAAGGGAGATGTCCGTAGGACAGAGGGATGATGCGTCAGATCTGTAAAATTTTAAACAACTTCATTTAGTAAATTTAAAAAGAATACTTTTAAAAGCAAAAAAGCCCGTTTCTTTTAAAAACGGGCTTTTTAAAACTTAGTTACGAATTTCTTTTAAAGGAATTAATAACCGAAAATATCTTCAAGCGTCAGCACCTGTACTTTGCCAAGCTTTGAAAGCTCATCCATGCTGATCTTGTCTTTCGAGCCAAGCACCAGGAGCGTGTGCGGCTGGCCTTTTACGTATTGTGCGTGGAATTGCTCAAGCTTTGAATAATCAAGATTCGGCGCTTCTTCGTACACATTCTTGCGAATATCATAATCGCGTCCGAATTTCTTCGCCCGCTCATAATTGAAAAGAATATCCGCGCGAGTGATGCGCTCGGTAGCGATCGTGTTTTTCACGGAATTTTTCGCGTTTGCATACAGCGCATCAGCTTTCGGCATCTCGTTTAAAAGCTCTTCCATTCCGCCAACCGCATCTTTAAATTTATCCGCCTGCGTACCAACGTATGAGAACATATAGAACGGTTCATTCGGCTTTTGCGGCGTTGTGTAGCCCGCGTAGGTAGAATACGCCAGCGCTTTTGATTCGCGGATCGTCTGGAATACAACGCTTGACATACCGCCACCAAAATACTCATTGAACATACGAACTGTCGGGGCCATCGAAGCATTGTACGGAACAGATTTCGTCAGCCAGATCACTTCCGCCTGCACCATTGGGTAATCCACAAACAAAACTTTATTTTCGCTTGTATTCTGGAATTCCAGAGGCATTGCTGCCGGTACTGCTTTTAAAGTTTTTGGCGTGGAGTGAAGCGGGCTGAGCGTCGCCACAAGTTCATTCGCCGCACTTGGCCCGTAATATAATATGCGGTGCTGATACGTCGGCAGCGATGAGATGATCTGTGTTAATTCATTCGGAGAAAGCCCTTTTAAAGCTACTTCCGGCAGAATATTGGTGAAAGGATTATTCGGGCCGTTTTTGGCATAGCTCATCAGCGCAGTGTTTAAAATTACCTGCTTATTGAGTTTGCGGTCTTTCCGTCCTTTTAATTCACCTGCTATCAGCTGTTGCAACGCTTCCGCGTCGCCTTTTGGATTATTCAGCAATTCTTCAAAAAGCTTTACACTTTCTTTAAAATTCTTTTGTAATCCTGAAAGCGAGATCATTACCTGGTCGTGTCCTGCGGAAACATCAAATGAACTTCCCAGCTCATACATTTTCTTTTGAAAATCCTCAGCGCTCATATTTTTTGTGCCGAGGTACTGAAGATATTTCGCTGCAAGCGGCAGGCGTTTATCATTTGCCGCGCCCATATCCAGCACGTAATACAGCGAGAAAAGATCATTTTCTTCATTTTTCAAAGCAAATACCGGGACACCGCTTTTTAAAGAAGTCTCTTTGATATCAGCTTTGTAGTCAATGAATTTTGGCTGGATCGGCTCGACATTCATACTTAAAACATTTTGCACAAATGGAGAAATTGCCTCGCGGTTTACGCTGATCGGTGTAATTTCCGGTTTTACTACTTTTTCCACATTCTGCTGTGTGCCGGTTCTTTTAAAAACGATCGTGTATTCATTGCCATAATATTCATTGGCTACACGGATGATCTCTTCACGTGTTACTTTTTTCACTTCCTCGATATCATCAGCGTAGTCAGACCACTCGCGCCCTTCGATGAATGCTTCTACCATTGCAGTGGCACGGTTTTCATTGCTTTCATAGCGGCGAAGCTGTGAGATTTCAAAATCATTGTAGATCGCTTTTAAAAGATTAGCGTCAAATTTCCCCTGTTTTACCAGTTCGATCTGGCCGAGGAGCAGATCACGCACTTCTTCCAGTGACTGGCCTTCACGTGGCTTACCGGTAAAGAGATGCACGGAATAATCTTTTAGCATCATCGGCGAGCATCCGGCGTTTAAAACCTTTTGCTGCTGATTCAGATTCAGATCAATCAGCCCCGCATTGGCATTCGACAGGATCATGTCGATCATTTTTAAAACCGTCGCATCGTGCGATGCTGCGCCCGGAAAGCGGTAACCCATAATGATTGACTCGGCATCAGGCCCGTAGAGAGTCGTAACCGTCGGCTTTCCGCTCATAGAGATAGTTGATTCAGCGGTTCCTCCCGCTGGCGGCGTACGCTGTGGCTTTCCTTGAGCCGGCGCTGGGAGCCTGTACGAAACTTCCGGTGTAAAGGTAAAAGCCGGAAGAGGTTTAGCCGGTAATTGCCCGAAAGCTTCATCTATCATACGAACGGTTTTGTCCGGATCGAGGTCGCCCGAAAGGCAGATCGCCATATTATTCGGAACGTAATATGTATTGTAAAAATCTTTTATTTTCGTGATCGAAGGATTTTTTAAATGCTGAATTGTACCGATCGTCGTTTGAGTCCCGTACGGGTGGTTTTTAAAAACTCCTGCCAGAAGCGCGGCGAACTGCTCTCTTCCATCATTATCCAGAGAAATATTTTTTTCTTCGTACACTGCTTCAAGCTCCGTATGAAAAAGGCGCAGGACAGGATTGCGGAAACGCTCGCCTTCGATCTTCAGCCATTTTTGGAGCTGGTTGGAAGGAATGTCATTTTCATAGACAGTTTCTTCATTCGACGTATGCGCATTGGTACTGCGTGCACCGATGGACGTAATCATTTTATCGTATTCATTGGCGATCGCATATTTCGCTGCTACTCCCGATACGGAATCAATCTTACGATAGATTGCTTTGCGTTCTGCCTCATTTGTTTTCGTGCGATATGTATTATAGAGCTGCTCGATCTCATCCAGGTACGGTTTTTCCTTTGCGTAATCAGAAGTCCCGTATGTATCCGTTCCTTTAAAAAGCAAATGCTCCAGGTAGTGCGCCAAACCCGTCGCATCAGCCGGATCGTTCTTGCTTCCCGCGCGAACAGCGATGAGCGTTTGGATACGCGGCTCATTTTTATTGACGGTCAGATATATTTTCAAACCGTTTTGCAGCGTGTAGATCCTGGCTTTTAGCGGATCATTCGTCACCTGTTCAAACTTGTAGCCGGCCGCAGATTTCTGCGACTCTGTTTTAAATTGTGCCATTCCCGGCGCGGCTGCTACCAAAGCAAACGTGCAGGACAGCATCCATGTTTTCATGGAATTCTTCATGGAAATTCTCATATAGTTTTGTAAAAGATTTTTAAAATCAGACCGGCGTGTGTGTATGGTAAGTTTATTAAGTCGTAAAACTAGCAAAAAGGTTGCAAATAAAATTGTTAAAGAGATATTTCTTTTTAAAAGGTGGCCTGATGTATAAAGCGCGGCGGTCATGAGGAATATGAATGTAACACAAAAAAAAGGCGTTTCCTTTTAAAAAAAGAGGCCGCCTTTTAGAAACTGTTTTGGATTTTTATATTACAGGTCAGGAAAATTGTCATTCCGGCTTGTCCAGAATCTTCAAATAATGCATTAAGACAATATTTTTAAAACCTATTGCGCTATGACAAGTAGCCTTTTTACTACGTCCTGCGCCGATGAAGAAGATTCCGGACAAGCCGGAATGACAACTTTATTATTTGAAATTCCGGAACCGTTCCCAGATGAAATTTTTAAAACAAATTCCAAAACAGTTTCTAAACCTTTTTAAAAACTACCGTACAACGGCGCACTGCACCTGTGCACTCTTGCCATCTGCCTCCAGCCGTATAAAGTATGTGCCTTGTGGCAGCTTCTCCGTATTCCACTGAAAACGATTTTCGCCAAAAGAACCCTGACCGGAAAGGAGTTTTAAAACTTCACGTCCTGCTGCATCAAAAACGGAAAGCGTTACAGGAGATTCTTTTAAAAGCGTAAATGTAATGAGCGATTGAGCGGAAGCGGGATTTGGCGTTGCTGAAAGATTAAAAGTTTGAGGGTTTGTTTCTTCTACAGAAGTTGCTGTATTAAAACGGTATAAATCCATCTTATTTTCAGTTTTTATGATGACATATTGAGAATCAGGAGAGAATGAAGGAGATGGATAAGAATAAAGTGGGTATTCGTATCTATTAACTTCTTCCACAGTTATGATGTCATACAATGTCACTATATCTTTCTTTTGGACGGTGTCCGGCTCTGAAAACAACATGTATCGTCCATGAGGAGAAAAAGTGTGAATATTAATTTGAGGAATGGTTGTAACTATGTCTCCTCTTAGTGAACTTACAGCCCATCTATCTTCAAAGGATCGATTGTATGCAATATAAAGTTTCCCATCAGGAAAATATTCTCTTAAATCAACTTTTTCCACTAACTGACCTGTTTTTCCATCCCAAATATTTCCATTCCCGCTAATATCATACGTATAGACATTATTTGTTGAATTGATGTGTTGAAAACGTGCTATGTTTTTTTTAAGTTGTTGTCTCCATGTAATATTGTTAGTTGCAATATCAAGATTGTAAACATGGTAAATTCTACCACTATCAATGCCGTAAAAAGCAAGATTCTGAGCGTCTGAAGAAAATGATACCAAACTAACATATGTTTGTCCAGATGTATATTTGATTTGTTTATCAACAAGACTAATGAGACGAAGTGATTGTAGATTATTAGTATTATCTAGAATAACTAGCCATTTGCTGTCAGGTGAGATGCGAAACCCCCAATTTGAAGCTACATCAGAAGGGAGTGTATAAATACTTTCGATAATGTTATCATTATTTATGTCAGTTTTAACGATTGTTCTGTCAATTTGCGCAAAGAAATATTTTCCATCAGGTGAGAATTGCCTATGTACTTCATTACTTTTCGACCAAATTAAATCCGGATGCTTTTGCGAAAAGGCCGAACTGATGGTACAAATAATAAGTAAACCAATGATGTAAAAAAAACGCATAGTATTTCCAACCGACTTATAAGTATTAAGTGAACAATGTGTTGCTTTAAAAGTAATAATAGTTAATGCTATAATTTGTTACATTCCAATTAGATAACCGGCTTTTTAAAAAGAATTTTCTTCTTTAAAATTCTTGTACGATCGCCCTTAAAAAAAACTTCTTGCACTAAACACATTCATTCAGTAATTTCATGTAATTCTTTTAAAAACATTTCGGCATAGAATTTCACCATGAATACTATCGGCACGGCAAATCTTTCCATCGAGCAGATCGCTACAAAGCTGAAAAACGCAGCGGAATTTATTTCATCGCGCGTGGTCAATCGCGGCGAGGTGATTGAGCAAGCGTTCTGCGCGCTTCTCACGGGCGAACATTTACTTTTACAATCGCGAACCGGAACGGGCAAAACGCTCCTGAGCGAGCAGCTTTTTGGCATGTTTTCCGGCGCGAATATTTTTCGTGTGCAGGCGAGCAAGGAGCAGCAGCCGGACACGTATTTCGGCGGGCTGGATATTGAGCTTTTAAAAACAGGGAAGATCGTTCACAATACCGAAGGGTCGCTTGTCGAATCGGAGTTCGGTTTTATTGACGAGATCTTTGATGCGAATGATTTTACACTTCGGGCGCTTCTCTCGCTTTTAAATGAGCGACGCCTGATACGCGGTGTGCAGAATGTTCCGGCGAAAATCCACACGGTCATCGCCGCAACGAATTACCTGCGCGTGACGGAAGTTACTGAAGCGCTTCTCGACAGATTTCTGTATAAAGCAATCGTGCTGCCGGACAAAGACCCATTTATGCAGTACAAAATTTCGCAGCAATATCTTCAGCATTCAGGCCGCACGCTTGTTGCGCCGGACCAGATCCCTTTTAAAGAGCTCCAGTATTTTCATTCATTCGTCACGGGAAATAATCCGAATATCGAGATTTCCGTTACTTCGGAATTACTGTATTTCACCAATCTCGTTGTAAGAAATTACGAGTTTTTACGCAACAGAAATCTCCGCGATCAAAATAAAGGAACGGCGTCAGCGCATTACAACGATTATTACATTTCACCGCGCACACAGGCGAAATCGCTTGATTTGTTACGAGCTTTAGCGCTTTTAAAAGGGCGGACAGAGATTCTGCCTGAAGATGTCGAAAAGCTGTATTTTGTTTTTGCAACGGTCGGGATCCCAGAAGAAGTGGCAATGTACAAAAAAGCGTACACGACGGTTTTAAACACGATGGTGAGCTGCAACGGGCTTGAGCAGATCAAGGTTCTGCTTGGGTTTGAATCACTCCTGTCGGAGATCCGCAAAGACCATTCTGCGATGCAGCGCCCGCTTTCGACGCTGACAAATTCACAACTGAAAAAGACATTCCTGGACTGGATAAAGGAAACCATCGGCGGAATAGACCAGACGCCGGAGCACAACAAAAAGCTGATCGAAGACTTTTTAAAAGATTTCATTCCCGCGTGCGATGAAGTCCGTGAGCTGAAAGTGTCACTGGAAAAAGAAATGATAAAATTATTTCAGGAGATCGAACGTGAGAAACAGCGTGCTTCGCGAGCGAAATTGCCGCAGTAGTTTTAAAAGAAAATTCTTTTACTTTTAAAAGAGATCGTTTTAAAAATTGTCATTCCCGCGAAGGCGGGAATCTCACTACAGATGGACGCGTCAACCATTCCACAGCTGTTTTTAAAATGACACTTTTAAAAATTTACAACATCATTCAGTCTCGTCTGACGTGAGATTCCTGCCTCCGCAGGAATAACAATGCGAAATGGAGTTTTAAAAAGTTTTTAAAACTCCTGGCTAACCTTTTAAAAGCCACAATATGAGCCGCGAATTTGTTGACAGTACGGATTTCTTTTCACGGATGGAGCAGTTCGGCTTTTTCGACCGCGTCGAAAAAAACCTGCCGGAAAACTTCACGACCGTGTATGAGATCGCGCGCGTGCTCGAAGACAGGAGCAATCCGCTCACGCAAAAGCTCGCGCCAATTATCTGGGAAAGCGAAGTGCTTGATACCGACAATCAGACTATTGAACGCCAGCTCATTCCTAATCTCGCCGTTTCTGATGAATACGAAGCCGACCTGATCCGTTCTGTGACGGAAATTTCCCGCATATATCCGTACCAATTTTTGCTGCCGGACGAAGTTTTTTACCGAAAGATCGCCGACAGATCGCTGTGGATGCCGCGCCCGAAAGCTCCAAAAAATTATCGTTTTCAAACCGAATCTAATTCCTTCGCGCCGGACAACCGTAAGCAGAAAGTATATATTCTTTTTGACACATCGGCTTCGATGCAGTCTCATTACCGCATTCATCTGGCGAAGGCGATCGCATATTTCTTTTTAAAAGAAAATGTGAAGGAGCTGGGGACGGTGTTTTTCCGGACGTTTGATATTACATTTGGAAAGCTTTTTAAAGCGAATGATGTTCCCGGATTTGAGCATCTTATCAGCGAAGTGATGCACGTTACCGCCGAGGGGCGCGGAACGGCTTTGGAACACGCGCTTGAGCTTGCCGTTGCCGATATTCGTGAATTAAGCCAGATGGGTGAGGCGGAAATCCTGGTAATTACGGACGGCGTCGCGCATATTGACCTTGAAAAAATGCGTATGCTGATGGGCGATCTGATCACAGTTCACACGATCAAGATCGGCCATGCAACGGTAATGATCGACCGGAAGATAATTGAAGATCAGGTGTATCACAGCACTTCTGAGGAAGCAAAGCTTTTAAAACAATTCCTTGAGAGAAAGCGCGGGCTGGAGCGCGAGATGAATGCGTCGCAGCTGGAAAGTAAAAAGCAGAGTTTTAAAACGCAGATCGGCTATCTTGACAAGCAGATCAATTCCATGTCGCAGAAAATCGCCGAGCAGATCAATTCAAGCTACGGCACGGGGATCCAGCAGCTTTCAAAAGTTTTTGTGGAAATTGATGATATTAATCCGCACGAGATTTTTTCGCTTCCCGAGGAGCAGGTGAGGGCGCTGGAAGATTTGGCAGACGATATGGTAACGGTGCTGAAAGAAAGTTCGGATGTGGATGATATAAAAAAAGCAGCGCTTTTGTACGATCATTTAACGGTGCTTTTGGAATTCAATAAAATTGATGCGCCGCGTTTAAAAGCGTCCGCGCAGGAATTGCAAAGCGTTCTCCAGCAGATAATGGAAACAGGCGAGCAGCACGTTGGCAATGAGAATTTCCCGGTGGCACCGAGCGAGCAGGAGCAGATACAGCGAATGCTGAAAACGGCGATGAGCAAGAGTTCACCGCAGTCGCTTGCGCGGCTTATCCGGTATTTTCTTTTAAAAATAAAACGTGTCTTTGTGCTTTTAAAAAAGAAGTTTAAAAGAAATTCACTGTACAGGAATTTACGGCAGTAGCTTTTAAAAAGCTTTTAAAAATACTGGAAAATCAGGCGTGGTCGCCGTCAAAGCTGATACGTGTAGAAAGAGCGTTCAGCATTTCTACTCCCAGGATATCACGAAGCTTTTCAAGCACGGTATTTTGTGTGAAGGGTTTCCGGATAAATCCCACCGCGCCACCTTTAACCGCCAATGCAAGACTTTCTTTATCGGAAACCGCAGTCACCATTACCACCGGAATATTTTTTGTAAGGCCGATAGTTTTCAGCAGTTTCAGCGTGAGGTGGCCGGACAGCTCCGGCATCAGTATATCTAAAACTATCAGTACCGGCTGCTGCTCTACAGCAAGTGCTACACCATCAAAACCATTGGATGCAGCAGAGCTGGTAAACCCAATATCCTGTAATGTCTTGGAAAGAATACGCTGTATCCAGATGTCGTCATCAATAACAATTATTTTTAAATTATCCATAGGTGATTTCCTGTGATAAAATTTCCCTTTCAGGAGAATTGCAAACTTTTTAAAACATCTGGTTCGGCTTTAAAGAGAGATTTATATTATCTGACAAAGATACGAGGATTTTAAAAGAGTAAGGTCTTTTTTTAAAGTGTACATTTTAAAAACAAAACAGGGAATGAGGTTAATTTCATTCCCTGATATTCTTTTTTTTTAAGTAATTTTAAAAATTACTTTATAATCACCAGTTTTTGCGTATACCGCTCCTGCCCGTCAATAATGAAAACACCGGTATAAATTCCCGCTGCCAGATGGCTGCTTTCAAACTTTATATTTTGCATAGCGCCCGCCTGTACTACGCCATCAAAAACTACAGCGACCTGCTTTCCTAATGCATCGGTAATATAAAGCTTAATATTTGCCTGGCGTACCGTGCTAAAGGAAATCTCAGATCCATCGCTAAAAGGATTTGGCGTTACAAAGACCTGGAGCGGAGATTGCTGCGCAACAGGGGAGTTTTCAACGCCTGCTATGATTTCAGCAACTGATGTGGAAATCTTGTAGATACTACCATCATACTCAGTAACCCACAGATTTTGCTCATTGGGATCATACTCTACACCACGTGCATTAATCACGCTTCCGGCAGAAGTACTAAGATTAATGGAATCAACAGCTTTTGCAAGATTACTTTTATCAATTCTGACAGCATACGAATTAGTCAGATTACCACCACCGGCCGGAAACGCCGTAATGATCTGGTAAATATATTTACTTCCATCATAGGTAAGCCCACGTGGCCCTGTATATTGCTGGCATGGGTTTGAAACCTGGCTGATGATCGCTCCGGTTTCAGCATTGATTGTATATAATCTGCGTGCACCGTCCCGGTCTCCTACGATCAGATTTCCGTCAACAAGTGCCAGCCCGATACCATACTCAGGAGCAGGGCTTTTAAACTGGCGAATAAGATTTCCTTGTATATCTAATGTAAGAATGATAGCACCGGCTCCTGGCGATGTGCTATTCAGTTTATGAATGTACAGCAATCCTTTTGCGGGATCAATTGCCAGATCGGTGCAAAGACTATCTACTCCCGGAATTTTTATTTCCTG
The DNA here is from genome assembly GCA_040386315.1 of Bacteroidota bacterium. GTDB lineage: Bacteria > Bacteroidota > Ignavibacteria > Kapaibacteriales > DASPKH01 > DASPKH01. The sequence continues at coordinate 34,913 of JAZKFS010000023.1, forward strand.
TTCAATAGTCAATGTTTGTGCATTCAGCCGATATAGAAACTGGGACTGGAAACTTGTTACCCATAAACTTCCCTTTCCATCATATACTAGTCCATACGGAATGAACGGTACTCCGCTTTCCTGAATGATCGATCCTTTTTCTCTTGCCAGTACGGTAAATGTATTCGAGATTTTTAACTGCGACGGATTAGTAAGTGACGTGATCCTGATACGCGCATTCTTCGTTGGGGTATTTGGCACCTGCCAGCGAAGGGAATTTCCTGCAATACCGGCACCAATTTCCTTCCAATATTCTCCGTTATTCGGAGAAAACTCAACCTTGACTGCGCCTGTAAATCCATACCATGAAATATCTTGCGAGCCCGTACCGATGATCTTTTCTCCGCCTGTCGGGGCAGTGATTTCTGACGTTGCGACTGCTTCATTTGCCAGGTCAACTTCCCACATAGAGCGCCCGTGAGTAGCAGCACGCAAGACCGGTTTGGTCTTATGAATTTCAAGATCAGCAATTGGGGTGCGCGGAAGCCCTGTACCATACGGAACCCAGGTTGAGCCGCCATCAAAGGTTGCAAATACACCAATATCTGTTCCTACAAAAATAATATTAGGATTCTGCGGGTGAAGTGCAATTGCATTATGAGGCACATCAGGCAGTCCTGCACTAATGTTTACCCATGTCTTGCCCAGATCTGTTGTTTTAAAAAGGTGAGGTGTACCATAGCCTGAGAATGCAATATACGCTGTATTGGCATCAATTGGCGAGCAGGAAATATCTGTTACGAAACGATTTACGAGGCCATTCCGGCTAACATTTACCCAGGTGTCATATCCGCCGTCTTTAGTGGCATATACCTCGCCGTTCTGGCTGCCGGTATAAATAATCCCATCTGTTACAGGCGATACGCCGATCGCTGTAATAGGACTGGCATAGGTCGGTGAAATCGTCTCCCATGAATCTCCTGCATCATATGAAGCATAGATGGCGTGCCTCCCATGAAAGATATTTCCTCCATCCAGTGGATTGACAACCAATGGCGCAGACCAATAAGCTGCATCTGTAGTATAAGGAATCCCGTTAGTAATACGGCCGCCTTGTCCAGTGCTGCGGTTAATTCTCCACGGAATGCTGTTGGCATCGCCGGCTACCTCTCCATAGATTATATTAGGATCATCATGATTGACCGCTACATGAAACCCATCGCCGCCATAGATAGAATTCCAGTCACTTGTACTAGTACCGAGAGTTCCATTGTCCTGAGTACCACCATAGCTTAGGTCAGGCTGAGAATGGTCTATCGCCATATCATAAAATTGCGTAATGGCAAGATTATTATTGATCGGATCCCAGTATGTGCCGCCATCAATGCTTTTATACATGCCGCCATCATTACCCGCATAGATTATAGTTGGGTTTGACGGGCTAAATGCAGCATGCTGCTGATCCGGGTGAGTGGAGCCACCTGAATACGAAAATGTCGTATTCACCCAGCTCTTGCCGCCATCCTTTGTTTTAAAAATATCAATTCCCGCTGCAAGTACAATATCGGGATTCTTAGGATTGATCTCTAAATAATTGTCATACCAGCCCTGCCCGTTAAAAAAACTCGCACCGCCCTGGTAGACAGAAACCCATATCGCACCATGATCAGAGCTTTTAAAAATTTCCCCTTCAGCACCTTGCGCTCCCGCTTCTAAAAGAGTATATAGAATATCAGGATTTGTAGCAGCCTGCTGCACTGAAATTCTACCAACAGTAAATGGAAGGCCGTTGGAACGTAGACTCCATGTCTCGCCTCCATCAGTAGAGTGATAAATTCCCTTACCGGTTGCGCCAATAAAAAATTCATTTTCATTGGCAGGGTTGATCGTTATATCTGATATTGATTCTTTAAAAGTTTTCTTCCATGTTGTACCGCCGTCAATGGATTTGTAAAATCCCGGATGGCCTTTTGCCCCGCCCGCTATGACTAATCCGGAGTTTTTTGGGTGAACAAAAATCTTTGAAAAAGCCCCTACTTCTGTCAGTCCCATCAATTTCCATGTCGTACCGCCGTTCAGTGTTTTAAAAACACCCGAGCTCAAATACGCATCAATATTTCCGCTGGCCTCACCTGTGGCTGCATACAGCACTTCAGGGTTATTCGGGTCAATTGCCAGCGAACCAAAAGCGATCCCATTTTCATTATCAAAGATCGGCAGCCAGTTATCACCACCGTCTGTCGTCTTCCAGGCGCCACCCGCTGCCGATCCGATATACACGATCTGAGGATTTGTCGGATGCACTACTACGGATTTCACGCGCCCGCCAACCGTATATGGGCCGATAGGACGCCATTGAGGTTGTGCCGCAAGAAGGGATGCCGCGCTGGATTTAGACCGCATTTTCGTATCTACGAACTGCATTGCCTTTAAACGCGCCTGCTCAGGGACTGCTTCAAAAGGGTACGAGCGCTGCTCGTAAAACTCTTTAAAGCGAGCGCCGGGATTATCCTTCTCTTTAAATTCCTCCCGATCCTGCGAAAAACCCGTAACAGGCAATAAAAGCAAGGCGGAAAATATGGATCCAATCAAGCTGTGGTAATGCTTCATGGCAATTAAACCTCTCTTAAAAATATATGTGATGTGTAGTTATTCTAAATCTTTTTAAAAAGAAATGGGTGGCAGTAATTTCACAAAATAGGCAACTTGCGGCGAATTACCAAGATAAATTGTTAAGAAACCTTAAAAGCAGTTTTAAAAAGGAGGGTTTCTAAAAACTGCCATTTCAATAAAACAAACGAGTTTACTGAAATGACAGTTTTTAAAAGAATTGATTTTAAATCTTCACCGAATGGCTCTCACCGTTTTTTAAAGCCAGGAATTTCACGCCCGAATTATCTGGTTTTTGTAATTCTTTTAAAAGGTCGCGTTCCGCCTCACCTTCACCTTCATCAGCCATATTAAACGTGCCGAAGTGAATTGCGATGCTTTCCTGCGCGCCAACGTCATGGTGAATTTTCACCGCGTCCACCGGCGACACATGCACCGGCCCCATAAACCACTCCGGCTTATACGCGCCAATCGGAATGAGCGCCAGCCGGATATTTTTAAAACGTTCGCCGATCTCTTTAAAAACCGGACAGTACCCCGTGTCCGCTGCGAAGTAAATATTCCCAACGGAGGTTTCCACCATAAAACCACACCACAGCGCATAATTCCTGTCACCCAAACTCCGCCCCGAAAAATGCTGCGCCGGAACTGCCGTCACGCGTATATTTTTAAAAGCATCGCCCTGCCACCAGTCAAATTCCTTCACCTTTTTAAAACCTTCGCGATTCAGAAACGCCTTATTCGCCAAAGCTGTAAAAATCACCGGATTATCGCGCGCTTGCAATTCTTTTAAAATGTCAATATCGCAGTGGTCATAATGATTATGGCTGAGCAAAATCAAATCAATCGGCGGCAGATCTTTAAAAGCCACGCCCGTCGCACGATGGCGCTTCGGCCCGGCAAAACTCACCGGGCTCACGCGCTCAGAAAAAACCGGGTCGGTGATAATATTCAGCCCGTCCACCTGCAGCAAAACCGTCGCGTGATTAATAAACGTCGCGCGGATCTCACCTTTTAAAACGCGCTGTTCCGGCACCGTCTGCTTCACATCATCAATGAATTCCGGCCAGTAGCCCTTCGGCGTTTTCCTGTCAAACTGCCATTTTAAAACATCGAGAAAACCGCGCTCCTGATCTGCACCCTGAAACGGATTAAAAAATTTTTCGCTGTCAAAATGGTCGCTTACTGCTCCTTTAAAAGAAGGCACCGCAAACGCCTTATTTCCAAAAATCCCGCTCAAGGCCAGCCCTCCGCCAAGTCCGGCGATTATTTTTAAAAAGCGTCTGCGTTTCGGGACAATTTCTGTTTTCACTGTTTTAAAATGTTTTGTTGTAAAATTTCTTTCGAATTGTAAAAAGAATCTTCTCAATTTCCGCAATATCCGGCGCGTCCGGCAAATCCGACGTTGCATACGCAGCATTCACACGCTCAATTTTCTCATCGGCGAGCTTTAAAAGTTCATCATACGCAAATTCGCCGTTTTTGATTTTAAAAAGAAAATCGCGGTCGTGCCGAAATGTATTAATTCTTTTCTCCGCTGCAATCTCTTCCGCCATTGAAAGCAGCCGGAAAACGTGCATCATATTTTTCGCATCGTAGTTTTTGCCGTGAGAAATCGTATTCTCGTAGCGCGAATTATTTCGTTTTGAAACCCAGTCCCAATATTCCTTGTAATCCTTGCAGTAGCGCGTGTAGCCGTCTTTATTAAACGACATCACCGCGAGCATTTTTTCTTCTTTTGGAATTGAGCTAAGCGCCACATCATTTGATACTTGTTTTAAAACAATACCACGATATTTTAAATTTCCGCCGGAATTATCGTAAAACAGACCATACGTGTCTCGCGTATGAGGAATATTGACAAGCCCGCAGTTTTCCTGCTCCAGATTATTTTTTAAAAGCCAGTTTTTTAAAAGAATTGAACCCTGGCCTTCAATGACATAACAAAAATCAAGAACCGATTTCCGCTCTTCCTGCATCGGATTGATAATCTTTTTATTCAATCCATACGCCTTTTTAATCTGAGAAACTGCGTAATTCCCAAACGTTTCGCGGCATAGTTTTGAAAGGAAAATTTCGGGTTTTAAAACATCAAAAAGCGGATGTTGTTTTAAAATAAACTCAGGGCGAATGTTTAAAAGCTCAAGAACATTTGGATTGTTTTTTAAAAGTAATTCTACAACGCGACGAAGCTCGTAAAAAACAATATCGTTCGATTCATTACTGATTTGTGTGGCATTCTCAAGCCCAAAAAACTTTTCCTCCGGCATGATGAATACTCCGCGAATATCTGTATCCGATTGCGGTGTGTCAAGCCCGTAGGATTTGCTCCCACTTACACATTCAAAAATAATGAGGTGATTATTTTCGCGAAGCCAGTCAATTGTCATGAATTCCACGCTTTAAAAACATACTGCCGAAAAAGCTCATTTAAAGGTTCAATCTCATTCTGCTTTTTTAAAAACTCCTGCGCTTTTTCTTCGCAGAACTCAATTTGCGATTGAATGAAATCATTCAATTCTGCAATCTGCACAATCATTTCAGATTCATTACTTACCAACTTTCTTTTTAAAAGCGCATCAATTTGCAATAAGATTTTCTGGTCGTTAATAAGTTTTAAAAGCGTGTGAAATTCCATTGGAGGCACTTCTTTTCGCTCTGCAATCCACCGCGCAGCAAGAATCGGACGCAACGCATAAAAATACTTTTTCAGGCGCACCTCGCCCTTCTGCAAATCGTTTTTAAAACAATTCGCCGCCATGCTCAGGTAGTGATGCATTCCCGCCCGATGGCAGAAATATTCCGGCGCGAGGCTGAGCAGTTCTTTTAAAAAGCCAAAATTCTCGCGGTACAAAATCGGCGATTGCATCCACTCATACAGCGGCGCATTCGATTTATAGAAAAGTTTTAAAGCCTTGCGAATATCCCAGCCGCTGATGTCCAGAATTTCATTCACCGGCAACTCAATCACATCGCGCTTCTCGTCAATAGACAAATATGCATCCGGCGCGTGAATATACACAAACCGCACGTCAAAATCGCTGTCCGGCGACGGAAATCCCCACGCACGGCTACCCGACTCACATGCAAAAAGGATTTTTACATTATTTGTGCTTTCTATTTCAGAAAGTTTTTGTTGGATTTCTTCAGTCATTTCCTAATTTACATTAATTTTTAAAGCCACCGCCTTCGCCACATTTTGCCCATCCATTGCCGCTGAGATAATGCCGCCTGCGTAGCCCGCGCCTTCGCCGCAAGGGAAGAAATTTTCGATTTCAGTGTGCATGAGCGTTTCCTTCACGCGCGGGATTTTTATCGGCGAGCTGGTGCGCGATTCCGTTGCGACGACGTTAGCCTCTTCGGTGTAGTAGCCGCGCATTTTTTTGCCGAATTCCACGAATGCCACGCGCAACCGCTTTGAAAGATGGTCAGGCAGAATATCGTGCACGGGCGCTGACACCAAACCCGGAATGTACGATGTTTCGCGCAATGTCGGCGAGATTTTGCCCGCAACGAAATCCGTCATGCGTTGTGCGGGCGCGCGCTGGCTGCCGTCGCCATTGGCTTTAAAAACTGCCTGCTCCACGCTCTTCTGATATTCCAGCCCGGCAAATGCGCCGTGATTTTTAAAAAGTTCGAGGTCTTCGAGATTCACCGCGACAACGATGCCGGAATTGGCAAATTCGGAATCGCGGCGCGACATGCTCATGCCGTTCACAACGATTTCGCCGGGCGCAGTGGCTGCGGGAACAATCAGCCCGCCGGGACACATGCAGAACGAAAAAACGCCGCGCGAATCTACCTGGCATACGTGCTTGTAGCTTGACGCGGGAAGATGTTCGCTGCGTGGATTCTGCCTGTACTGCGCCTCGTCTATCAGCGCCTGCGGATGCTCAATGCGAACGCCCATCGCGAAGGGTTTTGCCTCGATATAAATATTTCTTTTTAAAAGCAGCTCGAAAATATCACGCGCGGAATGTCCTGTTGCGAGGATGACGGCGTCAGCAAAATGTTCGGTTTCGCCATTGACTACGACGCCGAGAATTTTTTTATCCGCAAGAATAAAATCGGTGACGTGTGAGTCAAAATGAACTTCGCCGCCGTTTTCAAGGATTGTTTCGCGGAGGGCGCTGACGACTTTTGGTAATTTATTCGAGCCGATGTGCGGGTGCGCGTCAAGGAGAATATCAGAATTCGCGCCATGCTCCACGAGGATTTTTAAACTTTTAAAAACGTCGCCACGCTTGACGGAACGGGTGTAGAGCTTGCCGTCGGAATACGTGCCAGCGCCGCCTTCGCCGAAGCAGTAATTGGAATGTGGGTTCACAATGCCGAATTGCTGAATGGCGCGCAGGTCTTTTCGGCGTTCGCGAACGTCTTTTCCACGGTCGAAAACGATTGGTTTAATGCCGTGCTCAAGCAATTCCAGCGCAGCGAAATAGCCCGCCGGGCCTGCGCCAACGATGATTGCTTTGCGAACGCCACTTTTTAAAAGGTCATTTTCGGAGTTTTTAAAAAGTGGTTTTAAAAATCTTTTAAAATCGGGTTCGGGTTCTGGCTCGGTATTTGTGTGGATTTCTACAAGAAAAAGTACCTTAATCTGGCGCGAACGGGCATCAATTGAGCGACGGATTTTCTTTAAAAACGTGATCTTTTCGGGTTTTAGCTTTAGTTCGCGGGCGGCGCGGGCTTTTAAAAGCTCGTCAAGTTCAGGTTTTGCGGCTTCTTCGGGCGTGAGGATGAGTTCTATCTGTGTCATTTGATTGATTGTTCACGAGTTATGTGAAAAAATATTCATTTTAAAAGGAAACTCTTTAAACTTTCCAGGGTATAATTATATCATACAGCTGTGGAGGAGAGACGTTCTTTTAAAAGATTATCCGCATATAACGATTATTTAGAGCTTTTTCTTTTTTTTATTTTTAAAAGTCGAAAAAAAATCGTAAAATGCAGATAACTCTTTGCAGCAGAGTACAATAGAAGATGGACTTTTTAAAAGATTTACATTAATAGAAGTTCATAATCGTTTGCAAAAGCAGACACACCACCAGGAACAACTTTACAAACCTGAAAAAACAGCGAGGAAATAGATATGACTACAACATGGATCAGTGTTTGTCAGAATTACATTATGCCGCTTGTGGCCGGTGTTTTGACATCAGTACCGCCGACTGCCGAAATGAAAACAGCAGCTATTGTTGAGAAAAAAGCTGAATTACGCGGCGAATTTTTCGCGCCTGTGTATGAGCAATTGCTTGATCGCGGCGTGGACCCGGAATTCGTAGAAAAATTAGCAAAAGACGAAAATATCGCTTTTAAAGATGATTATATCAAGATGAATGTGATGAATATTATTCCAAAACCGGGTGGCCCGGCGGTTGGAAAAGCATCAGCTCCAAGCCGTTCACGTTCAGGGAAATATTCGCACAATTTTACGGAATATTCAGTTTCTAATGCACGCGCATTTGTGAACGAAAACCGCGAAATGCTTCAAAAAGCGGAAGATGAATTCGGTGTGCCGAAAGAAGCGATCGCAGCAATTATGTGGGTGGAAACGAAATACGGTAAATTCACTGGCCGTGACTACGTGCCAAGCGTGTATATGAACATTGCGATGGCCAATCAGCCGGAATTCGTAAACCAAAGCCTTCGCACAGCTCGTGGAATGTACGGTGAAGGTGATACGTATCACCAGGTTGCTTTAAAAGTAAAAGAGCGCGCTGACAAAAAAACGAACTGGGCGATTGAGGAATTGATCGCGCTTTCAAAAATTGATTCAAGTGATCACTTCGATATTACCCAGCTTCGCGGTTCATTTGCCGGAGCGTTTGGATTGTCGCAGTTCCTTCCTTCGAGCTACGTAGAGTGGGGACGTGATGGCGATAACGACGGAAAAATCAATCTTTTTGAAAAGCCGGACGCGATTTTCAGTGTTGCGAATTATTTGAAAACGAACGGCTGGGAAGAAACAAATTCATCGCATATCAAAGCTGTGTATCACTATAATAACAGCGGCGATTACGTAGATGCGGTTCTGACTTTAAAAGAAAAAATCAGCGGCAAAGCGCCAAGACTTGACGTAGCAAGCGCGAAAAAAGCGGCTTCCGCAACAAAAGCAATTGCTAAAAAATCGACAACCAGCAAGAAGAAGAACATTGCTGTAAAAAAGTCAAAAAAAAACGCCGGCGCTAGGCTTGCACGCAAATAAAATATAAAAATTGAGTTTTAAAAAGGAAATCCCTGTTTTAATAAGACAGGGATTTTTTGTTTTTAAAAGTGGTTTTTAAAGATTTGTATCAAAGCGAATTGTGAGAAAATCCGAGCCGCCCTGATCGTCGTCCGTTACTGCCAGCACTTCCCAAACTCCTTCTTTCTCTTCTTTTAAAACCGTTACGGATTCCACTTTCCCATCATATTCATCGCCATTTTCTTGCGTAATGAGCGCGCAATGAATTTCCTTTGAATCATCGTTGACATCCAGAATTCCCAAAAAACTGCCGAGCGTTTTTCCATCGTCAATCTCGCTTTCTGTATCTTCAGCTGATGCTGTGAAAATAAGAGTTTTGGAATGCGGTAGAAATCCTGCGCCGGAAAAACCTGTTGGGATATCTTTTAAAAGCGGCAATTGATACGAATGAATTTCGGGCTTAGGAATGTCCTGTTTGGAATCTTTTAAAAAGGTGAAAATTTCGTGTAAATCGAAATAGAGTAGCACATTTTTTCCTGATTTATTCCCACGCTGAAAGAGAATTAACGTATTCTCATTTGAAGCTGCCGCCTCAATATTCAGCTTCCGACCGCCGGTAATTTCTTCATTTTCACGAAGTGAAGCATAAAAATCTTTTAAAGAAATTTCCTCGATTTCGTACTTTTTAAAATTATCAGCGAGCTTTACCAGATAGCAAACTTCACGATTTGGCTTCGAGCCGGAGCCGCAAATCAGCAAATATTTTTCACCATCAATCTGAAAACTTGTCATCGCTTCCAGATCAGGCTTTTCCTTTTTGGGAATTCGCTCACCTTTGCCTGCATCACTTTTAAAAAGCTCAATTTTGTGAAGAATTTTCCCGTCAATACTGCAACAATACAGATATTGCGAATCATCGCCAACGATATAAATAATATCATCCACCAATTCCATCGCAGAAGCTGAGGGCAGATTAGAAAGTTGTTTTTTATAAATAATATGTGCTTGCATAAGAATTTTTATTCAATATAATTTTTAAAGAATTACAATTACTAAGAGTTTTGAGACAACCTTAATTTCCGGTAAAAAGTTATTTTAAAAGGGAAATGTTTTTAAAAGATGTTTTTAAAAGGCATAATTTTGCTGCTTATAAGAAAACTTGGTAATTTGATATTCAGAAATTTTAAAACTGATAGAATAATATAGATATAATATTTATGGTGATAATATGCTGCGTGCTATTATAATTGAAGATGAGGAACTGAGCCGGGAAATGCTGCGGGGATTGATCCGCGATACCTGTCCTGAGGAAGTGGAAGTGGTGGGAATGGCGGCTTCAGCGGAGGAAGGCCGGCAAATGGTTGTGAAATATGCTCCTGACATTGTTTTCCTGGACGTGGAAATGCCGCGTGAGGATGGATTTACTTTTTTGGAATCCGTTCATCCTCGGATGAGGAATTTTGCTGTGATCTTTGTAACGGCACATGAGCATTATGCGCTGCTGGCTATTAAAGCAAGCGCTGTGGATTATCTGGTAAAACCGGTGGATATAGATGAGCTGTACGAGGCCGTGGAAAAAGTAAAGAAACTCCGTGAGCAGCAGCCAAAACCAAAAGTATTAGATAGTTTTAGTAAACAGATAGAAAATGTGCTGACCAACCTTAATGCGATGCACACATCCGGCGGTAAGCCACTGCGTATAATGGTGCCTTTGCATGAGGGGTTTGAATTTATGTCATGCAGTGATATTGTGTACTGCGAGTCTGACGGGGCATATACAAAATTCCATCTTGAGGCAAAACCAGCTGTGGTGATTTCAAAACCTTCCTCTAAATTTCAGGATGTTCTGGCAGCAGCAGGATTTATGCGTATTCATCGTGCATATATCGTTAATCCGCACTATATTAAGAGATATTTGCGGGAGAGTGATGAAAAGAGCTCTTCGTATATTGTTATGACTAATGGCGACAAACTTGAAATAGCACGCAGGCGGAAAACTGAGGTTTTGGAGCAGATCCAAAAGTACAATTTAAGTGGTGTTGAATCCTAACTCCATTCTCAATTATCTTCTTCTTTTACTCTGTTAAAGCTAATCTTTCACCATTCCCATGAATCTTCAAAAAATATCAGAAGCGAAAACTGCAAGGGAGGAAGCCTTTAAAAATGCCGTATCTCTTAACAAAGAAGCATGGGAATTACGCACTCACAGTCCTGCAGCAATGCTTGAAAAAGCACAGGAGGCACGCGAATATGCCGAGCTGTCTAATCATCCTGAAACAATAGGCTTCTGCTATCGCAATATCGGCGTGGCGAGATTACTGCTTGCCGATCTGGACCAGGCGCTGCAATATCTGCAAAGTGCGCTGGATATTTTTAAAGAGATAGATAATAAAAAAGAATGTGCTCATATTGAGCGTAATATTGGTGTTGTTTATTCCCGGCTTACGGATTATAATAAAGCTTTGGAATATCTGCTTCATTCCCTTGAGATAAGCCGTTCTATCCGTGACCAAAATGGAATTGCCGGTAATTTAAGTATTGTAGCTAATATATACGCGACGCTTAATGACGATGAAAAGGCATTAGAATATTTTAAAGAAACACTTGTATTAGCCAGACAGGTCAATGATAAGGAGAAAGTAAGCAGCGTATTAGGCAATATTGGGGTTTTGTACGCCAGCCTCGGCAGGCACCATGAAGCAATCGCGAGCCAACTGGAAGCATTGACACTAAAGGAGGAATTAGGCAATGACTCGAGCGTTAGTGTTAGCCTAAGTGGAATTGGATTTGCTTATGCGCAGATAGGAGAGTATGAAGATGCTATTTATTTCTACCGGCGTTCTTTAAAACTTCGGTACCAGCTTAATGATGAGCGTGGGAAAGCTGTGGTACTTAGCAATATAGGAAGAGCCTATATGGATATAGGCCAAAACAGGAAAGCCTTAGCATATCTTTATAAGGCATTAAAGATCGCTGATGAGCTCAATGCAACTGATATGCTGTACCAGATCCATGAAGCATGTGCGGATGTGCATGAGAAGGAACAGAATTTCGCTGCATATTATCACCTGAAAGAGTTTATGCGGATTAAGAATGAACTTCTTACCGAAGAGCGCCATAAAGCTCTCACATCAATGCAACTCCAATATGATACTGCACACCAGAAAATGTTACGTCAGGAGCTTGAAAGAAAGCTGATGGATACAGAACATAAGGCCATTCGTTCACAGATCAATCCTCATTTCCTGTCTAATGCTCTGAATTCCATTCAATTTTTTCTTACGGAAAATGATAAGCCATCTGCATATCGCTATTTATCACGGTTTGGCAAGCTGATACGTATGACACTTGAGCATGTACGTCAACCTTTAATTCCATTATCTACTGAATTTGAGATTGTTAAGCTTTATCTTGAAATGGAGCAATTACGGTTTGGCAAAAAAGTTAATTACACTATTTCACATGATGAAGGAATTGAAATAAAATCCACCTACGTGCCTCCAATGTTACTCCAGCCGTACGTGGAAAATGCGCTCAGGCACGGTATTCTCTACCGTACAGATAATGATGGCTATATACATGTGGAAGCCCGGATGTATGAGGAAGACCGTATTGTCCTTATTATTGAGGATAATGGAATTGGCCGTCAGGAAAGTCAACGACGTAAATCAGAATCCAAAACCCATGAAAACCATACATCATTTGGTATGTCTCTCAATGAAGAGCGTATCGCGTTACTTAAAGAAACGACCGGGAAAGAGATGCTTATTCGTGTTATTGACCGCATAGATGATGAGGGCCGCCCTGCCGGAACCCGTATAGAAGTAGATATTCCTTTCGACCTTGCTCCTTAATTACAGCTATATTCCACAAACATCAAACCCGCCCATTTCCCTCCTACGCTAAAACTGCCTGAGCTTTTTATCATTCTGAAGCACCAAAAAACAACAAATTTATGATAGATGTTTTTCATCCGGGCAGTCTCTTACGTGGATTTTTCGCTCAGAAGACATTTGGATTTTAAAAAGACTTTTAAAATAAGTCTATGGGTTTTTTAAAAGGCTGCGCAACTGAAATTAAAAACTGCTTTTTAAAAGAGAAATTCCCTGGGTAATAGCTTTAAAAACTCCGGTCATTTTCACCTGTTTTAAAAAGATTTAAAACTTTTCTGCCATTTTCCGGAAAAATGACTTTTCAAAAAACGACCGTTCATAAGCGATTTTCGACCGTTCGGAAAGTCATTTCGACCGTTCAGAAATCGGCTATTGCTTTGGGGGTATAAATCAGGATATGTTTGAATCAGAATTATCTGAAATATTCACCTGTATTTTTTTATCATATTTTTATTATCAGCTATGAAAAAAGTCTTCGTTTTAAAAGCTGCCGGTATATTGTTGCCGCTTATTGCAGTATTGAATATATCGCTACTGGAACTACATGCCCAAACAGCGGCCAGTACATGGGAAATCGTAAGTGATAAGGGGACAGGCCACGCTGTGGCACAGGCCGGAGATGTGAATGGGGATGGCTATAATGATATGGTGATTGGTAATCCATATTACAGTAGCGGACAAGCCAATGAAGGTAGAGTTATGGTATTCTACGGCTCATCAGCGGGATTTGCTGCTACGCCAGACTGGGTAATAGAAAGTAATCAGGAGCGGGCATACTTTGGCTGGAGTGTTGCCGGAATGAATGATATAAATAATGATAATTATGCAGATGTTATTATAGGTGCTCCGGGAACAGATAATATTCAGGGAAAGGTATTTATATACTATGGCTCAGCTAGCGGACTGAACACTACACCTGCTAAGACACTCGTAGAAACCCAAACAAACGAACAATTTGGATATGCGCTTGCCACAGCAGATATGAATAACGATGGGTATAGTGAACTCTTTGTTGGAGCTCCTTATTATAATGCTGGGGATACAGAAAGCGGTAGAGTATATTCTTATTTGGGTTCTTCGTCCGGCTTGCCATCCTCCGCTTCGTGGAGCGTGAAAGGTACAGGACAAAAATCCGGATTTGGTTGGAGTATGGCTATCGGTGCAGTAACCTCAACCGGATCAAATCGAAAGCCGAATCTTATCATCGGTGCGCCAGGAACTGATACTTCGGTAACAGCATGTGTAACAATAATGGATGCATTACCTACCGAACCAAACGAACCTCCTGCAAAGAAGTTTACTATCACCGACAGTACCACAGGCAGCAAATTCGGATATAGCATTGCAATTGCGGGAGACATAAATCATGATGGATATGAAGATATCGCAATTGGTGCGCCACACTATACCAATGGCCAGCTCCGAGAGGGGCGAGTAACTCTATATCATGGTGGAAGTACTATTTCTAACCGGATATGGACAGTAGAAGGTAATGAAGCGGGAGCAAATTTCGGGACATGCGTAGCCGGAAAGGGCAGAATTAATAATGATACTTTAAATGACATAGCCATTACTTCTCCCGGCCTAGCTACCGGTTCACTTGCTGTATATATCGGTACTTCCTCTGGGATTTCCCCGGTAAGATATGTATTATCAAACCTGACGGAATCCTATACCGGTATTTCATTTTTCCGTGAGATCGGCGCTATACACGGTGGAATTATTGCCGGTATGCCGCTGGTTACAAGCGGCACTAATAGCGGTAAAGGGGAAGTAAAATATATCAGGGAATTTGAGTGGGATTTAACCAGAAAAGGTATTGCCGGCAGCTACTCATCAGACAGTAAAAATAGTAGCACAGCAAGTATTAGTGTATATCCTAATCCGGCTGTTCAAAAGCTGACTTTTGATATTACAGCGGTTACAGCAAATAATATCAGCATTGAAATTATAAACACTTTAGGAGTAGCTGTCTATTCAATCAATAATGTACAGGTGGCTACCCAGGCAGGCCTCCAAAGTGTAACAATTGATCTTCCCGTGCTTTCTCAGGGAATGTATTATGCAGCAGTGCATATTGACGGGCAGACAATTTTAAAACCGGTACAAATTAATCCTTAATTACATAGATAACTT